>NZ_JBHRWK010000044.1:0-245257 GCF_042647925.1 Amycolatopsis speibonae
GGTTACAAGACCCCACACGAGGTCCACGCCGAGTATCTGAACCGACAGCTCGCAGCGTAAAATTAGCAACTAAGCAGCTGTCCGGAAAACACTGGGCCCCCCAACACGGGCCCACACCGACCCCGGAACGCCCCCAATGACATGACACGTTTGCCCTACCGCCAAGCCCGGCACACAGCCGGGCCAGCGCCAAGTCCGTGAAGGCCTCCTTGAGGGACCCTGGGTCCGCCAAGGCCTTCACGGACAAGCGACCCAAGAGCGACTCGAGGACCGATCGAGCCGCCAAGCGGGTGACCATCGGGTCACCACTGACCGTGGTGACCCACCCCGCCGCCGAACACGAAAGAACGGACAAGATCCCCGTCCGCCTTTGTCAGATAGGGACAAGAATTCACCGGTTACCAGGACGTGACGTCTTGATCACACCGAAGTTCTTGTCACCAGGCAGGCGCGTGATTAGCGTACCGACCAGTAGCAAACAGCACGGTAACACCCCGTTGATCTTATTCAACGATTCCGTTCCGCCATTCGGAGCAAAGGAATTGCGCAAGCTGGGGTGTATTCGCCGTGCCCGGAAAACGGGAGGGTCGGCGTGGGCGTCCGGACTAACGCACCCTCATTCCCCGGCGCGGGTGCGATCCGGGAGACCGGCAGGCTCTACTCACTCGGCCTCGACGTCGTCCGCCTGACCTTCCGGCGGCCGTTCCAGGCCCGCGAGCTGATCCAGCAGTTCTGGTTCATCGCGAGTGTGTCGATCCTGCCGACGGCGCTGGTCGCGATCCCGTTCGGCGCGGTCATCGCGCTGCACATCGGTTCGCTGACCGCGCAGATCGGCGCGCAGTCCTTCACCGGCGCGGCCAGTGTGCTGGCGATCATCCAGCAGGCGAGCCCGATCGTGACGGCGCTGCTGATCGCGGGCGCCGGCGGGTCGGCGATGTGCGCGGACCTCGGGTCCCGCACGATCCGCGAGGAGATCGACGCGATGGAGGTGCTCGGGGTCTCCCCGATCCAGCGCCTGATCGTGCCGCGGGTGCTCGCCGCGATGGGGGTCGCCGCCTTCCTCAACGGAATGGTCAGCGTGGTCGGTGTCCTCGGCGGCTATTTCTTCAACGTCATCATGCAGAACGGGACACCGGGTGCGTATCTGGCCAGTTTCTCCGCTCTCGCGCAGCTTCCGGACCTCTGGATCAGCGAGATCAAAGCGGTCATCTTCGGTTTCGTCGCGGCGATCGTCGCCTCTTATCGCGGGCTCAATCCGAAAGGTGGCCCGAAAGGCGTCGGTGACGCGGTGAACCAATCCGTGGTGATCACGTTCCTGCTCCTGTTCCTGTTGAACCTCGTGCTGACGACGCTTTACCTGCAGCTCGTCCCGGCGAAGGGCAGCTGATGACCACGACGACACCTCCCCCCACGAGCACCCGCGCCACGCGGGTCCGCGAGGCGGTGGACCGCCGGTTCGGTTTCCTGGACACGCTCGGCGACCAGATCCTCTTCTTCCTCAAGGCGCTCGCCTGGGTGCCGCGCGCGGTGCACCGCTATCTCCGCGAGATCACCCGCCTGCTGGCCGAAGTCAGCTTCGGCAGCGGCGCGCTCGCGGTCATCGGCGGCACGATCGGCGTGATGATCGGGATGACCGTGTTCACCGGCACGGTCGTCGGGCTCCAGGGCTATTCGGCGCTCAACCAGGTCGGCACGTCGGCGTTCGCAGGCTTCGTCTCCGCGTACTTCAACACCCGCGAGATCGCGCCGCTCGTCGCCGGGCTGGCGCTTTCGGCCACCGTCGGCTGCGGGTTCACCGCGCAACTGGGCGCGATGCGGATCTCCGAGGAGATCGACGCGCTCGAAGTGATGGGCATTCCCAGCGTCCCGTACCTGGTTACCACCCGGATCATCGCGGGCTTCCTCGCGGTCATCCCGCTGTACGCGATCGGCCTGCTGACCTCGTATCTCGCTTCACGCCAGATCACCGTCTGGTTCTACGGCCAGTCCGCGGGCACCTACGACCACTACTTCCTGCTGTTCCTGCCGCCCGGCGACGTGCTCTGGTCGTTCGGCAAGGTGCTGGTGTTCAGCGTCGTGATCGTGCTCGCCCACTGTTACTACGGTTTCCGCGCGAGCGGCGGGCCGGCGGGCGTCGGGGTGGCGGTCGGCCGCGGGGTGCGGACCGCGATCGTGGCCGTCAGCGTGCTGGACTTCTTCCTCAGCCTCGCGATCTGGGGCGCGACCACGACGGTGCAGGTGGCCGGATGAGCCGGCGCGGGCTGCGCAAGGCCGGGGTCCGGACGGCCGGGGTGCTGTTCCTCGTGGTGATGTCCGCCCTCGTGCTGCTGTCGATCAAGATCTATCAGAAGGACTTCGTCACGTCGGTCCCGGTGACGCTGCAGGCGGACCGTGTCGGCAACCAGTTGCGCGCGGGCGGGCAGGTCAAGGCACGCGGCGTGGTGGTCGGCGAGATCCGCGGCGTCCGTGCCACGCCGGGAGGCGCGGAGATCGACCTGGCCATGGAGCCCGGCAAGGTCTCCCAGCTGCCGAAGAACGTGTCCGCGCTGCTCGTGCCGAAGACGTTGTTCGGTGAGCGGTACGTGCAACTGTCCATTCCGGACGGATCGACGGCCGGACCCTTGAGTTCGGGCGACGTGATCAGCCAGGACCGCTCGGCCAACGCGATCGAACTGGAGCGGGTCTTCGACAACCTGTTGCCGCTGCTCCAGGCTGTACAGCCGCAGAAGCTCGCCACCACGCTGACCACGGTCGCCACCGCGCTGGAAGGCCGCGGCGACCAGATCGGCGACACCCTGGCCACCGCGGCCCGGTACCTCAAAGAGTTCAACCCGAACCTCCCGGCGCTGAACGACAACATCCGCGACCTCGCCACGGTTTCGAAGCTGTACGGCGACATCGCGCCGGACCTGCTCGACTCGCTGAGCGCTTCGGCGGTCACCCTCGACACCGTCAAGGAGAAACGTGCCGAACTGGCGACCGTGTACCAGCAGGTGACGTCATCTTCCCAGCAGGTCACGACGTTCCTCGCCAACAATCGAGCCAACATCATCGCGCTCGCCGCCGACAGCCGGGCTCCGCTCGAAGTCGCCGCGAAGTACTCGCCGAGTTTCGCCTGCACGATCGAAGCGCTGGCCAAGCTGAAGCCGCAGATGGACAAGGTGCTGGGCAAGGGCACCGCCGAACCCGGCCTGCACGCGGAGATCACCGTCACCCAGCCCCGCGCGAAATACGTTCCCGGCAAGGACGACCCGGTCTACAACGCCACCGGTGAACCACGCTGCTACCCGTCGAACAGCATGATGGGCCAGGGCATCGTGGCGACCGGTGAGAAGACCGCCGCGCTCCCGGGCGTACAGGGCGACCTCGGCCTGGCGAACTCGCCGCAGGAACAGCAGCTGATCTCCACGCTGGTCGCGCCGTCGGCCGGTGTCCCGGTCAACCAGGTGCCCGCTTGGGGCAGTGTGCTCGTCGGGCCGCTCTACCGGGGCACGGAGGTGACCTTGCGATGAGGAACTTCGTGAGCCCGCTGATCAAGGGGCTGATCTTCGTCGTCATCACGACGCTGGCCACGGTGCTGCTGGCGGTGTCCATCACGAACACCGGCCTCGGCGACACCAAGACCTACAGCGCCAAATTCCTCGACGCGACGTCGCTGAACGTCGGCGACGACGTCCGGATCTCCGGGGTGCGGGTCGGCCAGATCGAAGAACTCGAAATCGCCGACCACAGCCTGGCCCGGGTCCGGTTCTCGCTCGACTCCCAGCGCAGGCTGCCCGCCGACGTGAACGCGGTGATCAAGTACCGCAACATGGTCGGCCAGCGCTACATCGCCCTCGAACGCGGCAAGGGCACCCGCGCACTCCTGGACCCGGGGGCGGAGATCCCGCTGGAACGCACGACTCCCGCACTGGATCTCACGGAACTGTTCAACGGCTTCAAACCGCTGTTCCAGGCGTTGTCCCCCAAGGACGTCAACCAGCTCTCCGGCGAGATCGTCCAGGTGCTGCAGGGCGAGGGCGGCACGGTGGAAAGCCTGCTGGCGCACACCGGTTCGCTGACCACCACGCTCGCCGGTCGCGACAAGGTGATCGGTGACGTGATCACGAACCTGGACACGGTGCTGAAGACCATCAACGGCAAGGGTGACGCACTGTCCACTTTGGTCTCCACACTGAGGGAGCTGGTGTCCGGCCTGGCCGGTGACCGCGCCGAGATCGGGGAGGCCGTCTCCGGGCTCGCGGACCTCACCACCGCCACCGCCGGTCTGCTCGAACAGGGCAGGGAGCCGCTCAAGGACAGCATCGAGGGACTCGGCCTGCTCTCCGGCGCGCTGACGACCGACCAGGGCAAACCCGAGGTCGAACGGGTCCTCACCGAGCTTCCGGGGAAGCTGAACGACCTGGGCCGGATCAGCTCGTACGGATCGTGGATGAACTTCTACCTGTGCTCGGCCGTCCTCCGGAGCAACCCTCCCCGCGGGGTCCCGGCGACGGCGGAGAGGTGCGCGTCGTGAAACCCTTCAAGGAGCGGAACCCGATCGTCATCGGTGTCGTCGGCAGCGCCGTCGCGGCCGCGCTGCTGACCGCGACGCTCAACTACGAGAACCTCCCGATCATCGGCTCCGGTACCACCTACCAGGCCGAATTCTCCGAAGCGGCCGGGTTGCAGGCCGACGACGAGGTCCGGATCGCCGGGATCAAGGTCGGCGAGGTGAGCGACGTCCAGCTCGCCGAGGACCACGTGGTGGTGAGCTTCCGGGTCAAGGACGCCTGGCTCGGCGACCGGACCGCCGCCGAGATCAAGATCAAGACCCTGCTGGGCCGGAAGTTCCTCGCGCTGCGCCCGACCGGCGAGACGGTGCAGAACCCGAAGCAGGTCATCCCGCGCACCCGGACCGTGACGCCCTATGACGTCACCGAGGCTTTCAACGGGCTCGCCGACACCGCGGGCGCGATCGACACCGATCAGCTCGCGGAAAGCTTCACCACGCTCAGCGACACGTTCAAGAACTCGCCCGACCACATCCGGAAGGCCTTGGAAGGGCTGACGTCGCTGTCGAAGACCGTGTCCTCCAGGGACACCGAACTCGCCAGCCTGCTTTCGAACGCGCACGGCCTCACCACGACGCTCGCGAACTCGAACGAAGACTTCGCCAAGCTCCTCTCGGACGGCAATCTGCTGCTGACCGAACTGGACAACCGGCGCCAGGCGATCCACGACCTGCTGACCGGATCGAAGGACCTCGCCACCCAGCTTTCGGGCCTGGTGCAGGACAACAAGGAGCAGCTCGGCGGCGCGCTCAGCCAGCTCGGAGAGGTGACCGACATCCTGCAGCGGCAGAACGACAATCTCGCCAAGAGCCTCGACCTCGCCGCGCCGTACTTCCGCGTGGTGAACAACTCGCTCGGCAACGGACGCTGGGTGGACAGCTACCTGTGCGGGCTCATCCCGGAGAACCGGGATCCCTGCACCCCGCCGATTCCCGGAGGTGGGCGATGACCAGCAGGTTCGTCACCCTGGCGCTCGTGCTCGCGCTGGCCGTCGTCGGCGGTCTCTGGTGGATCTTCTCCGGCAGCGGGCTCGACCGCGTCACCGTGTACTTCTCGCGTGCCGTCGGTGTCTACAGTGGATCGGACGTCCGGGTGCTCGGCGTCCGGGTCGGCCAGGTCGAATCGGTGGCCCCGGAGGGCGAGCAGGTCAAGGTCGTCCTGACCGTCGACGGCTCGACGCCGATCGCCGCCGACACCAACGTCCTCGTCGTGGCGCCGAGTGTGGTCGCCGACCGGTACGTCCAGTTCACCAAGCTCACCCGCTCCGGGAACCGGCTGAACGACGGCGCGACGATCCCGATGGAGCGCACCGGCACGCCGGTGGAACTCGACCAGCTCTACTCCAGCCTCGACACGCTCGCCAAGGCCCTCGGTCCCAAGGGCGCGAACGCCGACGGCGCCCTTTCGGATCTGCTGCGCACCGGCGCGAAGAACCTGCAGGGCAACGGGAAGCCGTTCAACGAGTCGGTGCGCAACTTCGCCGACCTCGCCAGGACACTGTCCGGGAACTCGCAGAACCTGTTCGCCACCGTCGACGAACTGCAGCGGTTCACCTCGATGCTGGCGACCAACGACCGGAACGTCAGCGAGATCAACAAGCAGCTCGCCTCGGTGACCGGGACGCTGGCGCGGAACAAGGACGAGCTCGCCCGCGCGCTGAACGGCCTCGGTGGCGCGCTGGCGCAGATCCAGCAGTTCATCCGGGACAACCGCGCGCTGATCAAGTCCAATGTGGACAAGCTCGCGGTGACCACCGGGACGCTGGTCGACAAACGCGCCGCGCTGGCCGAGACCCTCGACACGATCCCGCTGGCGGTGACGAACGTGCTCGAAGCCGTCGACTCGAAGACCGGGAAGCTGCAGGGTCGCGGCCTCCTGCTCGACTACGCCCCGCTGCCGCTTCCGGTCGCCGGCGACACCTACACCGGGGGCCGCTGATGACCACGAAACGGACGATCGCGGTACTCGCCGCGTGCTGTCTCGCGCTCACCGCGTGTTCCTCCGATTTCAAGGGTGTCTACGACCTGCCGCTGCCCGGCGGCGCGGACATCGGCGACCATCCGTACCGGGTGACCGTGCAGTTCGCCGACGTGCTCGACCTGGTCCCCCAGGCCGCGGTGAAGGTCGGCGACGTCCCGGTCGGCCGGGTCGAGACGATCAAGCTCGGCGAAGACGGCTGGACGGCGGAAACCGTCCTGGCCGTCAACGGCGACGTCCGCCTGCCCGCCAACGCCATCGCGCGGCTGCGGCAGTCCAGCCTGCTCGGCGAGAAGTTCATCGAGCTCGCCCCGAGCGCGGCGAAGGCCGAAGGCAGGCTGGGCGACGGCGGGGTGATCCCCGTCGCGAGCACGAACCGCAACCCGGAGTTCGAGGAGATCTTCGGCGCGCTCTCCCTGCTGCTCAACGGCGGCGGGATCGGCCAGCTGCAGACCATCAACCGCGAACTGTCGAAGGTGATGGACGGCAACGAGGAGGAGATCCGCTCCTTCCTGTCCACTGTGGAACAACTGGTGTCCAACCTGGACACGCACCGCTCCGACATCACCTCGGCGCTCGACGGGCTCAACCGGCTCTCGACGACACTGGCGAACCGGAAGACGCAGGTCGAAGGCGCGCTCACCGACCTCACCCCCGGTCTGAAGAGCCTTTCCGAACAGCGCACCCAGCTCGTCTCGATGCTGCAGGCGCTGGACCGGCTCTCCGGGGTCAGCGTCGACGTGATCAAGAAGACCAGGGCCGATCTCGTCGCCGATCTCACCGCGCTCGCGCCGATCCTCAAGCGGCTGGCCGACGCCGGCGAGAACCTGCCCAAGTCGCTGGAGATCCTGCCGACGTTCCCGTTCACCGACGCCGTCCGCGACGGGATCAAGGGCGACTACCTGAATGTCTACGCCTCGATGGTCCCCGCGCCGGGCGTCGAACTGCCTCCCCCGGGCGAAGGGGTCCCGCCGGGGCTCCCCACCCTTCCGCTGCCGTCCTCCGGAGGTAGCTGATGCTCACCACCCGTGTCCGGATCCAGGTGATCGCGTTCGTCATCATCGCGCTGGCGACGACGGCGTTCGTGGGGGCCAACTACGCGGGGCTCGGCCGGCTCTTCGGGGCGAGCGGTTTCACCGTGAAGCTCGCGCTGACCGACGGCGGAGGCCTGTTCACCAACGGCGAAGTGACCTACCGCGGCGTCGCCGTCGGCCGGGTCGGCGAACTCCGGCTCACCGCCGGGGGCATGGAAGCGGATCTGCTGATCGACGACGACGCGCCGTCGATCCCCGCGAACTCGCGGGCGGTCGTGGCGAACCGGTCCGCGGTCGGCGAGCAGTTCGTCGACCTGCAGCCGCGGACAGGCGACGGGCCGTTCCTCGCCGAGGGTTCGGTCATCCCGCGCGAGGCGACAAGTGTCCCGCTGCCGGTGCAGCATCTGCTGACCGACCTGGACTCGCTGACCGCGTCCGTGCCGACCGAGGATCTGCGGACCGTGGTCGACGAACTCGACAACGCCCTGCGCGGTTCCGGCGCGAACCTCCAGGTGCTGCTGGACTCCACCACCGACTTCACCAAACAGGCCGCGAACCACCTGCCGCAGACGGAGAAGCTGCTCACCGACGGCTCGACCGTGCTGAAGACCCAGGTCGACTCGTCGCTGGCGTGGCGGCAGTTCAGCGACAACGCCAGGCAGTTCGCCCGGCAACTGGCCCGTTCGGACGGTGACCTGCGCCAGCTGATCGCGACCGCGCCCGGCGCGGCGACCCAGCTCTCCGGGCTGCTGCGGGACAACGAGCCCGGGCTGCCGATCCTGCTGGCGAACCTGCTCACCACGTCGCACGTGTTCTCCACGCGCACCGACGGCCTTCGTCAGCTGCTGATCAACACCCCGAAGGCGGTCTCCGCCGTCGACGCGGCCATCGACGGAGAGTCCGGGAAGGTCGGGCTGACCCTGACCTTCTTCGACCCGATGCCGTGCACCAAGGGCTACGAGGGCACGAAGATCCGCAGCAGCGCGGAACTCTCGGCGCTGCCGTTCAACACCGGTGCCGCGTGCACGCTCGAAAAGGGCGACCCGAGCTCGGTCCGCGGCTCGCAGAACGCGCCGAAGGGCGGTGTCCCGCCCGCCTCCATCCCCGGCGGGTTCGGCGCCGACGGCCAGCCGACGTCCACCAGCCTCGAGGAGATGTTGTGGCTGCGCAACTGAAGATCGCGATCGCCGTGTTCGCCGCGGCCTGCGCGTTCGCCGGATGGGCCGGGTACACCTGGTTCACCGCGACGGGTTCCGAGGCCGTGGCCTACGGCAACTCGCGCGACGACGCGCTCAAGACCGGGCGTGAGCTCGTCGCCCGGCTGACCAGCCTCGACCACCACCGCGTCGAGGAGGGCATCGCCGACTGGCTGGCCGCGTCGACCGGTCCCCTGCGCGATCAGCTGGGCAAGACCGACGACGCGACGAAGCAGACGCTCACCAAGAACGCGACGGTCTCGACGGGCAAGGTGCTCGACGCGGCGATCAGCGAACTCGACGACCACGCGGGAACGGCCAAGATGCTGGCTTCGGTGGAGATCACGATGGCGAAGGAAGGCGCGGCGCCGACGACGAAGCGCAACCGGTTCGCCGCCGGACTGACCAGGACCGGCGAAGGCTGGAAGCTCAGCGCGCTCGACCAGCTCCCGGTGGGTGCGCGATGACCGCCACGGCCGACACCGACGATGTCACGGAGACCGAAACCGAAACCGAGACCGAGACCACGGCCGAACCCGTCGCCGAAGAGACCGCCGAACAGCCGTCCCGCCGGCCGAAGCTGCCGCTGATCCTGCTGGTCGCGGCGGCCGTGCTGGTGGCGGCGGGGGTGTGGTTCACGCTGCAGGCGAGGTCGATCTCGTCGGCTCCGGCGGCGGCCAACACGGCGCTCACCGACGTCGGGGCGAGCGCCGAGGTGAACTCCGCGGTGACAGTGGCGCTCAACAAGGTCTTCTCCTATTCCTACGACCGGACGGACGTCACCGAAAAAGCGGCCGCTTCGGCGCTGAGAGGCAAGGCGCTGGAGTCGTACAACCAGTTGTTCGCACAGGTCAGGGAAAAGGCTCCGGTACAGAAACTCGTCCTCACGACCCGCGTCTCCTCCTCCGCCGTCCAGGAACTCGGCGACGGTAAAGCGCGACTGCTGGTATTCCTCGATCAAGCGGCGACACGAGCCGACAACAATTCGTCGACGACGGCCGCCGCCCAGCTTTCGATCACCGCGGAACGCGAAGGCGACAATTGGGTCATCACCGACCTCGTCCCCCGGTGACAAACAAGCCATTTCTCATTTTTCGAGCGGTATAAAACACGAGAGAAAACGAGGAGAAACCCATGTTCGGTCGAACGCGCCCGAAAACCGTCCGTCGCCGTCTCGGCACGGTGGTCGCACTCACCGCCGCGGCCGCCATGGCGGGCTCCCTTGCCGCCACCCCGGCCCTGGCGGACGACCCGGTGGAGATCCCGGTGTCCTACACCGTCACCGGGAAGACCGTGGTGAAGAAGACCGGCGGCAGCCTCGATCTCGGCCCGGGCCAGCTCAACGGCGCCCTGGTCATCGACGGTGACAACGTCGGGATCCGCGGCGATCTGTCCCTGCCGCCCTCGACGGCGAACATCTCGCTGGTCTCGGGTGTCTTCAAGATCAAGGCCCGCGTGCGGATCGAGCCGACCGGCCCGGTCACCGGCACGCTGGCCAACGGCGACCTGACCACCCATTCGCAGGCGAACATGCTGATCGACAACATCGTCGTCGGCCTGTTCTGGCCGGTCATCCCGCTCCCGACGGTGCCGAACGCCTGCAAGACGGTCAAACCGCTCGACCTGACCCTGGTGTCGAAGAACGTCGACCTGTTCGCGGAGACCATCCCGTCGTCGGGCGTGTTCACGATCCCCGAGTTCAAGGACTGCTTCATCAACGACCTCGCGCTGGGCGCGTTGATCTCCGGTCCGGGCAACACGATCAACCTGAACATGAAGTCGAACCTGTCCTGACGCGCAAGTCCGTGAAGGCCTCCTTGAGGGACTCCGAGTCCCTCAAGGAGGCCTTCACGGAACGTCAGCAGAAGTACGGCGCGTTCGGGTCGACCAGTGCGACACCGGTGCTGTCACCTGCGGAAATGGCGTAGACCGGGGCGCAGACGCCGGAGAACTTCCAGAAGTCCGTCGGCGGTTCCGTGCTGGTGTCCCGGCTTTCCTGCTTCACGTTGCTGCCCCAGGCGAAAACACTCCCGTCGGACTTGAGCGCGACGTTGTGGTTGTAGCCTGCGTCGATGGCGACGACGTCGGACAGCGCTTCCGGCGGAACAGTGGCCTGACCGGAAGTGTTGTCGCCCCACGCGATGACGCCACCGTTCTTCAGCGCGATGCTGTGCCGGAACCCCGCCGAGATCGCCGACACTCCCGACGTCGCCGCCGCGGGCACGGTGATCTGGCCTTTCCCGTTGCTGCCCCAGGCGACGACGCCGCCGTTCTTGAGCGCGAGCCCGTGGTCACCGCCCGCCGAGATCGCGGTGGCCCCCGACGAAACCGTCGTGGGCACGGCCGTCCTCGAACCCCAGCTCAGCACGCTGCCGTTCGCCTTCAGCGCGAGGTTGAAGTACGCGCTGGTGGAGATGGCGGTGACACCCGAGGTGGCGGCCGCCGGGACGACGTTCTGGCCGTAGAAGCCGTTGCCCCAGGCGATCACGCCGCCGTTCTTGAGCGCCAGTTCGTGCGCCCACCCCGCCGCGATCGCCGTGACCCCCGACGTCGCCGCGGCGGGCACGGTCGCCTGGCCGTAGTTGTTGTTGCCCCAGGCGATCACGCCGCCGTCCTTGAGCGCCAGATGGGTGATCGCGCCCGCCGAAACGGCGCTCGCGCCCAGCGCCGAGGCGGGTACGTTGCCCTGTCCCTGCGCGTAGTCGTTGCTTCCCCAAGGCCGCGCCTCACCGGTGGGCGCGGCGTCGGCGATACCGGAAAGGGAAACCGTGGCGATCATTACGGCTATCGCGGTAGTCGTCACGCGCCGTGTCGTGGATAGTCGATTGACTGAAGCCATGCGGCGAATGTTAACCCGGTTCCGCCGATCGGCCGCGCCTTTGTCATCGTCGCACAAACTTCATAATCGCATTCAGCGCCCACTGACAAGAACGAACAGGCTGCTCACCCACTCCGAAACATGTCGACATGAATCCTTGTTACGTACATAACTCGCGGGTAACCTCGGTTTACCCCCACCACCGAGAAGGCCGCTCAAGTCGAGCATATTTGATCAGAAAAATCCGCCGAAAGGCGCATGGGGAAAGCCGCCCGAGACGTAAACTGGATCAAAGGAGATGACAGGTATGTCCCGCAGACTTGGCAAGTTGTCAGCAGGCGTCGCCACCACCGGCATCGTGCTGGGCGCGGTCGCCGTGCTCACCGCCGGCACGGCCGCCGCCGCGACCACCTACGCCACCGGCACCGTCGCGTACATGTGCAACTTCCCCGGCATCGGCCAGCAGCAGCTGGACGTGAAGGCGAGCTTCGTCGGGCCGGACTCGATCGCTTCCGGGGCCACCGCGACTCCGTCGAGTGTCGGCGGCACCGCCACGATCAACGCCTCCATCAACGCCCTGCTCAACGCCGCCAACTACGACGGCGTCCGCGGCAAGGCCAACATGCCGATCACCATCACCAACGCCACCCCGGCGTCGGCGACGGTGACGAACCTGGACGTCCCGACGCAGATCAACCCGTACGTGCCCGGTCCCCGGTCGTTCAACATCGTCCAGGGCGCGGGCACCGGTGTCCCGACGTTCACCGCCGGCGCCCCCGGCTCGGCGACCGCGTCCCTCGGCACCACGATCAACGCGCCGCTGGACTTCCACAAGAAGGACGGTTCCTGGACCACCTGGAACTTCAACTGCACCGTGAAGAACACCAACCCGGCACAGAACCGCGCGTTCAGCCCGGCGATCCCGATCACCTGATGACCCCTCCGTGCGGGGCGGGGCGCCCCGCCCCGCACGGGCTCCACACCGGACACGAGAGGAACCCGTATGACGCAGCAGGTTCGCCGGGCACTCGGGAGGTTTCCCGTTCTGGCGGGCGTCATCCTGCTCGCGGGCGTGAACGGCGCACTCGCCTCCTCGGCGGCGACCGATCCGACGACGCCGCCGTCCCCGCCGCTTCAGGGCGCCGCCCCCGCGCGGCAGACCCTGAACAACACCTGCGTCTTTCCGGACCCCGTCGGTGAACGACCGGTCGTCATGGAGACCTCCGCCACCCTGCCGAAGGTCGTCCAAACCGGAAAACCGCTGCAGATCAAGGACTTCTCGCTGACCTTCAGCCTCGCCGAGGGCACGCTCGGCGAGGTCACCGAAGTCGCCGGTGGCGCGACCGTCGAGCTCACGGCCACGCGCGAAGACAAGAAGACCCCGGTGCCGGTCACCCTCACGATCCCGGCGACCAAGGTCCCCGCCACCGGTGAAGTGAAACTGGTCGCGACGGGCAAGGTGCCCGAAATCGCGATGACCGTCCCCGGCGAACTCCGGCTGTCCACCGGCGCCCCGTCTCTCGCACTGGCCTCGACCTCGGCCGAGACCCCGCTCAAGCCGATCACGTGTACCCAGAATCCTGGCCAGGACACCACTCTCGGCAGTGTCGCACTGCTGGCGATGGGTGTCGCGAAACCGGACAGCGGCAAACCGGGCGAGCGGAAGCCTCAGCCCGGCACCCACGCGACGAACGACGAACCGGACCCGAACGTCCTCGTGTTCCCCCTGCAGCCCTTCGAAGTGCAAGGCACGTCGACGATCGCCAAGCTCGGCGCGTTCGCGCGGCTCACCCAGGCGTTCATGTTCAACGCCTTCTGGATCGTCCCGCCCGACCCGCCGAGCAGCATCACCGGCACGACGATGATGCCCCCGAGCAAGGTGACGTTCCTCGGCTTCGGCTTCGCCCCGATCACCGCGACGATGGAACTGCTGCCACCGGATCACCGGGCCGGCAACCACATCATCGACATCAACGGCACGGTGATCTCGGAGCCGGACGGCTCCTCGACGGTCACCACCCGAATCGAAGTCTTCGCGAAACTGAGCGGTGTCACCATCAACGGCGTCGCTCTCGACGTCGGCGACAGCTGCCTCACCGCCGGACCGCTCGTGCTCAACCTCCGAGGGGAGAAGTACGACATGTTCAACGGCGGTGTGCTGCGCACCGATCCGAACGCCGCGGATCCCGCCTACCGGGAGTTCACGCTGCCGAAGTTCTCCGGCTGCGGGGTGAAGGAGAATCTCGATTCGCTCCTGAGCGGGATGTCGTCGGGACCGGGGAACCAGGCGTGCGTCGGCGTCAGCCAGGTCTCGCTCGACGGGTCCCCGGTGCCGCCGGAACGCAAGTGCCCCAACGTCGATCCGCCGGTGGCGCGCCGCTGAGCGCATTCCTGGTCCAGGTTTCGATCACGAGCGTGTGGTGAAGGGTCTTCAGGACACTTTGGTCTTGAAGACCCTTCACCGCATTCCGGGTCAAGATCCGCTCGGCGTCCACTGTGGACTCTTGCGCGGCGCCGGAAGGATCTCCGGCAGCGCATAGCCTTCGGGCGCCGAAGAAGGGGTGACACCGGCCCGCAGCGCGAGTTCCATTTCGAACCGCGCCCCCGGGTCGCGCAGGTGCTCGCCGAAGGTCGCCTGCAGCTGCCGCATGCGGTACCGGACGGTCTGCGGGTGGACCTGGAGGCGCTCGGCGATGTCGACGACGTTGCCCTGGCTGTCGAGCCAGGCACGCAGGGTTTCGAGCAGCCGTTCCTGCTGTTTCCCGGTCATGTCGGCGAGCGGGGCGAACAGGCGGTCGCGCAGCTGGCAGGTCAGCACGGAGTCGGCGTTCACGAGCAGGGTCGCGAGGTGTTCTTCGGCGCGGATCACGCGGCGGGCCTGGATGATCCCGCGTTCGGAGAGGTGCAGGGCGTCGCGCGCCCAGCGCAACGAATCGGCGACGGAGTCCAGCGGGCGGCACGGGCCGATCGACAGCCGATAGTCGGGCAGCGCGGCCTGCAGGGTGGCCAGCCGGGCGCCGGAGATCTCGCCGGGGACGAGGAGACGCGGCTCGGCGCAGTCGAGTTCGGCCAGGACGTCCGAATCCACCGAGTTGTGCCGCCGGGTTCTGACGGCGTCGTTGAGCGGGTGCAGCACCACCGGTGTCGCGCGTTCGGGCACCGGCCAGCCGGTCAGCTGCGCGAGTTCCGCGATCGCCTTCGACGGCGCGGGCGGGGTTTCCAGCACCAGGTGCAACAGTTTGCGGCGCCACGTGTCCAGCGCCCCCGCGGTGCGCGCCTTCGCTTCGAGGTAGCCGTCCAGCGCGACGGACGCGAGTTCGTCCATGAACGCGAGCATCGCGTCGGCCAGTTGCGACATCACCGCGGACGAGAGCCCGCTGCGGCGGCCGACGCGCATGATGCGCCGCCACGAGACCCGGGCGCCGACCCGGTACGCGGACTGGAGCGTGTCGAGGCTGCGGCCTTCCCGCATCTCGTTCTGCCCCAGGCGATGGTGGACCTCGTGCGACTGTTCCTTGGAGACGGAGGGATCCGCGATCTGGGCGACGAACAGCGTGATCGCGTACTCGACGCCCGCGCGGATCGACTTGCCGTAGGGCCCGTCGAGCGGGCGCGCGTAGGCGGGGATGGTCGCGCGGATCTCGTCGACGATCTCGTTGGCGAGACTGCCGAGTTCCGGTCGCAAAATATCGGCGAGCTTGCGCGGCAGTGCTGCAGGGGACTGCGCAGCGTGTTCGATCCCGCGCTCCACCGACATCGCAGCTCCTTTGCTCCGCCCAGCGTCCTGACATCCCACGATCGTCGTGAGGTGACAACGAACACATCGCAAACTCGCTCGTGAATGTGTCACCTTTCGCAGAAGAAACCGATTTCTTGTCACCGTCGTGACAAAATCACGGCTCACCCCTGAATTTTGATGACAAGTGCCCGGCAAACGGCTCGCACGGTACGTACGAACGGCCGAAGCGAGGCTCGCTGTGACGGAGTGTCACTGCTTTTCGGTGAGCAATTCACCGAGTACTCCGAGCACGGGCTCCAGCGGGCGCACCTCGGTGCCGACACATTCGGTGATCCCCGCGCCGACGACTTCGAAGCCGCTCAGCCCGCGAAGCATCGCTACAAGGCGCTCGATCGTCAACCCTCCGGGTTCCGGGCAGTTCAGCCCGTCGAACTCCGCCGGGTCGAGCACGTCGAGGTCGAGGTGGACGTACACCTTGTCCGAGCCGGCCAGCCCGGCGGCGACGTCGGCCGATTCGACGACGAGCCCGCGGTCGATCGCGGCCCGCTCGGCGTCGTCGAACACCCTTGTCCCGGCGAGGACGACGCGACCGGGTTCGACCGGCGGGTTCGCGGCGAAATCCGGGTCGCCCTCGCCGAGCAGCGATCGCAGCACCATGCCGTGGAACGCGCCCGACGGCGACGTCTCCGCGGTGTTGAGGTCCGCGTGCGCGTCGAACCAGGCGACGCCGAGGCCAGGCCCGAAGCGGTAGCGCGCGACCCCGATCGGGATCAGCTCGATCCCGCAGTCCCCGCCGATGGTCAGCACCGGCCCACCCGGCGCCTCCAGCGCGGCGAGCTGCGCGGCCCGGTTGGCGCCGGTGAGCACCTCGCGGTTGGCGATCCCGTCGACCACGGGCGAGGTCTCGCGGGTCTGCCGGATGTGGTGCACCGGGACGCCCAGCACGTGGCCGGCCAGCTCGGCGAGCGCGACGCAGCCTTCGGGCATCTCCGGCGCGCGCTCGGTCAGCGCGCCCTGGAACTGGGGTACGGCGTGGATCAGCACCGGTCCACGTTAGCGGCGACCGCAAGCCCGTGACCCGTTCTGGCTGCGCTTGATCCCAGTCCGTGAAGGGCCCCTTGCCTACCCTGACGGTAGCGATGGAGGCCTTCACTACCGTCATAATCGCAAGCGCACCACCAGTCACAGCAGATGCGCGTGAAGGCCCCCTTCCCTCGGCTCAGCCGAGGGAAGGGGGTCTTCACATACCTCAGGCAGCCAAGCGGCGGTGAGGCGTCGGTCCGCGCTACTCCAGGACGAGCAGCAGGTCTCCGCCTTCGACCTGCTGGACGGCGTTGATCGCGCGCCGCGACACCTTGCCGCCCGCGGAGGCGGTGATCGACGCCTCCATCTTCATCGCCTCGATGGTCGCGACCGTCGCACCGGCCTCGACCACGTCGCCCTCGGACACCTGCAGCGTGACCACACCCGCGAACGGCGCGGCGATCTGCTTCGGGTCGCCCTTGTCGGCCTTCTCCGTGGCCGGGATGTCCGACGCGATCGAGGTGTCGCGGACCTGGATCGGGCGCAGCTGGCCGTTGAGCGTGGACATCACCGTGCGCAGCCCGCGCTCGTCGGCCTCGCCGATGGCCTCCAGCTCGATCAGCAGCCGGACACCCTGTTCGAGGTCGACCGAGTACTCCTCGCCCGGGCGCAGCCCGTAGAAGAAGTCCTTGGACGGCAGGACCGACGTGTCGCCGTACTGCTCGCGGTGCGCCTCGAAGTCCTTCGTGGGCCCGGGGAACAGCAGCCGGTTCAGCGTCTGGCGACGGTTCTCGGCCAGTCCCTTGTGGTCCTCTTCGGACAGTTCCTGCACCGGCTTCGGCTGCGCGCGGCCTTCGAGGGCCTTGGTGCGGAACGGCTCCGGCCAGCCACCGGGCGGGTCGCCCAGTTCGCCGCGCAGGAAGCCGATCACCGAGTCGGGGATGTCGAACTTGTTCGGCTCCGCCTCGAAGGCGTGCGGTGAGACGCCCGCGCCGACGAGGTGCAGCGCGAGGTCACCGACCACTTTGGACGAAGGCGTGACCTTCACCAGGTGACCGAGGATCCGGTCCGCGGCCGCGTACATCGCCTCGATGTCCTCGAACCGCTCGCCGAGGCCGAGCGCGATCGCCTGCGTGCGCAGGTTCGACAGCTGACCGCCGGGGATCTCGTGGTGGTACACGCGTCCGGTCGGCGACGCGAGACCGGCCTCGAACGGCGCGTAGATCTTGCGCACGCTCTCCCAGTACGGCTCCAGGTCGCCGATGGCCTGCAGGTCCAGCCCGGTCGGCCGGTCGGAGTGATCGGTGGCCGCGACGAGTGCCGAGAGCGACGGCTGCGAGGTCGTGCCCGCCATGGACGCGACGGCACCGTCGACGGCGTCCGCCCCGGCCTGGATCGCGGCGAGGTACGTCGCCAGCTGGCCACCCGCGGTGTCGTGCGTGTGGATGTGCACCGGGAGGTCGAACTCCTTGCGCAGCGCGGAAACCAGCCGCACCGCCGCCGGCGCCCGCAGCAGGCCCGCCATGTCCTTGATGGCCAGGACGTGCGCTCCCGCACCGACGATCTGCTCCGCCAGCTTGAGGTAGTAGTCCAGCGTGTACAGCTTCTCGGCCGGGTCCGACAGGTCCGAGGTGTAGCAGAGCGCGACCTCGGCGACCGCGGATCCGGTCTCGCGGACGGCCTCGATCGCCGGGCGCATCTGCTCGACGTCGTTGAGCGCGTCGAAGATCCGGAAGATGTCGATGCCGGTCGCCGTCGCCTCCTCGACGAAGGCGTTGGTCACCTCGGTGGGGTACGGCGTGTAGCCGACGGTGTTGCGGCCGCGCAGCAGCATCTGGAGGCAGATGTTCGGCACCGCTTCCCGCAACTTCGCCAGCCGCTCCCACGGGTCCTCCGCCAGGAACCGCAGCGCGACATCGTAGGTCGCGCCGCCCCAGCACTCCAGCGAGAGCAGCTGCGGCGTGGTGCGCGCGACGACCGGCGCGACGGCGAGCAGGTCCTTCGTCCGCACGCGGGTGGCGAGCAGCGACTGGTGCGCGTCACGGAAGGTGGTGTCGGTGACGCCGATGGTCGGCGACTCCCGCAGCCAGCGGGCGAAACCGTCCGGGCCGAGTTCGGTGAGCTTCTGCTTCGAGCCGGGCGCCGGTTCGAGGTCCTTGGGCAGCTTCGGCAGCTTGACCTGCGGTTCGAGGGTGCGCGGACGCTCGCCGTGCGGCTTGTTGACCGTCTTGTCGGCGAGATAGGTCAGCAGCCTGGTCCCGCGGTCGGCCGAATGGCGCGCGGTGAGCAGATGCGGGCGTTCCTCGATGAACGACGTCGTGACCCGGCCTTCGCGGAAGTCCGGGTCGTCGAGGACGGCCTGCAGGAACGGGATGTTCGTCGCCACACCGCGGATCCGGAACTCGGCGACGGCGCGGCGGGCGCGGCCGACGGCGGTCTTGAAGTCGCGGCCGCGGCAGCTGAGCTTCACCAGCAGCGAGTCGAAGTGCGCGCTGATCTCGGTGCCGGCGAACGCCGTCCCGCCGTCGAGGCGGATACCGGAACCGCCGGGCGAGCGGTACGCGCTGATCATCCCGGTGTCCGGGCGGAAGCCGTTGGCGGGATCCTCGGTGGTGATGCGGCACTGCAGGGCGGCGCCGCGCAGGTACACCTTGTCCTGCGAGAGCCCGAGGTCGTCGAGCGTCTCGCCGGAGGCGATGCGCAGCTGCGACTGGACGAGGTCGACGTCGGTGACCTCCTCGGTCACCGTGTGCTCGACCTGGATCCGCGGGTTCATCTCGATGAAGACGTGGTTGCCGTCCTTGTCGAGCAGGAACTCGACGGTGCCGGCGTTGCGGTAGCCGATCTGGCGGGCGAACTTCACCGCGTCGGCGCAGATCCGGTCGCGCAGTTCGGACGGCAGGTTCGGCGCCGGGGCCAGCTCGATCACCTTCTGGTGCCGCCGCTGGACCGAGCAGTCGCGCTCGTAGAGGTGGATCACGTTGCCCTCGCCGTCGGCGAGGATCTGGACCTCGATGTGGCGCGGCTCGACGACGGCCTTCTCGATGAACACCGTCGGGTCGCCGAAGGCCGACTCGGCCTCGCGCGCGGCGGCCTCGATGGACTCGCGCAGCTGCGCGGGCTCCAGGACGCGGCGCATACCGCGTCCGCCACCGCCGGCGACGGCCTTGACGAAGACCGGGAATCCGATCTCCTCGGCGGCGGCGATCAGCGCGTCGATGTCGGAGGACGGTTCGGAAGAGCCCAGCACCGGCACCCCGGCCTCGCGCGCGGCCTTGACCGCGCGGGCCTTGTTCCCGGTCAGCTCGAGGATGTCCGCGCTCGGCCCGACGAAGGTGATGCCTTCGTCCTCGCACGCGCGCGCGAGGTCCGGGTTCTCGGAGAGGAAGCCGTAGCCGGGGTAAACGGCGTCGGCGCCCGCCTTCTTCGCGGCCGCCACGATTTCCTCGACCGACAGATAGGCCCGCACCGGATGACCGGGTTCGCCGATCTCGTAGGCCTCGTCGGCCTTCAGCCGGTGGAGCGAATTGCGGTCTTCGTGCGGGAACACAGCCACCGTGCCCGCGCCGAGCTCGAATCCGGCGCGGAACGCGCGGATGGCGATCTCACCCCGGTTGGCGACCAGTACCTTGCGGAACATGCCGGTCCTTCCCATCATCGGATCGGTAGGTGAGGCACGTTACCTGCTAGCTCCCGCAGGGCGGGAGTTGTTGCCCAGGTGATGGACGTCATCCCCGCTTGAGTTGCGTACCCGGGGTCTGGAGCAACCTGTTCGCGGTGCCCGCGTGGACGCCGGTCAGCACGTCGACCGCGGCGAGGTCCACGAGCGCTTTCGTGACGTCCGCCGCCGAGACCGCCGGGTGCAGGGCCCGGTACAGCGCGGCCACCCCGGCGACGTGCGCGGCGGCCGACGAGGTCCCGCTGAGCACCCGGCCACCGTTGCCCCCGGCGTTGGGTCCCGGCACGTCCACGCCGGGTGCGAACAGGTCGACGACCTCGCCGTAGTTCGACGTGGACCCGACCTGGTCACTCGCGTCGGTCGAGCCGACGGTGAGCGCTTCGGTGACCCTGCCGGGTGAGAACTGCCCTGCGTCGGTGGCCTCGCCACCGGCCGGGAGGGCGACCGGGACGACCGCCGCGAGCGCGCGGACGGCGGTGTCGAGCTGGTCGTTGGCGGTGCCGCCGATGCCGAGGACGGCGACGGCGGGCTGCTGTGCGTTCTGCGTCACCCAATCGATACCCGCGATGATCTTGTCCGTCGCCCCGCCGCCCTGCGCGTCGATCACCCGGACCGGGACGATCTGCGCGGCCTTCGCGACGCCGTAGCTCCTCGACGCGGCGACACCGGCCAGGTACGTGCCGTGACCGTTGGTGTCGGAGGTGTCCGTGCCGCCGTCGAGGAAGTCCTTACCGGGCTTCACCCGTCCGCCGAAGTCCGGATGCGCCGCGTCGACACCGCTGTCGATCACGTAGACCGTCACGTCCTTGGCGTCGGTCTCGTAGTGATAGAGCTGGTCGAGGCCCGTTCGCTGGTCGATCCGGTCCAGTCCCCAGTTCGGCGGGTTCTGCTGGACTTCCGTCGCGGAGGCGGGCTGGGCCACGGCGGTCACCAGCAGCGCCGAGCAGGCCAGTGCGCCCATTCCTCGTACCAGTCGCATGATCATGCCTCGGGCCTACGCCTGTCACCCGCGAGTGGCAACCTCAACCACCCGATCGGTTGGGGCCGGTCGGAGGTGCCCGCTGACCGTCGACTCCGGGAAGCAGACCAGCGCGTCGAAGGCGTTGACGACGTCGACGGGGTTGAACAGGTGCGCGTGACGGATGCTCTGCGGTCCCTCCGTTCCGCGTCGCGGGCGGAGGTCCACGAGCCCAGGGCCTTCGGCCTCGACGCTGCCGTCCGCGGGTGTGTCCAGATCCTGGCGGTACACGGTGAACCCGAGCCGCGCGGCCGGATCCGGCTTGAGGCCGGTGGTCTCGCCCTCGGCCGCGGTGAGCGCCAGCGCGAAGTAGTCGTCGCCGAATTCCGCCGCCAGATGCGTTCCCGCCGAAGGCGAGGTGAGCCCGGGGAACGGCGAGAAGGGCACCCGCTGGAGGTGTCCGTTGTGGAGCATCACGACGATCTTCGTGTCGTCACCGTGGAGACGCCGGATCAGCCGGACGGTCTCGGCCATGTAAGCGTCGCGCGAACCGCTCTGCAGGGCGGGCGCGTCGCCGGACATCATCGCGGCCACCTCGGCGAGGTAGGCGTCGACGCGCAGCGCGCCTTCGACGTGGTGCTCGGCGACGGCTGTGTCCCCGTAGACGGGACGCAGTGAGGTGAGGTGCGTCTTGAGCCGGGTGAGCGCCGCGGTCGCCTTGTCTTTTGTCCCAGTGTCGAGGGCGGCGTACTTGGCGGGCGCCTCCGCGCTGCTGATCGACGCGTATCCCTCGGTCGCCTCGATCGCGGCGTCGACAAGGCCCACAGCGGCCTCGTCCACAGTGGACAGGTAGGCGCGGACCGCTTGCAGTGCGGGCACGGGCGAGCCAGCGGAACTCGGCACGTCGAGACCGAAGTACCGGACGTCGCCGCGCTCGCGAAGCCACGTCAGCATTTCGTGCGCCTCGGGCGACTCACCGAGCGAGAAGGTGAAGCCGTCGCGGCCGATGTCGGCGACCTCCCCGGGAGCGCCGTTCAGCCAGTCTTCGACGAGCTTGCCCTCGGCGAAACCGGATTCGAAACCGACGACACGGAAGCCGTGGTGCTCGACGAGGTGCTGGAGCAAACGATTGCGCAGGTCTCCGAACTCGTGGACGTGGTGGTTGTTCTCACCGATGGCGACGATCTTCGCGTCCCCGATGAGTTCGGCGATCTTCGCTGGGTCTGACATACTGACCACACTAACGCAACAGGAGTAGCAGTTGGCAACCTCCGGTACCCAGCGGCCAGGCGGCCGGACCGAACGCACGCGCCAGGCCGTCCTGCACGCCACCCTCGACCTGCTGGCCGAACACGGCTTCGGCGAACTGACCGTGGACGCCGTCGCCGAACGGTCCGGAGTGCACAAGACCACGGTGTACCGGCGCTGGTCCTCACCGGACGGTCTCGTCGCCGCCGCGCTGCAGATGGGCGCGGAGGACGACTGGAAGGCGCCCGACATCGGGTCGCTGGAGGACGATCTGTACGAAGTGGCCGCGGAGGTCGTGCGGTACTTCACCGAGCCCGCGCTGAAGGAGTTGCCGACGGCGTCGGTGCTGGCGGCCTTCCAGTCACCTCAGGCGGCCGAGGCGCTGCACGACTTCTACGCGGACCGGCACGTGCGGATGGCGCCGATCGCGGAACGGGCCGTCGCGCGGGGCGAGGCTCCTCCCGGGACGGATGGCGACGAACTCGTGCGGGCGGTGTGCGGGCCGATGTTCTACCGGCTGTTCCTGTCCCGGGAACGGGTCACAATGGCGGACGCGCGGGTCTCGGCGCGGGCGGTGGCTGCCGCCGCGCGGGAAGGCGCCTTCGTACCCGCGCCGCGTTCAGAGGACTGAACGCGGGAGGTTGGTCACGCGCTGAGGACAGTTTTACCGTCAGCGACAAGGACTTCCGGGTCCACACTGGTCTCTCCGTGCCGAGAGAGGGAGCCCGTCATGACCGAGGAAGTTCGCGACAAAGCGCCGGAAATGCCGCGCCAGCTCAAGACTGTCCGCGTCTTCCTGTGGATACAGGCGGTCCTCAATCTCCTCGCCAGCGCGCTCGTGACCGCCCTCGCGATCAACGAACTCGACCACGGCAACGAAGAAGCGGGACTCGCTCTGGCGTTGGCGCTCCTCGGCTTCGCGGTCTCCCTCACGCTGATCGCGTGCGCGATCAGGATCTCCCGCGGTTCGTCCTGGGTGCGGCCCACGGTGATCGGCGTCGAAGGACTGTCCGTGGTCCTGGGGGTGATCAGCCTGATCAGCGGCGGGGCGGTCACCCAGCTGATCGGGATGGGCATCGCCATCGGCATCATCGTCGTCCTCAACAAGCCCGAAGAACGCGCCTGGTTCACTCGCTGACGAGGTCGATCCGGTAGCGCAGTTCGGAAAGCGGGACGTCTTCGCCGGGCATGGTGTCGGTCTTCTCCGCCCCGTCCGGCGTCCATCCCGCGGCCGAGTAGAAGCGCCGGGCGCGCTCGTTCGAATCGAGCACCCACAGCGTCGCCTCGCGGTGCCCCGAATCGCGCAGCGCGGCGACTGCGGTGTCGAGCAGCAGCCTGGCCAATCCGGTGCCCCAGCACGCCGGTTCGAGGTAGATCGCGCGCAGTTCCCCGCGTTCCCTGTCGACGGCTGCGAAGCCGAGGAGCGAACCGTCCTCGACGAGGACAAGGACGTCGCCCCGGTTGGCGGGGTCGGCGAGGATCCGCTGCCAGCGGCCCGCCCTACCCTCGACCGAAAGATCGCGCAGGTAGAGCTCGGGCAGCAGACCTCGGTACGCCGACTGCCACGACCGGACGTTCACCTCCGCGATGGGCCAAGCGTCCTCGACGGTCGCGGGGCGGATCGTGGGCATCCTCAGCCTTTCCGGGCCGCGAAACCGGTCACGATGGCCAGCGTGAGCACCATCCCCAGCGCGATGCCCCAGCCCGCGCCGGTCACCCGCGAGCTGCTCGGCATCGCGTAGAACAGCGCGCACACCATGACGATGCCACCGCCCGCCACCCCTCCTTGGAAGGCGATCCCGAACGCCGCCGGCCGCAGGAGCGCGCCGAGCACGGTCCCGATCAGGAGCATCACCGCGACCACGAGGTAGAGCGCGCCCTCGTCGGCCCGGCTGGACGAGTACGCGAAGAGTTCGCCTGCCTCCACCGCGAGACCGGCCACGCCGCCGATCCCGGCCACGAGGACCGCGACGGCGAAGGCGTCACGCGGTTTCCCCAACTTGAGCCGGAAACTCCGGTCGCGCCGCACCGCGATCAGCGCGCAGACAGCTCCGGCGATCAGGCAGGCGTCGGCGAGCACGAGGACGGCCAGGCCGTACGGGATCGCGGAAAGCAGCGCCAGCCCGCACAACGCTCCCGGCCCCGCCATCCGGCGCGTCCGCGACAGCGACATCGCGATCCCCGCGCCGACCGCGAACACGATGAGCGGTACGACGGTCCAGCCGCCGTCCTCGAAGAAATCCTCCAGGCTGCTGCTGAGCGGGAAAGCGATGATCACCAGGTACACCGCCGCCACGAACGCGAACACGCCGGCGGCGGCAGCGAACGGATCGGGCTTCGGCCGTGGAGCGGCGGCTTCGACGGGCGGCGCCGGCGGCGGAGGTTCGGGCACCGGCGAAGGCGCGCGCACAGGCTCGGGCAGCGGACTCGGCGCAGGCGCCGGTGCTGGTGCCTGCGCGGGCGGGGGTTCGGGCATCGGTTCCTCGACGACCTGGCCCTCGACCCGCACCACCACCTCGCCGGTCGGCCCGGTCACGGTGACCCGTGCGTCGAACGCCCCGGTCTCCACCAGGTCCAGCGAAATCTCGGCGCCGCCGTCTACTTCGGTCACCCGCAGCCAGGAATGCGACGACGCGAACCGGCAGGCCCGCGCGATCGGCGGCCCTTCCAACCGGATCCGCGCCACCGGCCGCGTTCCCCGGACGACCTCGCCGAACCGCACCACCTCGGGTTCGGTGCGCACCCGCGATTCCCGCCGCGCGAGCTCGGCGGCCTCGGCGATGTGCTGGATGTCGGTCTGCGCCATCGTGGCGAGGACTTCGTGCGCGCCGATGGCGACGGAGAGGTTCTCGCTCGTCAGCCGCCGCTGCAGTTCCGTCACCGCGCCGAGGCGGGTGAACATGTTCGGATCCTCGCTCGCCGCGCGCAGATCGGCCGGGACCGGCGACGGTTTGATCCGGCGGCGCCTGCTCCGGGCCAGGTACAGCTCACCCTGCATCTCGATGTCGCGGCTGGGCGTCTGGTTCGGGTTCCGCTCGCGGACGCTGTCGAACAGGTAGTCGTAAAGCTCGCCGAGCGCGATCCAGCCGTCTTCGTCGCGGTCCGCGTCGCCTGTCCGGAGACCATCGACCAGCGCCGAGGTGAACACCGACGGCCGCGCGTGGTCGTCGGCGAGGTGATCGCCCTCGAAGGCGTACTCGATGGAGTTCGACGCGGTGATCACCGCACGGCCGCGGCCGCCGAAACCGCCGCCGGGGAACGCGTCGAGCACGTTGGCCTCACCGGAGGCGCGCACCGCGACCCCCTGGCTGAAAGCACCGCCGTAGCAGCAGTCCAGCAGGAGAACAATGCTCCGCGACCGGCTCACCCGCATGCAGCGCTGGACGAAATCGGCGGGAACGGCGCTCGACGCCAGCCGCTCCGGCCTGGTGTTCCTGGCGGCGAAGAACAGGTCCCCCGACTCGCTTTTCAAGCCATGACAGGAGAAGTGCACCAGCAGGACGTCGTCCGGCGCGCTGTCGGCGAACAGGTCCTCGACCCGGCTCGCGATGACGTGCGCGGTCTCGTCGCGCACCACCTGGACGTCGAAGTCGCTGATGTCGCGATCGGCGAGGACCTCGGCGAGCGCCTCGGCATCGGCCGCCGGGGACCGCAGCGCGCTCAGGCCGGGGTTGTCGTACTCCCCGTTGGCGATTATCAGGGCACGCCGCGCGCCGGTCATGACGGCGAATGCCTGCTCACGAACAGATCGACGAGTTTGTCCTGATCGGAGAGGGTCGCTTCGGACAGCTCCAGCACGTCGCCGTCGATCTCCAGCCGCACCGTGCGCTTCACCCGTCCGCCGCGCGAAAGCCACTCCCGCACGGCGGCCACCACCGAGCGCAGCCCGTCGGCGGACTTCCCCACCGTGACCAGGAGACCGCCCGCCGTGGCCGCGTCGAACCCGCGCGAGCCGGGCGGCGCTTCGCCGGCTGGAAGCGCCTTGACGTCGGCGACCCCGCGTTCGATCAGTTCCCCTCGGAGATACCCGGCGAGCTGGTCGACCCGCTCGGCGTCGGCCCCGTCCTCACCGAGCTGGACCCGCACCGATGACGTCATCCCCGGCCTCCCTCGCCCGCACAGAACGAGGAAACCTCGCGTCCCGTCCTGCGACAAGGTCCGATCGGGCAGAGATGTTCACGTCAGCTTTTTTCCAGGTACTCCACACGATCTTCGTCGACGACGTCGGCGATCATGTGCGCCAGCCCGAGGTAGTTCCCCAACGCCGGGTCCTTCTCGACTATTTCCAGCGCCCGCGCCCTCGCCTCGGCGATGACTTCCTCGTCCTGCAGCAGCGACAGCAGTTTCAGGGTCGATTTCTTCCCCGACTGCGCGGCACCGAGGATGTCGCCCTCCCGGCGCAGTTCCAAGTCCATTCTGGACAGTTCGAAACCGTCCGTCGTGGATTCGACGGCGGCGAGCCGCTCGCGGGTGGTCGTCCCGTCGAGGGTTTCGGTGACCAGGAGGCACAGCCCCGGCACACTGCCCCGGCCGACGCGGCCGCGCAGCTGGTGCAGCTGGCTGATGCCGAACCGGTCGGCGTCCATGATCACCATCGCGGTCGCGTTCGGCACGTTCACGCCGACCTCGATTACGGTGGTCGCGACGAGCACGTCCAGCTCGCCCTTGGAGAACGCCTGCATCACGGCGTCCTTGTCGTCGGAGGGCATCCGGCCGTGCAGGGCCGCGATCTTCAAGCCCTTCAACGGTCCTTCGACCAGCTCGGGTGCCACGTCGAGGACGGCGAGCGCGGGCCGCTTGTCACCCTTGTCCGACGCCGGTTCGTCGCCGATGCGCGGGCAGACGATATACGCCTGGTGTCCCTTGCCGCATTCCTCACGGACCCGCTGCCACGCCCTGTCCAGCCAAGCGGGCCGCTCCGCGACCGGCACCACCGACGTCTTGATCGGCGACCGGCCGACCGGCATCTCGCGCAGCGCGGAGATCTCCAGATCGCCGTAGACTGTCATCGCGACCGTGCGCGGGATGGGCGTCGCCGTCATGACGAGCACGTGCGGGCTGGTCTCGTCGGCGCCGCGGGAGCGCAGCGCGTCCCGCTGCTCCACGCCGAAACGGTGCTGCTCGTCGACCACGGCCAGGCCGAGATCCGCGAAGGACACCGTGTCCTGGATCAGCGCGTGCGTGCCGACGACGATCCCGGCCTCGCCGCTGACCGTCTCCAGCAACGCCTTCTTGCGTTCCTTGGCGCCCATCGAACCGGTCAGCAGGGTCACCCGTGTCGCGTTCTCCGCGCCGCCGAGCTGGCCACCCTGCCCGAGGTCGCCGAGCATCTCGCGCAGCGACCGCGCGTGCTGCGCGGCGAGGACCTCCGTCGGCGCGAGCAGCGCCGCCTGCCGCCCGGAATCGACGACCTGCAGCATGGCGCGCAGCGCGACCACGGTCTTGCCGGAACCGACCTCGCCCTGCAGCAGCCGGTTCATCGGATGCTCGGTGGACAGATCCCGGGAGATCTCCTCGCCGATCTCCTGCTGGCCCGACGTCAGCGCGAACGGGAGCCGTTTGTCGAAGGCGTCGAGGATGCCGCCTTCGGTGTGCGGGCTGGCTTTCGCGGGCCGGGAGACAAGGGAATGCCGCCGCTGCGCGAAAATCAGCTGCACCGCCATGGCTTCGTCCCATTTGAGCCTGCGGCGCGCGGAGTTCAGCGCGTCCCAGCCCGACGGACGGTGGATGCCGCGCAGCGCGCTTTCCAGGTCGGGCAGGCCGTACCGGGCCAGCAGCTCCGTCGGCATCGGGTCCTCGTCGACCTCCAGCACGTCCAGCACCTGCCGGACGCTCTTGGCGATCACCCACGTCGGGATCCCCTGCGCCGCCGGGTACACCGGGATGATCTCGGCGAGGAAGTCGTCCAGCGCCTCGGCTTCCCTGTCCGCCTCGAACAGTTCGTACTCGGGGTTCGCCAGCTGCAGGACGTCGCGGAAGGCGGTGACCTTGCCCGCGAAGAGCCCGTTCTTGCCGGGTTCGAGCTCCTTTTCGCGCCAGGCCTGGTTGAAGAAGGTGCACTGCAGGCGGCGTTTGCCGTCGGTGATCACCATTTCGAGCAAGGTGCCGCTGCGCGCCTTCATCCGGCGCTTGTTGACCCGCTCGATCCGCGCCATCACGGTCGCGTGCTCGCCGAGTTCGAGCCCGGCGATGTCGGTGAGCTGCCCTCGCTCGGCGTAGCGGCGGGGGTAGTGGCGCAGGAGGTCGCTGACCGTCTCGATCTTGAGGCCCTTGGCGAGTGCCTTTGCCGTCGCCGCGCCCACGACCAGTTTCAGGTCCGCGCGCAGGTTGGTCATGCGGTCACTCCACCCCCATCAGAAGCACGGCGTCGGGCTGGCCGCCGGCGTAACTCGTCAACTCGACCTCAGGATGTTCCAGGCGCAGCTGATCGGCCAGCTCACCGGGCAACCGGACCGGGACGTCGACGCCGGTCAGCACGGTGACCAGCTCGCCACCGAGGGCCAGCATCCGGTTCAGCACGCCGACCGCCGCCGCGACCAGGCTCGTCTCCGAGGCGGGCGCGGGCTCGATCAGCACGACCTCGCCGTCGACGAGGCCGACGACGTCACCGGCCTGCGCCCGGCCCACCCAGGTTAGCGACTCCTCGTGCGCGATCCGCAGTTCGCCACGCCTGGTGGCGGCGGCCGCTTCGGCCATCGCGACCACGTCGTCGTTGGTGCGGCGGTCCTTGTCGTGGACGGCCAGCGCGGCGAGCACCTGGACGGGTGACACACAAGGGATGACGACGACGTCGCGATCCGCGGCCATCGCGTGCCCGGCCGCCGCGTCGGCCGCGGCGGTCAACTGGTGACCGCCGGGGAGGACGGTGACGTGATGCCCGGCGGCCTCGTTGATCAGGCCCAGCATCTCCTCGACCGTCGGCGAGACCCCCGGCGGCACGGACAGCACCGCGACGCCCTCGGCCCGCAGCAGCTCGGCCAGCTGCCCGCCGTGGACCACGGCGACCACCGACCGGTCGATACCGCCGCCGACCTCGACCGGCGTGGGCGTGATCAGCGGCTCGACCCGGACCCTGCGGGGGCGGCCGAGCTCGATCCCGGCCTCCAGCGCCGCGCCGATGTCCGCGCAGTGCACGTGGACGGCGTACGCGCCGGCGCCGTCCCCGGCGACCGTGACGCTGTCGCCGAGGCCGCTGAGGGTCTTGCGCAGCGCGGGGAGACTGCCTTCGTCGACGCCGTCGAGCAGGTACATGACCTCCCAGGCCGTCGGGGCGTCGACGGTGTGGTGGTGATGCGCTTCGAGGGGGTGTTCCGGCTCGGTGAGACTGCCGGAGATCACGCCTGCCAGGGCGTCGAGGACCGCGACCAGGCCGCGAGCCCCCGCGTCGACCACCCCGGCCACGGCCAGGACGGGCAGCTGCTTAGGGGTCTCTTCGAGCGCTTCGGCGGCGACGCTCGCCGCGGTGGCGGCCACCTCTTCGAGCGACCCTGTCGCGTCGCGGACTGTCGCGGCGACGGCGTGGAGCACCGTCAGGATGGTCCCGGCGACGGGTCGGCTCACAGCGCCCGTGGCGGCCCTGTCCGCGCAGCCGAGCGCCTCCGCGAGACCTGGCCCGTCGAGCTCCCTGGCGGCCGCCGACTCGGCGATCCCGCGCACGACCTGCGACATGATCACGCCCGAGTTGCCCTTGGCCGCCGCGACCGCGCCCTTCGCGAAGACCGCCAGCGCCTCGGCGGTGGTCCCCGGCTCGGCCTCCGCCAGCGCGTCGCGGGCCGCGGTCATGGTGAACAGCAGGTTGGAGCCCGTGTCGGAGTCGGCGACCGGGTAGACGTTGATGCCGTCGATCGCCGGTCGCAGCACCGACAGACTGTGCACACAGGCCGCCGACCAAGCCGACACCGCCGCCACGTCCAGCACCCGCACGCCATGACCTCCTAGCTGTTCCAGCGAGGGTATCGACCCGGTGCCTGAGGGCTCTGAGCCACTGGTTACTATGGTCGAGTTGCCCAGCATGCTGGGCGCATCATTCTTTGTCCCAGATCCAGAGGAGTTCGACGTGGCTGCCGTGTGCGACGTCTGTGGCAAGGGACCGGGCTTTGGCAAGTCGGTCTCGCACTCCCACCGGCGTACCAACCGCCGGTGGAACCCGAACATCCAGACCGTTCACGCCAAGATCGGTCTTTCCCAGCGCAAGCGCCTGAACGCCTGCACCTCGTGCATCAAGGCGGGCAAGGTCGTTCGCGGCTGAGCCGGGTTTTTGGGGAATGGCGGGTGCTCTTCGGAGCACCCGCCATTTTTTATGGGCACGGTGCTGGCTTCAAGTCCGTGAAGGCCTCCTTCCCTACTCTCAAGGTAGGGAAGGAGGCCTTCACGGACTTTGGCGTCGCCTCAGGAGTCACACCGGCCACTGTTGTCACGCGTTTGAGGTGAGTGCCCGCGCCGGGCTCCGCTTCCCCACTGCGCGCAAGTCGGGCTGGGCGCGCGGGGTCGGGGTGGTCGTGAGTGGCAAGTGGGGTTAGAACACGAATCGCCGCTCACGACCACCGGGACCGGACGCCCGCCAGCCGCCCCCACCCCGCGCCCGCTTCGCGCCTCACTCCCCAAGTAGAGGACTAATTGCGGCGGCCGAGGGTCAGGGGAGCTTCCAGTCCACGGGGCCGGCGCCCTGGTCGGCGAGCAGCTGGTTCGCCCGGCTGAAGGGACGCGACCCGAAGAACCCGGCATGCGCCGAGAGCGGGCTCGGGTGCGCCGACTCGATGCACGGCACCTTCCCCAGCATCGGCTTCAGGTTCCGCGCGTTGCGGCCCCACAGGATCGCCACCATCGGCTCGTCCCGCGCGGCGAGGGCCTTGATGGCCTGCTCGGTGACGTCTTCCCAGCCCTTGCCCTGGTGCGAGTTCGATTTGCCCGGCTGCACCGTCAGCGCCCTGTTGAGCAGCAGCACGCCCTGGTCGGCCCACGGCGTCAGGTCGCCGTTCGACGGCAACGGGTGCCCGAGGTCCTCGCAGTACTCCTTGTAGATGTTGATCAGGCTCTTCGGGATCGGCCGGACGTCCGGCGCCACCGAAAAGCTCAGCCCGACGGCGTGGCCGGGCGTCGGGTACGGGTCCTGCCCGACGATCAGCACCCGGACGTCGTGGAACGGCTGCTGGAAAGCCCGCAGCACGTGTTCCCCTGCCGGGAGGTAGGTCCGGTCGGCGGCGATCTCCGCGCGGAGGAATTCCCCCATCGCGGCGACCTGCGGCGCCACCGGTTCGAGGGCTTGCGCCCAGCCTGCTTCGACGATGTCCTGCAGCGGTCGTGCGGTCACGGCGTGCGAGCTTACTCACGTCACCCGAGCCGCCGGAGTTCGACCCGGAACCGCGCCGCACGCTCGACATACCCGTCGACGACCAGCTTGATCATGTCCGGCCCGAAAGACGTGTTCAGCCGCGTCTTCGCCGGGACGCCGAGCGCGATATGCCCACTGTCCACATGGGACCCATAGGGGAGAACCGCGCCCGCGCCGACCATCCCGCCGTCCTCGACGACGGTTCCGTTCAACACCACCGATCCCGACGCGATCAGGCAGCCCTCGCCGATCCGCGCGCCCTCGATGTGCACCGAATGCCCGACGGCGGAGGAGTTCCCGATCACCGTCGGTTCCTTGCGGGTGCAGTGCAGGACGCAGCCGTCCTGGACGTTGGACCGCTCGCCGATCTCGATGTAGCCGTGGTCGCCGCGCAGCACCGTCTGCGGCCACACCGACGCGAACGCCGCGATGCGGACGTCGCCGATCACCGTCGCGTCGGGGTGGATGTAGGCGTCAGGGTGGATCGAGGGTTCGAGGTCGCCCAGTGCGTAGATCGGCATGCGTGCTCCTAAACCAGCGACTTGCCGTAGCAGACGCTTTCCGGTTCGTCCTTGTAGTACCCGAAACCCGGCATCTCCCGGTAGCCGGCCGAAACGTACAGCGCGATGGCCTCCGGCTGTTTGTCACCGGTTTCCAGCACCATACGCAGCCGTCCGGCCTCGGCGGCCGTCCGTTCCAGGTCGGCGAGGATCGCCCGCGCGATCCCCCGCCCCCGCGCCGAAGCCATCACGAACATGCGCTTGATCTCGGCGTCGCCGGGCCGCAGGGGGTCCGGCCCCTCGTGCGCCCGCCAGGCACCCGAGCCCACGGGGACGTCGTCGAGGTACGCGGCCACGAACAAGCCCTTCGGCGAGGCGAACTGGGCCCCGTCCATCGGTGTCTCGTCTTCGCCGCCGTACCGGGCGGCCAGTTCGAGCTGGGCCTCGGCCAGCAGCTTCACCGCGTCGGGGTGGTCGTAGGGCAGCACACGAAGGTCCATGAGCGCGAGATTAGCGAGCGGCCCTGTCGCGGGAAAGCAGAATTGGCCCAAGCGGATGTGGCGTGATCGGCACTGTCGCCGCAGCCGTCCTGCGCCTTGGATTCCGATCATGTCGATCGAAGCCGAGGCGCCGCTGCGCCAGGCCCGCAACTCCGCCGCGTTCTGGGCCGCGACAGGCCGGTCCCGCGGCCACGAGGTGATCCGCCGCCGCGGCTTCCTCGCCGTCGCCGGTGACGAGCGCGCCGGACTGCGTGTCCTGCTCCAGGAACCCGATCCCACCGCCGACGACCTGGCGGAGATCACCGAACTGGCCGCGCTTGCGAAGGGTCCGGTGGACGCCGAGGATCCCTTCAGTGTCACCGATCTGAGCCATCTCGGGGAGATGCGCAGCTGGCGGATGCCCGTCATGCTGCGCCCGCCCGCGCCCGTCGCCGAACCCGTGATGGAGGTGGTCCGAGTAAACGCCGATGCGGACCTGCGGGCGGCCGAACGCGCGGTGATCGCGGGCTTCGAACTCTCCCGGTTCGAGCCCTACCTCGCGGGTGAGATGTTCCCCACGGCCCTGCTCGGGCAGCCGGGGGTCGCCGTGTTCGTCGCGCGGCTCGACGGCGAGGTCGCCGGGGCGTGCGTCACGGTCGTCGAGGACGGCTTCGGCAGCCACTACTGGGTCGGCACGCCGGAAGCCTTCCGCTCGCGCGGCGTGGGACGCGCCGTGATGCTCGGCTCCCTCGCCCCTTTGGCAGGGTCTCCGGTCACGCTCACGGCCTCCAAGGCAGGCAGGCCGCTGTACGAATCCCTCGGCTTCACCGTCACCGCGGAATCGACTTGGTGGGCCTCACGCTCCTAGCGCCAGTGCTGCCATCCGCCGTCGTGTCCGTACCGCTTCCCGTCCACCGTCACGCCCGAATCCGGCATGGTCACGACGCCGATCTCGCTCCAGCCCTCCGGCAGGTCGGCGAAAGCGGGGAAGGTCGCCGCGAAAGCGTGGTCCTCGCCGCCGGTGAGCACCCATTTCAGCGGGTCGGCGCCGAGCGCGGTGCCGACCTCGGTCAGCCTGCTCGACACGTCGAGATCCGCCGTCCGCACGTCGATCCCGACGCCGGACGCCGTGGCGATGTGGCCGAGGTCGGACAGGAGCCCGTCGGACACGTCGATCATCGACGTCGCGCCGCCGTCGGCCGCGCGGATGCCCGCCTCGTAGTCCGGTTCGGGGCAGCGCTGCGCGTTGACCACGCTGACCGGTGAGCGGAAACCCCGCCCGAGCACGGCGAGTCCCGCCGCCGCCCAGCCGAGCCGTCCGCAGACCGCGACGACGTCGCCGGGGCGGGCGCCGGACCGCGTCACCGGTTCCCGGCCACCGAGGTCGCCGAGCGCGGTGACACTGATCACGATCTGGTCGGCGCGGACCATGTCGCCGCCGACGATCCCGACCCCCGCGCGGTCGGCTTCGATCCACATGCCCTGGGTGAGTTCGGCGACAAGCGAAGTCTCGGTGTCCGATGGGCAGGCGAATCCCATGAGGACGGACGTCGGCCGGGCGCCCATGGCGGCGATGTCGGTGAGGTTCACCGCGACCGCCTTGCGCCCCACCTGTTCGGCGCTGGACCAGTCGAGACGGAAGTGGACCCCCTGCACGAGGACGTCGGTGGTGGCCACCGTCCGGCCGTCCGGGGTGGCCACGACGGCCGCGTCGTCCCCCGGTCCGAGCAGCGTCGACTCCGGCTGTTTCCGGCCTGCCGTCACCGCTTCGATCAACCGGAATTCACCGGTCCCGGCGACCGTGCCGTCGTTCGGTGACACCCGTCACCTCCACTTTCCCTTGTCCGGACAAATGTCGATCACCGATAGTCGGAAGCCCTAGGTTTTTCCCGAGGCTGGCGATACGTTGCTACAACGTTCCTACCTTGAGCCGACTAAGACAGACGAAGGGGCGCGCCGTGGTCCACGCATACATCCTCATCCAGACCGAGGTCGGCAAAGCCGCCGCGGTCGCCGCGGAGATCTCCACCATCTCGGGTGTCACCAGTTCGGAGGATGTCACCGGCCCCTACGACGTGATCGTCAAGGCCGCGGCCGAGACCGTCGATCAGCTCGGCCAGCTGGTGGTCGCCAAGGTGCAGAACGTGGAGGGCATCACCCGTACGCTGACCTGCCCGGTCGTGCATCTGTAAGAGGTGGTGTAGTGGTCCGGTGGCTGACACGGACACCGGCGCTCCCCCGAAACCACTGCTGATCGCGGCCGCTTGCCTCGCGGTGCTGCTCGTCGCGGGCGTGGCCGTCTTCGGGCTGACCCGCGGCGCGGAGCCCGAGGCCCCGGCCGCGGACGGCCCGCTCCCGCTCGTCCCGGTCCCGGCGCCTCAGTCAGGATCACCCGACTGTGCGAAGCTCGTCGGCGCGCTCCCGCACGAGCTCACCTCGTCCGGGAACACGCTGGTGCGGCGGAAGCTGGCCGACCCCGCCCCCGAGGCGACGGTCGGCTGGGGCACCGGCGATCCGGTGGTCCTGCGGTGCGGGCTCGGCAAGCCGCCGGAGCTCACCCGGACCTCGCAGCTGCGGACGATCGACAACGTCCAGTGGCTACAGGTCGAGGGCGAGGGCACCGCGACGTGGTTCGTGGTGGACAGGCCCGTCTACACGGCGCTCACCGTGCCGGACACCGCGGGAACAGGGCCGCTCCAGACCATTTCGGACGTCATCGGCGCCAATCTCCCCGCGGTACCCCTGCGGTTCTGATTCAGGGCACGACCAGCAGGGTCTTCCCGGTGTACCGCCGCGCCTCGATGTCCGCGTGCGCGGCGGCCGCCTCGGCCAGCGGGTACGTCCGGCCGATGACCGGCGTCAGCGTCCCTTCGGCCGCCTGCCGCAGCACTTCCCGCACCCGGCGCGGATTGTCGGGCCAGAAACCGACCAGCTGAGCCATGTCCACAAGGGACAGCCGGGCACGATCGGCGGCACCGATCACCGTCTCCGCGCCACTGGACATGCCGTAGCCCGAGAACCGGCCGCCGTTCTTCAGCAACGCCAGGGATGCCGCGCCCAGTTCGCCGCCGACGCCGTCGAAGACCACGTCCAACCGGTGGCCTCCGGTGCGGGCGAGGACCTCGCCGGTCCAGTCCGCCACCGAGTAGTCGACCGGCTCGGCGCCCAGTTTCCGGGCGATCGCCGCCTTTTCGCCGCCGCGGACCGCCGCGATGACGGTCGCGCCCGCCGCGCGGGCGAGCTGCACCAGCAGGCTGCCGAGACCGCCGACGCCCGGCGACACCAGAATCCGCTCCCCGGCCTCGACCGGGGTCTTCTCCAGCAGCGCCAGCGCGGTACTGCCGTCGTTCAGCAGGGCCAAGGCTTGCTGAGGGTCGAGCCCCGCCGGGACCGGGAAGGTCTCGTCCGGCGACGCGATGACCGTGTCCGCGTATCCCCCGCCGTATCCGCCTGTCGCGCTGGTGACGACGACTTTGCCCAGCCAGGTCTCGTCGACTCCGGCGCCGACCGCGTCGACCGTGCCGGCCACCGCGCCACCGGGCACGTACGGCGGCTCGACAGCGAACACGTCGGGACCGTCGCCCCGCCGGATGAGGGCGTCGAGCCAGCCGACCCCGGCCGCCGTCACCGCGACGCGGAGCTCGCCCTCCGAGGGCTCGGGGGTGGGCAGTTCGACCTGTTCGAGGACATCGGGATCGCCGAATCGGGACACTGTGATCGCACGCATGATCGCAAGGTAGGACCTCCAGTTCGCTGGAGGTCAACCGAGCACGGGGATCAGCGGTTTGAGCGCGGACCGGAGCGTTTCCCGCGAACAACCCGCGTAACCGATGAGGTTCCCGAACACCGTCGGCGTCCCGACGAAGTGCCGGACCAGCCCGTCGAGCCGGATCCCGGCGCGTTCCGCCGCCGCCAGCCGCGCCGCTTCCTCGGCCGCCGATCCACAGGGGACGACCAGATGCGCGCCCGCGTCGTCGCCGAGCACCGGGATCCCCGCCGACGTCAGCGTGGCCGAAACCAGGGACCGGCGCTCCGAAAGCTCCCTCCGCAGCTTTCGCAGGTGCCGCCCCAGATCGCCGTGCCGCGCGAGTTCCGCGACCACCCGCTGTCCGGCGGGCGACGGACGCGTCCCGGTCGCTTCGCGATACTCCAGCACCGCGGCCGCGACCGGTGACGGCGCGACCATCCAGCCCGCGCCCAGCGCCGGGGTGAGGATCTTGCTCGTGGTCCCGAGATGCGCGACGACGTCGGGCGCGAGCGCGGCCAGCAGCGGCAGCGGCGCGACGTCGAACCGCAGCTCGCCGTCGTAGTCGTCCTCGATCACCAGCATGCCCTCGGCGCGGGCGAGTTCGACCAGTTCGACCCGGCGGGACGCGCTCATCCGGCTGCCGAGCGGGTACTGATGCGCGGGCGAGCAGTACACCGCGCGGACGTCGGCGGGGACGGCGTCCAGGCGCAGGCCCTCCTCGTCGACCGGGACGGGCACGACCTCCATCCCCGCCCGCCGGAACGCCTGCACCGCGCGCTGATAGCCCGGTTCCTCGATCGCGACCCGATCGCCGCGCGAGAGCACCGAGCCCGCGAGCTCGATCACGGCCGCCGTCGTCCCGCCGGTGGCGAGCACCGTTCCGGCGGCGAGCCCGCGGTGGCGCAGCAGATGCTCGGACACCGCGTCCCGGTACGCGGGCAGGCCGGCCCTGTCCTCGCGATAGGTCGGGCGCGGGTCGGCGGCGGCCCGCCACGCGCGGCGCCAGGCGGCCCTCTCGACGCCGTCGGCCCACGGGACGCCCGGCGTGAGGTCGATCAGCGTGGGCGGAGCGGCCGGCTTGCCCGGTGCGAGGCCTTTCGACGGCCTGTCCGCGGGCGGTGTCGTGGTGACGTAGGTGCCGGAGCCGTGGCGGCCCGCGATCCAGCCCTCCGCGTGAAGCTGCTCATACGCCGCCGATGTCACCGTGCGGCTGACACCGAGCCGGTTCGCGAGCGCCCTGGTCGAGGGCAGCCTGTCGCCGCCGCGCAGATGCCCGTCGCCGGCGGCCGCGCGCAACGCGTCGGCCAGCTGGACCGCGAGCGGGACGAGCGAATCGCGGTCGAGGCTGACCGGCAGAGCGGTGTCGGACATCCTGTACTCCGCCCTCTCGACAAAGTGGCCTTCTCAAGTATAGGAGAATTGGCCGTTATTACAGGCCACTCTCGTGGGTGAGACTACTCCCATGTCCACCCCGCTCTCTCCCACCGACCGGACCACCCTCGGCCGTAAGAAGAACCGCGCGCTCACCGACCGCTCGGCGCTGTACGCGGTACTCGACGAAGGCCTGATCTGCCATCTCGGCGTCGTGCGCGACGGTGTCCCGCTGGTCATCCCGACCGGCTACGGCCGCGACGGGAACACGCTCTACCTGCACGGATCCACCGGGGCGAAGAGCATGCGGGACTCCGACGGGGTCGAGATCTGTGTCACGGTGACCCTGCTCGACGGCATCGTCTACGCGCGCTCGATCAACAACCACTCGATGAACTACCGCAGCGCCGTGATCCTGGGCAAGGCGGCCGCGGTCACCGACGCCGACCGGAAGACGCACGGCCTCCGCGTGCTGACCGATCACCTCGCGCCCGGCTCGTGGGAGCACGCGCGCGACGTCAACGCCAAGGAGTTCGCGTCGGTTTCGGTGCTGGAGCTGGACCTCACCGAGGCGTCGGTGAAGATGCGCGGCGAGGGTCCCGACGATCCCGAGGACGAGGTCGCGGACGATCTCGCGTGGGCGGGGGTGCTGCCGGTGCGGACGGTGTTCGGGGAGCCGGAGCCGTCGGTGGACCTGGCTTCGGCGTGGACGGTGCCGGACCACGTGAAGGGGCGGGTCGGGTAAGGCTCACCAACGCTATGAAAGGTCCTTTCCTTGCAAATTTTGCAAGGAAAGGACCTTTCATAGCGCGCGGGATCGGGGTTACGGGTGCGTTCGTGGTAGCCGCACGGTGAAAGTCGTCGCCCCCGGAACGCTCGAAACCTCGATCGTCCCGCCGTGCGCGGAGACCAGCGAGAGCACCACCGAAAGCCCGAGCCCGGTCCCGCCGTTGCCGCGCGTCCGGGCGGTGTCGACCCGGAAGAACCGGTCGAAGATCCGCTCCCGCGCTTCCGGCGGGACCCCCGGCCCGGCGTCGCTCACCCGCAGGACGACCTCGGCCCCCGAGGCCTCAGCCGAAACCGTGACCGGGGTGCCGGGCGGCGTGTGCACCGCGGCGTTGGCGAGCAGGTTGTCCAGCACCTGCCGCAGGCGCACCGGATCCGCTTGCAGGACAACACCTTCCGGGAGCGGGCCGACGGTCAGCGGATGCTCCGGGCGGCCGGCGGTGAAGGCCTCCCCCGCGTCGGTGATCAGCTCGGCGAGGTCGAGGTCGACCAGCCGCAGCGGGGCTTCGGTCTCCGGCGCGTCGAGACGCGCGAGGAGCAGGAGATCGTCGACGAGCACGCTCATCCGCTGCGTCTCTTCACGGATCTTCGACAGATGCGCCTCGCGTTCGGCGGGTTCGTTCGCCGCGGCGTAGCGGAAAAGCTCGGCGTAGCCCCGGATCGACGTCAGCGGCGTGCGCAGTTCGTGGGAGGCGTCGGCGATGAACCGCCGCAGCCGCTCGTTCGCCTCCCGGCGCGCGACCAGTGAGGAATCCAGGTGCGCCAGCATCAGGTTGAACGCCGTCCGCAGTTCCTCGACCTCGGCGCCGCCGCCGCTCGCCTGCGCGCGCACCGGGAGATCGGCGTTCGTGGTCAGGTCGTGCGACGCGATGTCGTGCGCCGTCCCGGCCATGTCGCTCAGCGGCCGCAATCCGCGCCGCAGCACCAGCCGTCCGGCGATCACCAGCACCGCCAGCGCCAGCAGGAACGCGACGACCTCGACCATCACCAGCTGGCTGACCGTCCGGTCCAGATCCGCCTGCGGCGCGGCGCTGACCAGCACGATGTTCCGGCTCGGCTCGATCGGGCAGGCCCGGACGCGGTAAGTGCCCTTGTCCTCGATGTAGACGGTGCGCAGCACCTCGGTCCGCGTCGCGTCCTCGGCGACCTTCGCCAGCGCCTTCGTGTCCGGTGGCAGGGAACCGCCGTCCTGCGCCAGCGCGTCCCCGTTCCGCACCGCGAAAACGGCGGAAAACCAGCCGTAGGCCTGCTGAGGTTTCCCGCCGTGCGTGGTGCGCAGCGACGGCACCTGGCTGATCTGGGTCTTGGCGAGCTGCTCGTCGAGCCTGTCGTTCAGATAGCCCTTCATGATGCCGACCATCACGGTGCCGACGACGGCGAACACCACCAGCGCCAGCACGCCGAGTCCGAGCGCCAGCCGGGTCCCGAGCCTCGACCGGCGCCAGGCGTGATACCACCGGTACAGCGTTTTCATCTCGCGGCCTGCCGGACCACGTAGCCGACCCCGCGCACGGTGTGGATCAGCGGCTCCTTGCCCGCGTCGAGTTTGCGCCGCAGGTGCGAGATGACGAGTTCGACCACATTGGACCGGCCGCCGAAGTCGTATTCCCAGACGTGGTCGAGGATCTGCGCCTTGGTCAGCACCGAAGGCGAACGCCGCATGAGATAGCGCAGCAGTTCGTACTCGGTCGGCGTCAGCTCGGCGGGCCTGCCGTCGCGGGCGACCTCGCGGGTGTCCTCGTTCATGGTCAGATCGCCGACCCGCAGCAGAGCGGCCGCCCTCGCCTGGCTGCTGGTGCTTCGCCGCAGCACCGCGCGCAACCGCGCCATCAGTTCCTCGACGGAGAACGGTTTGACGAGGTAGTCGTCACCGCCTCGGGTGAGCCCGGCGACGCGATCCGCCGTCGCGTCCTTCGCGGTGAGGAAGACGACGGGCACCGCCGTCCCCGCCTCGCGGAGCCTGTCCAGCACGGTGAACCCGTCGATACCGGGCAGCATCAGATCGAGCACGACGATGTCGGGCCCGAATTCGGCCGCCCTGGCGAGCGCGGCCTCACCCGATCCGGCGGTGACGGCTTGCCAGCCCTCGTAGCGGGCGACGGTGGCCACCAGGTCGGCGATATGCGGCTCGTCGTCCACCACCAGCAGGCGAACGGGGTTCTCGGTGTTCACCAGGCCCATCCTCCGTCAACGCGCGCGCGAGAGCGAGGCGGGAGCGCAGACGACAGGAAGCCGACAGGTTCCGCCAAGAAAGGTCACAGGTTGGCACAGCAGGCTCGGCACTTGAACCGGACCGGAAGGGACCACGTGTGAAAACCATGACGCAGACCGCCGTGAGACCGCGCCCGGCGATCCGTCCCAGGATCGCCGCACGCGCCGGGCTCTTCACCTTCATCGGGGCCAACGTGGCCGCCGTGACCGCGCTCTTCTTCGCCGCGGGGCCATCCGACAACGTCCTCATCAGCGTCGGCAGGCTCGCCGGGCTGTACGGGGCGCTGGCGATGGCGTTCCAGCTGCTGCTGGTCGCCCGGCTGCCGTGGCTCGACCGCCGCCTCGGCATGGACCGGCTCACCGTCTGGCACCGCTGGACCGGGTTCAGCCTCCTGTGGACACTGCTCACCCACTTCGTCTTCATCGTCTTCGGCTACTCGCAGGTCGAGAACAACGGCATGGTGGACGAGTTCGTCACGATGGTGACGAAACTGGAGGGGATCCTGCGCGCGGTCGTCGCGCTCGCGCTGATCCTGCTCGTCGGCGCCGTCTCCGCGCGGTTCGCCCGCCGTCGCCTGGCGTACGAGACCTGGCATTTCCTGCACCTCTACACCTACGCGGCGGTCGTTCTGGCGTTCAGCCACCAAATCGCGCTGGGCGGATCGTTCGCGTCGTCACCGGGGGCCCAGGCCTACTGGTGGGCGGTGTGGGGTGTCGCGCTCGGCTCGGTCTTCGCCGGCCGCGTGGTGCTGCCGCTGGCGCGGAATCTGCGGCACCGGCTGAAGGTCGTCGCCGTGGTCCCCGAATCCGACGACGTCGTCTCGGTGTACATCACCGGAAAGCACCTCGACAAGATGCCCGCGAGGGCGGGCCAGTTCTTCCTCTGGCGCTTCATGACCCGGGATCGCTGGTGGCAGGCCAATCCTTTCTCGCTTTCGGCCGCACCGGACGGCCACACCCTGCGCCTGACCGCGAAAGCCGCCGGTGACGGCAGCGCGTCGCTGCGGTCGCTGAAGGTCGGCACCAAGGTGTTCGCCGAGGGCCCGTACGGCGCGTTCACCACGATGCACCAACAGAAACCGGACGCGCTGCTGGTCGCGGGCGGCGTCGGGATCACCCCGATCCGCGCGCTCCTGGAGGAGATCTCCGGCCACGTCGTGGTGCTCTACCGCGTCCGCACCCAGCTCGACGCCGTCCTCCTGCCTGAGCTGCGGGGCTTGGCGCAGGCGCGCGGCGCCGTCGTCCACGTCCTCAGTGGACCGTCCGATCAGGCCGGTCCCCACGGGCCGGTGCTCGGCGCGCACAGCCTGCGGCTGATGGTGCCGGACATCGAGGACAGGGACGTCTTCGTGTGCGGCCCGCCCGGGATGACGTCGGCGACGTTGCGCAGCCTGCGGGAGCTGCGGGTGCCGAGCAGTCAGGTCCACGCCGAACGCTTCAGCCTCGCCGCCTGAACCAGGGAGTCCCGATCATGAAGAAGACCATCGTCGCCGTCACGGTCGCCCTTTCGACCTTCGGCTTCCTCGGGGTCTGGCTGTACGAACCGGGTCCGCTCGGTTCGGAGACCGTGGCCGTCGCCGCGCCCGCGCCGTCCACCGTGTCCTCTTCGGACGGTGGCGCCTCCGAAGGCGCCGAGCGCACCGTCGACGGTTCGGTGGAGAGCAACCGGTACGGCACCGTGCAGGTGCGGCTGGTGATCTCGGCCGAGGACAAGATCTCCGAGGTCCGCCTGCTGCGGCGGCCGGTCAGCGGACGCGGCGTCGACGCGATCCCGGTCCTGCAGGAGGAGACGCTGACCGCGCAGAGCGCCGACATCGACACCGTCTCCGGGGCGACGTCGACGAGCGAGTCGTACGTCAAATCGCTCCAGGCGGCACTGGACGCGAGATGAACCGTGTCGAGCAGGTCATGGGGCTGCCGGTCTCGGTCGACGTCCGCGCGGGCGGCGAACTCGTCGACCACGCGATCGACGGCGTCTTCGGCTGGCTGCGGGAGGTCGACGCCCGGTTCAGCCCGTTCAAGGCAGGCAGCGAGGTCTGCCGCTACGACCGCGGCGAACTCGCGCCTTCGGAGCTGAGCGACGACCTGCTCGAAGTGCTTTCGCTGTGCGACCACTACGAACGGCTGTCCGGCGGGGCGTTCACCGCCCGGCTCCCCGGACGGCGGCTCGACCCGAACGCGATGGTCAAGGGCTGGGCGGTGCAGCGGGCGGCGTCCTTGCTGCTCGCCGAGGGCCTGGACGTCTTCTGCGTCAACGCCGGTGGCGACGTCGTCACCTCCGGCGAACCGGAACCCGGCCGCGCGTGGCGGGTCGGCATCCGGCATCCCGAACGGTTCGACGCGATCTGCGCGGTGGTGGAGTCGTCCGGCGGCGCCGTCGCTACTTCGGCGGAATACGAGCGCGGCGCGCACATCCTGGACGGGCGGACCGGGCGCCCGGCCACCGGGCTGCTGAGCGTCACTGTCGCCGCCGGCGACCTCGTCACGGCGGATTCCCTGGCCACGGCCGCTTTCGCGCTGGGAACCGAGGGGATCGCCTGGATCGCGTCGCAGCCGGACTGTCAGGTGCTGATCGTCGACGCGAACCGGCAGGTGCACCGGTCTCCGGGGCTGCGGCTGGGCTAAAACGGTGGCAGGGGCCCGCGGGCTCAGGCAGACTGCGGACTCATGGCTTCTGTAGTGCAAAACTTCTTCTTCGACTGCGCCGACGCCTACGAACTGGGGCGGTTCTGGAGCGAGGTCGTCGGCAAACCGATGGCCGACGACGACGTGCCCGGCGATCCCGAAGCGATCATCATGCTGGACAACGGTGTCACGCTGTTCTTCGGGCAGGTCCCCGAGCCGAAGACGACGAAGAACCGCATCCACCTCTGCCTCGAACCCGACATCCCGCGCGACGAAGAGGTGGAACGCCTGCTGAAGCTCGGCGCGACGCTGCTGCACGACCGGCGCAAGCCGGACGGCACCGGCTGGGCCGTCCTCGGCGACCCCGAAGGCAACGAATTCTGCGTGCTGCGCAGCGCCGCGGAAAAGGCCGCGACCTCGTGACGGACTACGTCACCGTCAACCGCGCGAACTGGGACGAACGCGCTCCGGCCCACGCCGCTTCGGCGGATTACGGCTACGAACGGTTCGTCGCGGATCCCGCGCACCTCAGTGGTGTGGTCACCTTCGACCGGCCGCTGCTCGGCGACGTCTCCGGTGCGCGCGGAGTGCACCTGCAGTGCCACATCGGCACGGACACGCTTTCCTTGTCCCGCCTCGGCGCGCGGATGACCGGACTCGACTTCTCCGCCCCCGCGCTGGAGATCGCGCGACGGCTCGCGGCCGAGACCGGCGCGGAGATCGACTACCACGAGTCCGATGTGTACAGTGCCGCCGACGTCCTGGGCGCCGGGGAATTCGACCTCGTCTACACGGGAATCGGCGCGATCTGCTGGCTGCCCGACATCGCCCGCTGGGGACAGGTCGTCGCGGCGTTGCTGCGGCCGGGCGGACGGCTGTTCATCCGGGACATGCACCCGATGCTGGGCACCCTCGACGAGACTCAGCCGCAGATCACTCCGCGCTTCCCGTACTTCGAGCAGGCCGAACCGCTGGTATTCGACGTGCCGGGGACCTATGTGGACACCGATGTCACGTTCGAGAACAACCGGACGCACGAGTGGAACCACGGGCTGGGCCAGATCGTCACCTCGCTGCTCGACGCGGGGCTGACGCTGACGCGGCTGGTGGAACACGACAGCGTGCCGTGGAACGCGCTGCCCGGGTTCATGACCCCGGTCGAGGCGACCGAGGAATGGCGGCTTTCGGAGAATCCACAGCGGCTGGCGGCGAGTTTCACCATCGAAGCCGTTAAGCGGGCTTGAGCTCCGGCTTCCCACGCGTTTAGTCCTCTGAATGCGCCGGCCCCTCACCGAGGTGTCCGGCAGTCCGTGAAGGCCTCCTTCCCTACCTTGAGAGTAGGGAAGGAGGCCTTCACGGCGTCCCGCATTCAGCGGACTACTTGCGCCGGGTCCGGCCGACTTTGAAGAATGCGAAGCATGTCGAGTGATCCCCGACGGCCCCTTGTCGCCGTCGCCGCCCTGGGCGGCACCATCTCCATGGTCCCCGGTGACGGTGAAGACCACGCCGTCCCCCGGCTCACCGCCGCCGACCTGCTCGGCGACCTGGGCGAGAACCTCGAGATGGACGTCCGCGCGGAGACGCTCGCGGGGATCTCCAGCGCTTCGATGGACTTCGCGACCCTGATCAGGACCCGCGACTGGGCCGCCCGAGCCGTCGACGAAGGCGCTGAAGGCGTTGTCGTGGTCCAGGGCACGGACACGCTCGAAGAGACCGCGTACTTCTTCGAGCTGACGTGGGCTTCCGAGGCCCCGATCGTGATCACCGGCGCGATGCGCAACCCCAGTCTGCCCAGCGCGGACGGCGCGGGGAACCTGCTCGCGGCGCTGACCGTCGCCGCCGATCCCCGCAGCCGGGGCCGCGGCTCGCTGGTCGTGTTCAACGACGACGTCCACGCCGGACGCTGGGTCCGCAAGACGCATTCGAGCCACGTCGAGGCGTTCTCCTCGAATCCCGCCGGGCCGCTCGCGCTGGTCAGCGAGGGTTTGGTGCACTACTTCCACCCGGTCGCCGCCCGTCCGGCGGCGTTGCCGTTGGAGAACGCGGACTTCTCCGGGCTGGTCCCGATCGTCGAAAGCGGCGTCGAAGACACCGGCGAACTCCTGGAGACGCTGGTCAAGGCCGGGGTCAAGGGAGTGGTGCTCGCCGCGAACGGCGCCGGGCACGTTTCGGCGGGGTCCGCCGACGTGATCGAGCGCGTGCTGCCGGAGGTGCCGATCGTGGTCGCCGGCCGGACCGGCGCGGGGCCGACGTTCCGCGGTACCTACGGCTTCCGCGGTTCGGAGTCCGACCTGATCGCGATGGGCGCGACGATGGCGGGCTGGCTGGACCCGCGCAAATCCCGGCTCCTGCTGCACACCCTGCTCGCCACCGGTGCCTCGCGAGACCGCGTCGAGGCCGAATTCCGCCTGCGCGGCGACCTCGCCTGAAGCCCCGCGTTCCGTCCTCTGGATGCGGTAGTCGCACGCGCAAGGAACGCATTCAGAGGACTAAATGCGGGAAGCGTCAGTCCCGGATGGGGCCGGTGATGGGGTCCAGGTGGTACGGGCGCATGGTGCGCGGCTGGTGCCGGTAGACGTGCACGCTCACGGCGGGGTCCGGCCCGTCGTTGCGCACCTCGTGGATGTAGCCCGGACCGAAGACGCGCGACTGGCCTTCCGACAGCGAATGCAGCTCCGTCACCGCCCGGCCGTCGGACGCGCGCCGGGCGACCGTCTCGCTCAGCTTCCCGCCGACCACGGTGAACGCGCCCGCGGCGAATTCGTGGTCGTGCAGGTCGGTGTACTGGCCGGGCAGCCAGCTCATCAACCAGATCTCCTGCAGTTCGTCCGCCTCGACGAGGGCGGAGAAACGCTCCTCGGGGTCGTAGCGCAGCAAGTGCCGCCAGCGGTCACGGTCCGCGGCGAATTCGAGCGCGACGCGCACCGGGTGGCGCAGGGCGGGGTTTTCGGGAATGACGAGCGTGTTGTCCGGGACGGCGAACATGAAGGAGTCCTCGCAAAGGAAAGAAGGTGTCGATCTGGGCCGGGGCGGGGTTCACCGACAACAGAGACACGCGCACGCGACCGCGCCAAGACCCGAGAGGCCCCGCGACACAGTCATCCCACGTGCGAACATGCCCTCAGCGAACCAGTGCGGAGCCCGGCGGTCAACCGATCTCACACCGTGGACCGTGAGTTCTGCACCCGCGATCCATGCTCGCAGCACGAATCGGGCGCGGTCTGTCGCGATCCTGCGGTCTTTCTCAGGACCACTCGTGCTTCTGCGACCGTCCGAGCAGCTCGGCTCCGGCACGCCGCGGGTCGACACCTTCGTAACAGACGCGGTGCATCGCGTCGGTGATCGGCATGTCGACGCCGAGGCTCAGCGAAAGCTCCCGGATCGACGTGCACGACTTGACGCCCTCGGCGACCTGACCGCCGGTGGCCGCCAACGCCTGCTCCAGCGTCTCGCCCCGGCCGAGCCGCTCGCCGAAGGTCCGGTTGCGCGACAACGGCGACGAGCACGTCGCCACCAGGTCGCCGACGCCCGCCAGCCCGGCGAAGGTCAGCGGGTCGGCCCCGAGTTTCGCGCCGAGCCTGGCCATCTCGGCCAGCCCGCGGGTGATCAGCGTGGCCACGGTGTTGGCGCCCAGCCCCAGCCCCGCCGCCATGCCGCAGCTGAGCGCGATGACGTTCTTGCACGCCCCGCCCAGCTCGCAGCCGACGACGTCGGTGTTGGTGTACGGCCGGAAGTACTGGTTGAAGCTCGCCTGCTGGATCGCCTTGGCGTTGTCATGGTCGGTGCAGGCGAGCACCGCCGCCGCCGGCTGCCCCAGCGCGATCTCCTTCGCCAGGTTCGGCCCGGACACGACCACGATCTGCCCGTCGTCGACCCGGGCGATCTCGGCGATGACCTCGCTCATCCGCTTGAGCGTGCCCAGTTCGACGCCCTTCGCGAGGCTCACCAGGATCGCGTCGGACGGCAACAGACCGGACCACTCCGACAGATTGGTCCGCAACGTCTGGCTCGGCACCGCGAGGACCACGGCCTGCGCGCCGTCGAGGGCCTCGGCCGGATCCGCCGTCGCGGTGATCCGCTCCGGCAGTTCGATATCGGGTAAATAGGACGAATTGAGATGCCGATCCCGGATTTCGGCCGCGACCTCGGGCCGCCGGGCCCAAATGGTCACGTCACGTCCGGCGTCGCCGAGCACCTTGGCGAACGCCGTCCCCCACGATCCGGCGCCGAGCACGGTCACACGCTGGACCTCGGCCATCAGGCGTCTTCCCCCGGCTTCTTCGCGGGCGGTTCCTCCTGGCGGATGTCCGCGAGCAGGGTGGTGATGTCGGTCATCATCAGATCGGTGACCTCGCGCAGCTTGGACGCGCTGCGCGTGGACCCGTCCTTGTAGGCCGAGAGGTCCATCGGCTCACCGACCAGATGCGTGATCTTCTTGCGCGGGAACGGCGTGAACTTCTTCGTGTAGCCGTTGAAGATGTGGTTCGTGCCCCAGCGCGCGACCGGGATCACCGGCACGTCGGTCTCCAGCGCGAGCCGCGCGGCGCCGGTGAACGGCTTCTTCGGCCAGCCGTCCGGGTCCTTGGTGATCGTCCCCTCGGGGTAGATCACCACGATCTTGCCGTCCCGCAGCGCCTGGTGAGCGGCCTTGAGGCTGTCCCCCGCGGCTTTCGAACCCCGCGAAACCGGGATCTGCCCCGCCCCGACGAAGATCTTGCCGAACAGCGGCGTCCTGGTCAGGCTCTCCTTGCCGAGGAAACGCGGCACCCGCTTCTGGCGGTGCACGAACACCGCGTCCACCACCGGGTCCATGTGGGACACGTGGTTGAGCAGGAGCAGCGCGCCGCCTTCGCGGGGGATCCGACCGGCGTTGCGGTAGACCCGCTTGCCGATGGCCGTCGCCGGGTAGAACAGTGCGGCGGCGATGCCCACCCAGATGCCGCCCTTCTCACGCCGGGCCAATTCGTCCTCCTCGAAGTCACACGTGTCGTCCCAGAGCACTGATCCTGCCGCGCGCACGCGAGCGCGGTCCAGGGAGGGTCGGGTAAGAATGCAGATGTGGACAGTGTGGGTACCGACCTGATCGTGCCGATGAAACGCCCGGCGCAGGGCAAGTCGCGGCTTCGCGGCGCGGTCGTGCCCGAGCGGCACGCCGAACTGGTGCTGGCGCTGGCCTACGACACGCTGTCCGCGGCGACCTCGGCGGACGGGGTCCGCCGGGTGCTGGTGGTCGCCGCCGACCCGGCGTCGGTGGCGGAGCTCACCGAGTTGGGCGTCGAGATCGTCACCGAGCCGTCGGGGGGCGGATTGAACGCGGCCCTGCGGTACGGCGAAGAGCTGCTCCGCCGGGATACGCCGTCCGGTCTGGTCGGTGCCCTGCAGGCCGACCTGCCCGCGCTGCGGACCGAAGACCTCACCGCCGCCCTCGCCGAGGCCGCCGGGCGCCGGGCGTTCGCCGCGGACCGGCAGGGAACGGGCACGACGCTGTTGCTCGCGGGGGCGGGCCGTGCGCTGGCACCCCGGTTCGGCGAGGGTTCCGCGCGGGCGCACACCGCGTCCGGTGCGACCCCGCTCACGATCGCCGCGGAATCACTCCGCGCGGACGTGGACACCTCGGATGATCTCGCTCACGTCCGCACCCTCGGTGTCGGAAAGCGCACTTCAACCCTGTTGGGAACACCCTGCGTGGTGATGTGACGAGAGTTCACCCCGCGGACCCGCGCGCGGCGCACATAATCGCGCCGAGTGGTGAACAATGAAGCCCGTGAGCACAAACGACGGCGGCACCCCGAACTCGGCAAGGAAGCGGAAGACCTCCGCCGCGAAACCGGAACCGGACAACGGCACGGCGAAACCGTCCCGGGCCGGAAAGACCAACAGCTCGGCTCCGCGCGCGGCCATCCGGGCGACCCGCGGCGGTTCGGCCAGCCGTCCCGCGCAGGAGTTCCGCTCGCTGCCGGGCGCGCCTCCCGCGGTGACTTCGGCGCCCACCGCCGTCGAAACACTGCCCGACGACCGGTACTTCAACCGTGAGCTGTCGTGGCAGGACTTCAACGCGCGCGTGCTCGCGCTGGCCGAGGACGAGTCGCAGCCGCTGCTCGAACGCGCCAAGTTCCTGGCCATCTTCGCGTCCAATTTGGACGAGTTCTACATGGTTCGGGTCGCCGGGCTGAAGCGCCGCGACGAGACCGGTCTCCCGGTCCGCAGCGCGGACGGGCTCACCCCGCGCGAGCAGCTGGCCTACATCGCCAAGCGCAACCAGGATCTGGTCGAGCGGCACACGAACGCCTTCGAGCTGCACTTGCGGCCGCAGCTGGCCGACGAAGACATCCACATCGTCGGCTGGAACGACCTCACCGGCGCCGACCAGCTCCGGCTGTCCAACTACTTCAGCGAGCAGATCTTCCCGGTGCTCACACCGCTGGCCGTGGATCCCGCGCACCCGTTCCCCTACATCTCCGGCCTTTCGCTCAACCTCGCGATCACCGTCCGGGACCCGGAGGCGGGCACCGAGCGGTTCGCGCGCGTCAAGGTCCCGAGCAACGTGCCGCGCCTGATGCGCATCGAGCAGCAGCCGAGGGAGGTCCGCACAGCCACCTTCCTTCCGCTGGAGGAACTGATCGCCGCCCACCTCGGCGAGCTGTTCACCGGGATGGAGGTCACCGAGCACCACGCCTTCCGGGTCACCCGCAACGCGGACTTCGAGGTCGAGGAAGACCGGGACGAGGACCTTCTCCAGGCCCTGGAACGCGAACTGGCCCAGCGCCGGTTCGGCCCGCCGGTGCGGCTCGAAGTGGCGCAGGACATGAGCGAGCACATGCTCGAACTGCTGCTGCGCGAGCTGGAGGTCGACCCGCGCGACGTCGTCGAGGTCCCCGGTCTGCTGGATCTGACCTGCCTGCACCAGTTGTCCGGTGTCGACCGGAAGGAACTCAAGGACCGCCCTTTCGTCCCGGCGACGCATCCGGCGTTCGGTGAGCGCGAGACGCCGAAGTCGGTGTTCGCGACGCTGCGCGAGGGCGACGTCCTCGTGCACCACCCGTACGACTCGTTCTCCACCAGCGTCCAGCGGTTCATCGAGCAAGCCGCCGCGGACGAGAAGGTGCTGGCGATCAAGCAGACGCTGTACCGCACCTCCGGCGACTCCCCGATCGTCGACGCGCTGATCGACGCCGCCGAGGCGGGCAAGCAGGTCGTCGCGCTGGTCGAGATCAAGGCGCGGTTCGACGAGCAGGCCAACATCACCTGGGCCCGCACGCTGGAACGCGCCGGCGTGCACGTGGTGTACGGGCTCGTCGGGCTGAAGACGCACTGCAAGGTGTCGATGGTGGTGCGCCAGGAGGGTTCGACCATCCGCCGCTACTGCCACATCGGCACCGGCAACTACAACCCGAAGACCGCGCGGCTGTACGAGGACCTCGGCATCCTGACCGCCGACCCGACGATCGGCGCGGACCTGACGGACCTGTTCAACGTGCTCACCGGGTACTCCCGCCAGGACACCTACCGCAACATCCTCACTTCGCCGCACGGGATCCGCCGCGGCATCGTGCGCGCGATCGGCGAGGAGATCGAACTCGCCCGCGCCGGCCAGACCGCCGGGATCCGGCTCAAGTGCAACTCGCTCGTCGACGAGCAGATCATCGACGCGCTGTACCACGCATCGCAGGCCGGAGTGCCCGTCGACATCGTGGTGCGCGGGATCTGCGCGCTGAAGCCGGGAGTGGAAGGACTGAGCGAGAACATCCACGTGCGCTCGATCCTCGGGCGGTTCCTGGAACACTCGCGCATCTTCAACTTCCGCGCGGGCGGCACGCACTGGATCGGCAGCGCGGACATGATGCACCGCAACCTGGATCGCCGGATCGAGGCGCTGGTGCGGGTCAAGGATCCGAAACTGACGGCGCAGCTGGACTACATCTTCGAATCCGCGCTGCACCCGGCCACCCGCTGCTGGGTGCTGGCCGCCACCGGCGAGTGGACCCCGTTCCCCGCCTCCGGGGACGACGTCCGCGATCACCAGGTCGAGCTCGCGAAGCGGCACGGAGCCGCCGGATGAGCGGGGTCGTGCGGGCGGCGGGCGCCGTCCTCTGGCGTCGCGCCGGGGACCGGATCGAGGTCGCGCTGGTCCACCGGCCGCGCTACGACGATTGGTCGCTGCCGAAGGGAAAGCTGGATCCGGGCGAGACCATCGCGGAGGCCGCGGTCCGCGAGATCGCGGAGGAGACCGGATTCGAAGCGGTGCTCGGCCGGTATCTGGTGCGGACCGAATACACCGTGGCGGGAGCGCCGAAGACCGTCGACTACTTCTCCGCGCACGCGGCTTCCGGCGAGTTCGCGCCGAACGAGGAAGTCGACGAACTTCGCTGGCTCGACGCGGAGGTGGCGGAGAAACTGCTGACGCGGCCCGGGGACGTCCGGGTGCTGCGCGAGTTCTCCGCGCTGCCGCCCGCGCTCACCACGGTGATCCTGGTGCGGCACGCCAAAGCGGGTAAGCGTGACGAGTGGAACGGCGACGACGACCTGCGGCCGCTTTCGGACGCGGGTCAGCGTCAGGCCGAAGCGCTGCGTTCCTTGCTGCGGCACTACGCGCCGGACAGGGTGCTCTCGGCGCCGAGGCTTCGTTGCGTCCAGACGGTGAACGGGCTCGCCGAGGATCTCGGGACCGAGGTCCGGCACGAGCCGCTGCTGTCGGAAGAGGGCTACTGGCCGGACCCGGTGCTCGGTGTCGCGCGGCTGCTGGCCATCGCCGGTGACGGCGGGACGCCGGTGGTCTCCAGTCAGGGCGGCGTGATCCCGGACGTGGTCAGCGCGCTGGCCGACCGCGACGGCGTCGACCTGCCCGCCGCGCGCGGCGGTGTGGTGCCGTCGAAGAAGGGCTCGTTCTGGGTGCTGTCCTTCCGCGCTCCGACCGAAGAGGACGGGCCGGTGCTGGTGGCCGCGGACTACTTCGCGTCGCCTTTGCCCACGCCCGCTCCGGCGCATCGCTGACGCTCGATTCGTGTGAAGGCCCCCTTCCCCTCGGGATGGGGGCCTTCACGCGCCAAGGGCGAAGGGATGGTCCGGTGGGCGGGAGGCGTTGTGCCCGGCGGCGATGCCGGTCGACGCTCAGGCGCTCACCTGGCCGTGAAGGCCTCCTTTCCTACTCTGAAGGTAGGGAAGGAGGCCTTCACGGACCTGTCATCCGGGCGTTCGCACCACTTTCCCGGTGCGACTCCCCCACGTGGGTGACGTGCCGCTACTCCGGCCGTGTGCCAGGGAAGCGGAACTCGCCGAGTCTGAAGTGCCTGTGGGTAGGTGGATCCGCCGCGACGTGAGTTCCGACACCGCGTCAGCGCGGGGAGCCGCAGGGCGCTGTCCAGCGGCGACACCGATCGTCTCTCCACTGTGGAGGACGCTTCGGGGAGTGCGGCCGGGCGGTCCGGCGGAACGGGACGATGCGCCATCGGGGTGACCGTCGCGAAGCAATCGCCATAGGCGCGCCACATTCGTCCACAGAACGCCGCGGATCCGTTCCAGGCCCCTTTATTCCCCGGCACCCCCGCTCAAGGGCGTTGTGAGGAAAGGAGACGGCCGCAACGCACTGACAGGCGCATTTCGCGGTGATCGGTCCGGCTCCGACGGGTTCCGGGCCGAAAAATGCGGCAGGGCCCCGCGCCGTGCGCGGGGCCCTGCCGTTGGCTCACTCGTGGAGAGAGCTTACTTCTTCTTCGCAGCCGCCGAAGTCCGCTTGGCCGGAGCCTTCTTGGCGGGAGCCTTGGCGGCGGGAGCCTTGGCGGCCGGCTTCGCGGCGGCCTTGGTGGCGGTCGCCTTCTTGGCCGTGGTGGCGCGAGTCGTGGCCTTGGCCGCGGTCTTCGGCGCCGCCTTGGCGGCGGTCGTCTTGGCCGGTGCCTTGGTCGCGGTCGCCTTGGCGGCCGGCTTCGCGGCGGCCTTGGTGGCAGCGGCGGCGCGCGTCCGCGTGGTGGTGGTACGCGTCGCGGCCGGGCGGCTGGCGGCCGTCCGGGTCGTCGTCGCGCGGGTGGCGGCGGCCCGAGTGGTGGTGGTGCCGGCGGTCGCGCGCTTCACAGCGGTGGCCTTCGGCAGCTTCTTCGAACCGCTGATGACGTCCTTGAAGGTCGTGCCGGCGCGGAAGGCGGGCACGTTGGTCTTCTTGACGCGAACGGTCTCACCGGTGCGCGGGTTCCGCGCGGTACGGGCGGCGCGGGCGCGCTTCTCGAACACACCGAAGCCGGTGATGTTCACCTTCTCGCCCTTGTTGACCGTCCGGATGATGATGTCGACAAGGCCATCGACGGCCTCCGACGCGACCTTCTTGTCGCCCAGGCGCTCCGACAGCGCCTCGATCAGCTGGGCCTTGTTGGCCATTCCAGTCCTCCAAGAAGAACTTGTTGTACACGGCCCCGTCGGCCGACTTAGCGCACACGGTATTACCAATGCAGCACAAATTCCAAACGACGCGCGGAAATTTCCCTTGCCTCGGGGGCTGTTCCGCCTCTTGAGGGACCCCTCCGGGGCCTCTCGAGGTGCCGTTCGGTGCGGTTTCGGGGCTCTGCGAAGGACCCTCGGCCGGGGTGCGGATTCCCTGCTCAGCAAGGGAATCCGCCCCCTTTGACCAGGCCTAGGAGGTGGCCGCCGGGAGGGTCACCGGCTTCCAGGAGGGGCGCTGAATCTCGAAAGTGTCGATCTCCTCCGCGTGGCGGAGTGTCAGGGCGATGTCGTCGAGCCCTTCGAGGATCCGCCAGCGGGTGTAGTCGTCGATCTGGAAGGGCGCGGTGAAGTCCTTGGCTCGTACCGTCTTCGACTCGAGGTCCACCGTGACCTCCGTCCCAGGCTCGTTTTCGAGCAGCTTCCACAGCAGTTCGACGTCCGCCTGGGCGACTTCGGCGGCCACGAGGCCCTGCTTGCCCGAGTTGCCGCGGAAGATATCCGCGAACCGGGACGAGATCACGGCACGGAAGCCGTAGTCCATCAGGGCCCAGACCGCGTGCTCGCGGGAGGAACCGGTGCCGAAGTCCGGGCCCGCGACCAGGACCGAACCGCTGGTGAAGGGCTCTTGGTTGAGGATGAACGACTCGTCGGAGCGCCAGGCGGCGAAGAGCCCGTCCTCGAAGCCGGTGCGGCTCACGCGCTTGAGGTAGACCGCCGGGATGATCTGGTCAGTGTCCACGTTGGACCTGCGCAGCGGGACCCCGACGCCGGTGTGGTGGGTGAACGCGTCCATGGTGGGAACTCCTTCGCGGATGTCAGCGATGTCAGCGATGTCAGCGCGGTCAGCGGGCGGTGGCGGGCTGCAGGTCTTCGGGGCTGGACAGGGTTCCCCGCACGGCCGTCGCGGCCGCCACGAGGGGCGAGACCAGGTGCGTCCGGCCGCCCTTGCCCTGCCTGCCTTCGAAGTTGCGGTTCGAGGTCGACGCGCTGCGCTCGCCCGGCTTGAGCTGGTCCGGGTTCATGCCGAGGCACATCGAGCAGCCCGCCTGACGCCATTCCGCGCCCGCTTCGGTGAAGACCTGGTCCAGCCCTTCGGCCTCGGCCGCCTGGCGGACCCGCATCGAGCCGGGGACGACGAGCATCCGGACCGACCCGGCGACCTTGTGCCCGCGCAGGACGTCCGCGGCGGCCCTCAGATCCTCGATACGGCCATTCGTGCAAGAGCCGAGGAAAACGGTGTCCACCGCGATCTCCCGCAGCGGCGTGCCCGGCTTCAGGTCCATATAGGACAGGGCCTTTTCAGCGGCGATGCGCTCGTTCTCGTCGCCGATGCGCTCGGGGTCGGGCACCTCGGCGCCCAGCGGGAGCCCCTGGCCCGGGTTCGTGCCCCAGGTCACGAAAGGCGTGAGCTCGTCGGCGTTCAGGCGCACCTCGGCGTCGAAGACGGCGTCGCCGTCGGTGCGGAGTTCGCGCCAGTTCTCGACGGCGGCGTCCCAGTCGGCGCCCTGCGGCGCGTGCGCACGGCCCTTCAGGTACTCGAACGTCGTCTCGTCCGGGGCGATGAGCCCGGCGCGCGCGCCGGCTTCGATGGACATGTTGCAGACCGTCATCCGGGCTTCCATCGACAGGTTTTCGATGGCTTCGCCGCGGTACTCGAGGACGTAGCCCTGTCCGCCGCCGGTGCCGATCTTCGCGATCACCGCGAGGATGATGTCCTTCGCCGTGACACCGGGCCGCAGGGCACCATCGACCGTGATGGCCATCGTCTTGAATGGACGGAGCGGCAGCGTCTGGGTGGCCATCACGTGTTCGACCTCGGAGGTGCCGATCCCGAAGGCCATCGCGCCGAAAGCGCCGTGCGTCGAGGTGTGACTGTCGCCGCACACCACGGTCATCCCGGGCTGGGTCAGGCCCAGCTGCGGGCCGATGACGTGCACGATGCCCTGCTCGGCGTCGCCCATCGGGTGCAGCCGGACGCCGAACTCCTTGCAGTTGTTGCGAAGGGTGTCGACCTGGGTACGGGACACGGGATCCGCGATCGGCAGCTCGATGTCGATCGTCGGGACGTTGTGGTCCTCGGTCGCGATGGTGAGGTCGGGGCGGCGCAGTTTCCGGCCCGCCAGGCGGAGTCCGTCGAAGGCCTGCGGGCTGGTGACCTCGTGCAGCAGGTGCAGGTCGATGTAGAGCAGGTCCGGCTCGGCCCCCTCGCCGCGCCGCACCAGGTGCGACTCCCACACTTTCTCGGCCAGTGTCCGGGGCATTTCCGGCTCCTCACATGCGGTGAAATCGGTACTTCCCACCATCTGGACATCTCAAACTTCGGGAAGATAGTATCGGCTTGTGGGACAGCATAGCGGTATCGGAGTACTCGACAAGGCCGTGGCCGTGCTTCAGGCCGTGGCCGAAGATCCTTGTGGCCTGGCGGAACTGTGCACGCGGACCGGTTTGCCGCGCGCGACGGCGCATCGGCTGGCGGTCGGGCTCGAGGTGCATCGCCTGTTGCGCCGCGGCCCCGACGGGCGCTGGCGGCCGGGGACAGCGCTCGCGGAACTGGCGGGCGGTTCGACCGATCCGCTGCTCGACGCGGCCGGTTCGGTGCTGCCGAAATTACGCGACATCACCGGGGAAAGCGTTCAGCTCTACCGTCGCGACGGCGTCCAGCGCGTCTGCGTTTCGACCGCGGAGCCGCCCAGCGGTCTCCGTGACACGGTGCCGATCGGCTCGCGACTGCCGATGACGGCGGGATCCGGTGCGAAGGTGCTCGCCGCGTGGTCGGATCCGCACACGCAGCGGACGATCCTTTCCGAAGCCGTGTACGGGGAGCGCACCCTGCTCGAGGTCCGCCGTCGCGGCTGGGCCCAGAGCGTGGCGGAACGGGAACCCGGTGTGGCGAGTGTCTCGGCGCCGGTCCGGGATTCGACGGGCACCGTCGTCGCCGCGGTGTCGGTTTCCGGGCCCATCGAACGGATAGGGCGCAAGCCGGGAGCGCGCTGGGCCGCGGACCTGCTCGCCGCCGCGGACGCGCTGCAGGAGCGCCTCTGAGCCGTCCGGACGCATGAGAAGGCCCCCTCGCTCACGGCAAGGGGGCCTTCTCGCGGTCCGGACCGTCCTATCAGAACTCGTCGGCCTCGGTCAGCTCGTGTTCGAGTGTGTCGGCACGCGTGACGAGGGACTTCAGCGGATGTTCGAACTCGTTCCGCAGGTTCAGATCGACCAGCGGGATCGTGTGCTTGAGCAGAGCGACACCGTCCACCACCGCCGCGCCGCCGACCGAGTCACCGCCCGCCAGTTCGAGCAGGCGGCGCAGATCGATCTTGTCGGCCCAGCCGACCGGGGACGAGATCTCCACCCACTCCGCGCCGTCGTGGTCGGGCAAGTGGTGCAACGACACCTGCTGGCCGCGGCCTTCCCCGGTGTCGACCCGGAACCGGAGCCAGCCGTCCCGCTCTTCGAGCACCTCGTACCGCGCCCGGACGAAATTGATCACGCCTGCCCAGATGGACACCCTCGTCACCTCTCGGTTTCGCCGCCTCGTGCGCTGTCGAGCATGGCACATCCGGAGCGGCCTCAGCCGCCCGGATAGAGGCCGGCCATCGCGCGCACGGTCTCGGTCAGGTGGGCGACCAGCGCGGCGGGCTCCAGCGCCTGGGCGTCGATGCCGAGCCTGAGCAACCCGGCGGTGGCGTGGGGCACGCTCTCCATCGGGATCCTGGCGCGCCGCCGGCCTTCGGCGTCATCCTCGGTGAGGGTGCGGCGGGCCAGTCGCACGGCCCGGGGCCGAGGACGTCCGGCAGGGCGGCGATCCCCCGCGGCGACAGGCGGATGAGCGCGGTCTCGGTCTCCTCCGCCTCTTCGTAGCCTTCGACATGTGCCCGCCAGAACGCGGAGAGTGCGAATCCCTCGGGCCGTTCGGCCTTCTCCGGCAGCGTCCGCGACCGCTGGATCGAGGCGACCTTGTAGGTGCGCGGCTGGTTCCGGCGGGCGGCGATGAGGTACCAGACCCCGGCCTTGAGCACGAGCCCCAGCGGATGCAGCCGCCGCGTGACGACGCCGGGTTCCGGCGACCAGCGGCGGTACCGGATCTCGATGACCTGGCCCCGCCACAGCGCTTCCGCCACGGCGGTCAGCAGCGGCACCGGTTCGGCTTCGGAGTACCAGCCGGGCGCGTCGAGATGGAACCGTTGCCGGATCCGCGTCGACGCCTCCCGGTACGGCGTCGGCAACGCGGCCGTCAGTTTGAGTAACGCCTCGACGTCACGGGGACGGTGCGCGCGGTCACGCCGAGTTCCGCGGCCAGCCTGGCCGCGCTCATCTTCCCCCGGTTCCGCAGCAGCAACAGGAGGGACATCATCCGGCCGGCACGCACGATCCGAAGTCTGCCAGCGACCGCTGACAGAAGATGTCAGTGAAGGCGCCGCAAGATCGTCGGCATGAACGATTTCGACGGCTGAAGACCCTTTTCGAGGACGGTGACGACTGATACGAGTTCCCCGGGACCTCCACCTGCCTGCCGATCTTCGGGGGCGGCGGCAACACCGAGGAGATCGTTTTCCCGACGCTGGGCAGCAGCGGCTTCACCCCGCGCCTGTTCGACGTCGAGAGGAAGGAGTGGTCGATCTACTGGGCGAGCAGCCGGACCGGGCTGCTCTATCCGCCGGTGGTGGGCACTTTCGCCGACGGGCGAGGCGACTTCTACGGCGACGACACCCACGACGGGCGGCCGATCAAGACGCACTTCATCTGGTCGGAGATCACCGCGACGTCGGCGCGGTGGGAGCAGGAGTTCTCGGCTGATGGCGGGAAGACCTGGGAATCGAACTGGGTGATGGAGTTCAGCCGGGTCTGAGGGTTCGGCTGAGGCCCGGAATAGCGTGGGTCCAGGTGGTCGTGAGTGGCGATTCGGGTTCTCTTGAGGAGCAGGACAACCGTGTCGGGCTGGTGATGGGGACTTTCGCCGCGTCGGATTCGGGGAAGGTTCCCTTCGCGTCACCCCGCTGGGTTCCGGTGGTCCCAGACCTGCGCTACCCGACTGTCCTGAAGGGGTCCTTCAGGACGTTGAACGTCTTCAAGGGGGCCTTCACGACACCGAGCCCACCGACCCCGGAATGCCTCCAATGAAGCGCTTGCCCTTCCCTCAAAACCCCACTTGCCACTCACGACTGTTGCCGCTGTGACTCCCGTGACCCCAGTGACACCTGATGCGCTCTCGCCGAAACGCGTCCCGCTAAAGGGGCGCCATGCGGTAGCCCGACCCTCGCACGGTGTGGATCAGCGGCGGATCCTTCAGCTTCCGCCGCAGCCGCGCGATGACGACGTCGAGCACGTTCGACGCCGGGTCCGCCATCTCGTCCCACGCGTACCGGATCAGCTCCCGCCGCGAGACCGGCCGTCCGGTCGCGGCCATCAGCCGTTCCATCACGAGGTATTCCTTGCGGGTCACGGTGAGCAGCACGCCCGCCCGCGAGATCTGGTGCCTGCCGGTGTCGAGTTCGACGTCGGCGCATCGCAGGATCACCGCCTGCCCGGCCATGTCGCGGCGGCACAGGCTGCGCACCCTGGCGATCAGTTCCGGCATGGCGAACGGCTTGACCAGGTAGTCGCCGCCGCCGACGCGCAGCCCGTCGATCCGGTCGGCGACACTGTCGCGCGCGGTCAGGAACAGCACCGGCAGCGGCCATCCCGCGCCGCGCCGGTTCCGCACGTACAGCAACGCGTCGCCCGAGGGCAGCATCCGGTCGAACACCGCGCAGTCGTAGGCGTTCACCATCAGCGCCTCGTCGGCGCCGGGCAGGTCGGCGGCGGTGTCCACCGCGAAACCGTCGCCGCGCAGGGCGAATTCCAGCGCCACCCGCAAGTTTTCGTCGTCTTCGGTCACCAGCACCCGCACACTGGCACGTTATCGTGCGATGGCCGCCTCCACGTCGGCCACGTGCAACCCGCGCAGTTCTTCGAGCGCGGGCATCCGGCCCATCAGCCGCAAGCGCTGGGACTGAGCCGTGCGCGCCTTCTCGAACAGCAGCCGCGCGTCCCGCGCGTTGCCGAAGTTGACGTCCCCGGAAACGCGCCGGAAGTGGTCGGTGAGCACCGGGGCGGCGCCGGGGTCGAGTTCGTAGTCCCCGGCGGCCGCCATCCGCCCGAAGATGGCGAGCAGTTCGGCGGGGTTGTAGTTCTCGAACTCGATCGTCTTGCCGAAACGGGACGCGAGACCGGGGTTGGCGGCGAGGAAGTCGACCATCTCGTCGGTGTACCCGGCCACGATCACCGCCACCTCGTCGCGATGGTCCTCCATCAACGGGACCAGGGTGTCGATCGCCTCCTGACCGAAGTCGCCGCCGGAACCGGCGAGCCGGGTGAGCGTGTACGCCTCGTCGATGAACAGGACGCCGCCTTTGGCCTCCTCGAACACGGTCGCGGTCTTCTCCGCGGTGTGCCCGATGTACTGCCCGACGAGATCGCGGCGGGACACCTCGCGGAACTCGCCGATCGGCAGGACTCCCAGAGCCTTCAGCAGTTTTCCGTAGATCCGCGCGACCGTCGTCTTGCCGGTCCCCGGCGCGCCCGCGAAGATCAGATGGTGCCCGGCGGCGCCGACCGGCAGCCCGGCCCGGCGGCGCCATTCGTTGACCTGCAACTCGTCGACCAGCGCACGGACCTCTTCCTTGACCTCGGGAAGGCCGATCATCGCGTCGAGTTCGGCGAGCATCTCGTCCAGGGCGCTGTCGCCGGCGGTGCCGGGATCCGCGGCTTCGCTGACCTTCGGCGTCGCTCCTTCGGCGATCGCGATCCCCGGTTCCGCGGTGTTGGTGACCCGGCAGGCGGAGATCTCACCACCGCAGCCGGACGCGAACGCGATCCCCGGTCCGCGTGTGTCGGTGACCGTGCAGCGCTCGATCACCGGCACCCCGTGGTGCGCCACGGCGATCCCCTCGTGACCGGTGCGCGAGATCACGCAGTTCTCGATGCTCGGCCGGGCGTACTGATAGACGTAGACGCCGCGCAGCCCGCACCCGGTCACCGTGCAGCCGGTCACGACCGGATCGGCGCCCTGGCCGAGGGTGATCCCGTCCCCCGTCACGTCTTCCACGGTGGTGTTCTCGATCCTGCCGGGCGAACCGTCGACGAGGATCCCCTGCTCCGCCGCCGAAATCACGGAGCCGGTCACGGTGAACGCCGTCAGGCCGCGGATCGCGATCGCCGGGCCGCGCCCACCGGAGACGGTGCAGCGCCGGACGGTCAGTTCCGTGTCGTCGGCGTGGATCGCGGAAGCGTCACCCGCCAGGATCTCGATCCCTTCGAGGACGAGCGTTCCGCCGGTGGTGCGGAAAACGGGCCTGTCGGCGCCCCTGCCGTCGACGACGACGGTGGCGCCGTCGGCCGCGGCCAGGGTCACCCGCAGGCCGGTCAGTTCGGCGGTTTCCGCGTATTCGCCACCTTCGATGGTGATGACGGCGTTGTCGGAAGCCTCCGCCAAGGCGTCGCCGATGGTCGGATACGCGCCGGGCCGTCGCGCCACCAGCAGGACACGACCGGGGGTCGAGGTGGTCATCAGCCCGCCTTCGCCATCAGCCAGCCGCGGTCGACGGCCTTGGCGCCGGCCTGGAACCGGCTGCGGGCGCCGAGCCGGTTCATGATGTCGGCGACCATCCGGCGCACCGTACGCACCGAGATGCCGAGCCGCGCGGCGGCGGATTCGTCGGTCGTGCCGGAGAAGAGCAGCGTCAGCAGCTCCTGCTCGCGGCAGCTCAGGATCGAAGCGTTCTCAGGCTCCTGGAGGTCCAGCGGGACGAGCGGGGCGGCGGCCTGCCAGATGCGCTCGAACAGCCCGACCGTCGCGGTGACCACACCGGGCAGCCGGAACACCGCGGAACCGGCCTGCCTGCCGTCCGCGGGGAGGACGACCGAGGTCCGGTCGATCACCAGCGCGTCCATCGGGACCTCGGCGTCGGTCCGCACCTCGGCCCCGGCTCGCGAAATCCGGTTGAGCGCGCCGGACATCCGCGCGGAGTCGGGGAAGAGCACCTTGTGGCGTACGCCGGGGCGCACGTTCGCGAGCGCGATCCGCTGGAACGCGGTGTCCGTTCCCGTGCTCATGACGAGCACCTCGCCGGTCGCTTCCGCGAGCAACTCGCCGAGCCCCGCCCGGTCGCTGCCCGGGCCCGCTCCCGTGACCAGGCTGAGCTGGCCGGTCTGCACGGTCATCGCAGGTACCTCCCTCTTCCCCCGGCGCGGTGCCGAACGACGTCCTGTTCATGCCAGTTCCCCGCCTTCCGGGCGGCGATGGCCACCTGAGGCGTTAGCGTTCAGGGGCACCGCGGAACTGCATGCGTCTACTTTCGCTGTCCGAACATGAGGTTTTGATGACACGGGTGATGGTCGTCGAAGACGACGGGAATCTGCGCCTCGCGCTGGTCACACAGCTGCGCTCGGCGGGTTTCGCCGTCGACGACGCGGGAGACATCGCGACCGCCGACAGGTTGCTGCGCGGTACGCACCACGACTGCGTGGTGTTCGACCGGATGCTGCCGGACGGCGACGCCATCTCCTACGTCCACATGCGACGGCAGCTGGGCTGGCGGGCGCCGGTGCTGTTCCTCACCGCCCGCGACGGGCTCGCCGACCGGGTGGCCGGCTTCGAACACGGCGGCGACGACTATCTCGTGAAACCGTTCGTGATGGCCGAACTGACCGAGCGGGTGGCGAACCTGTGCCGCCGGTCCGCGTTCGACCGGCCCTCGGTGCTGCACCACGAGGATCTGGTGATGGACTGCGCGCGGCGCGAAGTGCGCCGGGCGGGCGTGCTGCTGACCTTGACCAACAAGGAGTACGCGGTGCTCGAATACCTGCTGACCAGGGCCGGGCTGCCGGTGCAGCGGGCGGATCTGATCGAGCACTGCTGGGACGCGCAGGCCGATCCGATGTCCAATGTGGTCGACGTGGTGGTGAAGCGGTTGCGCCGCAAGTTGAAGGAACCCGAACTGATCCACGCCGTCCGCGGGCTCGGCTACCGGCTGGGCACCCGATGAACACCCAGTCCTCGGCCGATCGGCTGCGCAGACTGCGCTGGACGCTGACCGCGTTGTTCACCGTGATGAACACCCTCGGGCTGGTCGTGTTCGCGTGGCTGCTCATCAGCGCGGACAGCGACCAGGGCGAAGATCGGATCGACGCCGAGCTGAGCAAGGTCACGGCGTCGGTCAGCAGGCTGGTCGCCTTCGACGGCACCATCGACCTCGGCTTGGTCAACACCGACGTGCTGAACGACCGCTGCCCTCAGTTCGCGATCCTGCCCGGGAGCGCACCCGCTTTCCCAGCACACCTCTCGCGGGCGATCTGTGTCCCGATGAGCGAACAGTTGCTGAACGGCCTCGCCACCGAAGCGGTGCGAGGCGGCAAGCTGGTGCAGGGTCACCAAAAGGGCACCGACGGCGCGATGGTCAAGGTCCGCGCGGAACCGTTGCGCGACGGCGACGGCAAGGTGTTCGCGGCCGTCGTCGCGGTGCTGCCCACCGCGACCGAAGACGACGCGCACACCCGGTTCACGCTGCTGGTGATCGGCGGCACCGTGCTGCTGGTAGCGGTACTGGGCTTCGCGGGCCACCTCCTGTCCGGCCGCTCGATCCGGCCCGCGGCCGCGGCCTTGCAGCAACAGGAAGTCCTGCTCGCCGAAACCGCGCACGACCTCCGCACCCCTGTCGCGGCCCTGCGCGCGCTCGCCGAAACCGCGATGGCCAACCCCGCCCAGTCGGCGGAACTCCTGCCGCGGACCGTCCGCCTCGCCGCGAGAATGGGCGGGATCATCGACGACCTGCTCGTCCGCGCCCGGCTCGCCGCCGGCGTGGAACAACTGAACATCCAGCCGATCTGGCTCGACCAGCTGGTGGTGGGCGTGGTCGAGGACACCGCGACCGAAGGCGCCGAAGTCACCGTCACCGCCGCTCCCACGAAGATCGACGCCGACCCCACGCTGCTGCAACGGGCGATCGGCAACCTCCTCGACAACGCCATGCGCTACGGCCGCCAGCCGGGCGCGAAGGCGTTCGTGCACCTGACCGTCGCCGGCGGCACCGTGACCGTCGCGGACCACGGCCCCGGTATCGACACCACGATGGCGGGCGAGGCCTTCGACAGGTTCGCCAGCACCGGCGGGTCTTCCGGGCTCGGGCTGTCCATCGTGCGGTGGGTCGCCCAGTCGCACGGCGGCACGCTGGCGGTCTACAACGCGGACGAGGGCGGCGCGATCTTCGAACTGCGGTTCCCGGTCAGTACTTCCTGAGTGAAGGAGTGACGAACGTGACCTTCGACATCATCGGCCTGTGCCGCGACGAACCCGGCGCGGAGGCGACCATCGAGGCGCTGCTGGTGGCGGGCCCGGAGCTGTTGGTGGCGGAGCACGCGGACAGCGGGGTCACGCGACTGCACCATCCCGACGGACGGCCGCTGGTGGTCATTGAGGACATCCGGCTCGTCCGGGTCGCCGGTGAAGCACACCGCCTGCTCGGCCTCGACGCCGAGACCGAAGTCCCGCATCCGGTGTGGTGGGTGGAAAGCCGCGCGCCGGATGACGATCCGGAAGCGGAAACCGTCGCCAGGACCTTCATCGGAGCGCTTCTCGAAAGGACCGGAGGACTGTCGTGGTCGAACCGCTGACCGACACCCCCGCCGCCGACATCGAGACGGCGGAGGCCATCGTCGTCGAACAGTTCCGGTCCGTCGTCTCCGCTTCTCCCAGGCTCCTCGGCGCCGCACGGGCAGCGGCCGCGAGTGGCCGGCTCCTCCAGGTGGTCACCTCCGAACACAGCTGTCTGACGTATCCCCTTGAACTGCTGCTCGGCGAGGGCAGGTGCGAATGGGTGATCCGGGATTCCCGGGGCGGCCACCGCGACGGGACGCGTGGATTCCCCTTGCACTGGAACGGATCCCGCTTCGCTCACGAACCGGATGCCACGGCGGCGGCACCGGTGGGACCGGTACCCGGCTCGGGCGCGTTGGAGGTGCGGATCACCACCCTGCACGGCGACGGCGCGGCGCTCCGGCTCGGCAAGGCGGTCGAAACCGTGACATCGGCGCTCGGCGGCGGCGAACCGGCGGGCTGGGGCGCGGCCGAACCGGTCACCGAGCCGTGGTCTGCCGCCACGCTCACGAAACTCTGCCGTGACCGGCTGCCCGCGCGGGCGGAAGTGATCGTGACCGGTCCCGGCGTGGTGGGGCGGTTGCGTGCACGGAAGGTGGGAGCCGGGGTGCTGGAGGAGGTCGAGCTCAGTGGTCCTCCCGCGGGAACGGTGCCGCGGGAAGCCGTCGAGGCGCTCGCCGCCGAAGCCGCGGGTTTCGCCCGGATGATGGTGGTCGCCGCTCATCCCGGCAGGCCGGACGGCCTGCGGGTCAGCGGTCCGACCCCGCCCGCGCTGCCCTACGGTGTCCTCATCGGACACGAGATGGTCGCCAGGAACGGTGTCCCGCACGCCGAACGGACGCCGGCCGCGAGGGTGGCGATCCTCGACGACGTCGGCCATCAGGCCGCGTGGTGCAGGCTTGACGGCGGACAGCGCCTTCCGTACGAACAGCTGGCCGCCATCCTGCACCACTACGGGATGCCGGATCAGGGCTGAGACGACGGCCAGAGCCGCGGATACCGCCTTGCCCACTCGGCGGCGAAGCGCTCGTCTTCGGCCGGGGACCGGGCCGAGAAGTGCCAGAACGCGTCACCGGCTACGGTTTCCAGCAGGCCGGACGATCCCTGTCCGCCGAGCCAGTCCTGGGGCAGGCCGGGGATCCCGGCCCGTGCCCCCACGACCGCGCCGGCGATCGCCCCGGTGATCGCACTGCGCCCGGAGTGGTTGACGGCGGCCCGCATCGCCCGGCGAGGATCGAAGAACCGCCGCGACACCGCGAGCATGGCCCGGCCCAGCGCGTCGACGGCCGTGCGGCCGGTGCCGAAACCGTCCAGTTCCTCGGGATCGGGGCGGATCTGTTCGGCCTGCGCGCGCACCGCGGCGGCGAGTGCGGCCACCGCCGGGCCACGCGCGCCTTCGCGCTCGGACACCCGTCGGCAGACGACCTGCGGCGGCGGCGCGTCGGCGTGGAACAGCGCGGTGAACAGTTCGGCCAGCACACCGGCGGCCTCGGCGGTGGGACCGTCGGCACCGGCGCCCGTCGCGAGCAGCCTGCCGACCTGCGCGGCGGTCGCGGCGTCGGACGCGGGGCCGCCGCCACAGAGTGCCGCCACCATTCCCAGCACCAGAAAGGTGACGTCGTCCCCGGCGAGAGGCGGCTCCGTCGGGCCGTCACGGAGTTCCGGGACACGGGAGAGCCATCCTGCCGGGATGTCCGGCCCCGGCCGCGAGAACAGCGCACCGAGCGCCATCAGCCCGCCGGGGGCCGCACCGCCGAACCGCGCGGGCAAGGCACGCAGCAGCCCTTCGGTCTGGAAGAGCAGCCGCCGGGTCAGCGGGCCGGGCCGTCCGGCGGAAACAGGTTCGGCGATCCCTTCCTCGCCGAACCTCGTCTTGATCTCGGACCAGGACGCCGAGTCCACGGCGGAGCCCAACGCCTCCCCCGCGGCGAACCCCGCGAACGCGCCCGCGACGCGGTGCCAGGCGAACCGGTCTCCGGAGGTGTCCTGGCGAAAGAACTTGCCGGAGGACGACACGTGGGGCCGGACCCGGCCCGCGGCGTCGTATCCGGCCACGAGACCGTTCTCGCCGAGGTCTTCCGGCCAGGACTGGCCCGCGAGGTCGTCGTCCGGGGAGTCGATCCCGCCGGATCCCACCCCGTTGCGCTGTTCCCACGCCCGGCCGAGCACGAACCGCTGACAGTCCTCGACGGACAGTTCGAATCCGGCCGCCCTGGCCTTGCCTGCCGCGTCACGGAGCCCGGCGGAGGGGTCGATCCCCTCCGTTCCCGCACGGAGCTGTTCGATCATGGACACCACCGGTGCCGAGTATTCGGCGGGGACCTCCACGATTCGGCTGACAGCGCGGAGGAACGGCCACCGCGCTCGCGCCCAGGTGAGTTCCTCGACGGTGACGGAGTCCGAAGGGAACGAACCGGGGTTGACGGCCAGACCGGCACCGGGGAACTCGGCGGCGAACGACCTCACGTCCATCCGCACCCATTTCGCCGTCCCCACCGGGAGTCGCCTGCTGGAACTGAACACCGTCAAGATCCGCGGATTCTCCTGCCACAGCGAGGGAATCGGTCGTTCCGTCCGCGGGTCGACCGGGATGTGGACGGCCGCGGTGAGCAGACCGGCGAGATACCGTTCACGGCTGAAACGCTGTACTTCCAGGCAGCCGAGCAGGTGCTCGAGCGGGGTCTCCATGGCCGGATGTCCCAGCCGCTCGGGGCCGGGACGGTAGCCGGGATTGACCCGGATCTCCCCCGTCGGCCCGCCCGCCGGATCGAACTTCCGCCAGCCCAGCACGGCACTCGACGGCACACCGAGATAGGCCACCCCGCCCCGCGCGAACTCGGGTTCCAGGATCTCCCGCCAGTCCTCTTGTCCGGCGAAGGCGACCGGCACACTCGGCCCGAGACCGTCCGGACCGGGATCCGGACGGCGCAGTTCTCCGTTCGCCCGCACGAGCAGCACCGGCCTCGGCACGAGCGAGGCGAGCCGGTCCCCGCCGTCCAGCGCGCGAATCGTGTTGTACGGAACCAGCCACCCGTCCGGAACCTCACGCACCCGCTCGTGCTCGACCCTGACCGCGTGTTCCCCTCTCGTCAGATCCGCGGGCGTGCCGAAGCGCAGCCACGCCTGTGCCTTCGCGATCGCTTCGCCAGCCTGCACGGTCAGTCCTCCGTTTGCGTGTTCTTGGTGACCACGACTTCGAGTTTGGCGAAGTCGTCCTCGACCCGGACTCCCTGTTTCGGGTACCAGGCCCGCATCGCGACATTGGTGCCATGCCATTTGGGCTTGATGTCGGTCCAGAATTCGACTCCCCTGCGGCCTTCCGGCAATGGGCCGCGATAGGCCTGCACCACCGGCGCACTGTCCCCGTAGACAGGGGCCCTGCCCCAGATCTCGCGGGAGTCGGCTTGCATTCTCGCCACCCCGGCGTTCTGGCTCGTGCTTTCCAGCCGGTGGAACGGGCCGTATCGGGCCGGGGCACCCGGTGGCGCCGGATCCGCGTCCGCGACCACCTCGAAATCCGAGATCCCGTCGTATTTGAGGACGAGGTCCGCTCCGGCTTCGAGAAACCCGCCCGCCGGTTTCCCGTCCATCGCACCGACGTGGAGATAGACCACCTTGCCGCCGGATGGCACGGCCCCGCGGTCGAAGGGGCGCGAGTCCGGCGTGACGGCACCTCTGGCGAAGATCCGGACCTCGGTCCCGTCGGCCAGCCGCCCGTGGAGATCGAGCCCCGCGACGATCTCCACCACCTTCTCGATGGTCAGACCCGGCAGGCCCAACGCGGCCAGCCGCCGGGAGCCCAGTCCGCTCAAGCCCTTCGCCGCGCTGTCGAACGGCACGTCGGTGAACGGCAGGAGAGCGAGGGCGACCGGCCGCTCGGGCAGCTTCAGCAACCAGCCTGTCTGCGGGTCGAGGAACACGACCCCGTAAGGCCGCCGGACCACCAGCGCGACGTGCTCGCGCGCGAGCCCGTCTTGTCCGGTGTGGACGATGTCGATGACCGCCATCGCGCCGGCCGGGCGGGAGTTCATCGCGGCGATGACACTGTCGTAGCTCACACCGTGACCGGTTTCCCACACACCTCCGAGACGGTCGGAGATGTACGCCAGTGCGGCGGTTTCCTCCGGCCGGACCGGCCCGGCCGTCACGTCTTCGCCACGCAAGCGCAGGACGAAGGCGACCACGGCCTTGGTGCAGTTCGTCAGGTAGCCGTGCCGCTCCGCGTCGGCCGAGTGGGCGAGCGGATTGGTCTTGGGCAGTTCGGGGAACTCCTCCGCGATAAGCCGTTCCGCGTCCGCCCTTCGCACGGAACCATCGTGGATCGACGGCGAGGAGGTGAGCGGCGTCGGCTTGGCAAGGTTCGAAAAGTCGCCCGTCGCGGCCGGTTCCGCGGTGCGGTTCCGCCACTTCGGCAGCCAGTTCCCAGCGCCCTGGGGCACCGTTCCCCATCCGGTGCCGGCGGTCCAGTCCGGCGTGTTCACCATCGGCGGCGGACGACGGGGCGCGGCGGGCTCTCCCGCGGTGGTGGTGCTCTTGCCGGGACCGGACGGCCAGTCCGGGGCGGGTTCCTGGGTCTCCTTCGCCCAGTCAGCCGAACTCAGCCGCTGATAACGCACGATGGCGTTGTTCAGCTCCGCGTTCCCCACCCAGACCGGTTCTCCGTTGCCGGTCCGGCGATAGTGCTCCAGCAGCGTGACCACCCGGTCGGCGAACCGGGCCAGTTCCGCGACGGCCAGCCGCCGCTCACCGAGTGTCTCGTAGTCGCCCCAGCTCTTCCGCGTGTCGAGCCGGGCGGCTTCCGCCGTGATGGACCGTCGCGCTTCGAGGAGTCCGGCCTCGTAGGCGGTTGCCCAGTCCAGGTCCGGCCACAGGTACTCGGCGATCTCGAGCGGTTCCAGGTACCGGAGGGGCGCGGGCGGCTTTTCCGGCGGCTTGGCCGCCATGAACGCGGCGACCTGCCGCATGGCGTCGAACGCCTTCGGGGCCAGCCCGAGCATCGCGGGCCGCTCGGCCCGTCGTGCCTCCGCGGCGATCGCCTCCGCGGACATGGTCACCTGGGCGGTGGCGAACCGCTCCGCCTCCGCCTGCTCCGCCGCCCGCTTGTCCGCCTTCTGCTGATTGGTCGCGGCGATGTTCTTGTCGCTCGCTTCGAGTTCGGCCTTCCGGTGCCACCATTTGCGCCAGCCGATCGCGGGCCCGGCGAACGCGGCCGCGAGGGCGGCGACCGCGAGGGTCGGACTCGCTCCGGACAGCTCGACGGCAGCGACGGTGGCCGCGGCGCCGGTCGCCGAAACCCTCGTGTAGGCCTTCATGAAGTCCGCTCTCGAAGCGAATCCTGGGCGGACCGCGACTTCGTCCGATGTGGACACCGCCTCCGCCTCCTGAGGGCGCGGTGGCTTCGGCGACCCGAAGAGAATCGCCGCGTCACGCAACCGCCCCCAGAAGCCAGGCCTGTGCCCGACCGCCGCCTCGGCCCGCTTCAGGAACTCCTCACGTTCCTTGGCCACCTGCGGATTCGCGAGATAGCGCACTTGCCGCTCGTCGAAGGTCCGCCTGGCGACGGTGAACTCCAGTTCGCTCTGATCGAGCGTGTTCAGCTGCCAGACCGCGATGAACAGGGTGGCGAGGCTGCGTCCGGCACCGTAGGCGAACATGGATTCGAAGAGGGTCAGATGCCGGGCGAGGAACGCGCTCTGGTCGAGAGTCCCCGCGGCGGTGCCCCGGAAGGTCCGCCTGACGATCTCGCTGAAGTAGGGCAGGATGTCCGGGCTGTTGGCCGCTTTGCCGAGCTCGAGCGGCTTGGGCTCGCGGTGCGCGAGACTGAGGCTCTTCGGTTTCGGGCCGGGATCAAGACCGAGACGCTTCGCCAGGTCCACATAGACCTGGCCGTCGTAGGTGGCCAGCAGGTGGTCCAGTTCCCTGGCGTTGTCATCGATCTTCCTGAGCTCTTCTCCCTTCTGGATCTGCGTTCGCCGCCGTTCGGCGAAAGGCTGCAGGAGCGCGGCGACCGCCGAGAGAGCGGCGATGCTGATCACGGACGTCGCCGTGAGCCCGAGGGGGATGCCCACGCCGATCCCGACACCCGCGCCGGTCAACGGCGGCAGGCCGAACCGGCGGAAGTGCTTTCCCAGGCTCTGGGCGAGATCGGGCCGCGGCCCCAGCCGTCCACGGCCCGCCTGTCGTCCGGAGGGCGCGGACGGCCCGTGGTGGGCGGGACCGCCGAGCTGGGCCAGCTGGGCACGTACCTGCTCGGCGGGCACGGCGCCGGCGTCGATCCGTCGCGCCGTGGCGTCGTACGTTCGTCCCTTGGCGACTTGTTCGTCCTTCGCGATCTCCCATTCCCGGGCCATCCGCGCGCCGATCAGTGCATTGACCAGGCCGAAAACCGCCCAGCCGACGCCACTGCCCACGGAGCCCAGGATCAGGAAGACGCCCGCCGAAATCCCCGACGGAAGGACACTCGTGTAGAGGCCGGTGGCCGCGTGGGTCTTCGTCGCGAGGTAGCCGTCCGTTTCCTTGGCGGGGAGATGCCGCTGGACGACCCACCTGACGGGGTCACCCGCCAGCGCAGCCATGCGGTAGTCGCTGCCGCCCTGGTTCGGGTCGAGACCGAGACGGCCCAGCAGGTCGACGATCGCCTTGCGCGCGCGGGCCCGCGCGAGTGGATTCAGCACGGTCCGCTGGAATTCCCGGTCCAGGACGACGACCTGCGCGAGATGTCCCCGGTCGGTGGGTGTCAGCTCCGGCCTGACGTCGAGGTTCCCCTCCGGGCTGAGGTATCCCGGGATGGCGGTTCCGCCGACGGCGAGATCGGCGGCGCCGGCGGCGAGGGCGTGCGCGAGCACGCTGGGGGCGGTGCCATGGGCGAGCCGTGCCGATACGACGATCCGGAGGACGTTCCTCGCGGGATCCCCCGCCGGGCCGCGTGCCGACACGGACCACAGTGCCGCCCGGTCCCCGAGCCAGTCGCCGACTTCGGCGACGACCGTGAACCGCTGATCTCCGGCACCGGCCACGACGGACGACCGGACGTACTCAGCGAACACCGTCAGCCCGGCGTCCTTGACGGCTTGGGAGAAGGCGCGCGCCAGCTCGCCTTCCAGTTCCGGCCGCCTTTGCCCGGCCACGGCGGTACCGCCGATTTCGATCGGCATCCAGCCGTTCCCGGCGGACGGAACCGGCTGGGCCAGGCGGGCTTTCGCCGCCTCGGCCGCCGCGCGGTCCAGCGACGACGCGAGATCTCGATGCTGTTCAGGGGTCAAGGACTCGAGGAGCTTGGGGATCCTCCGCGGCTTGGGGTGTTTGGTCGCGTTCGCCAGCTCCGCCGCGTGCGCGCCCAGCAAGCGGACGACGTCCGGATGTCCCGACGCGGCGGCCTTCGCCATCGCTGTCTGTCCGTCGGCGGAGAGGTTCTTCCACACCTTGGCCGGAACCTGCGTCGGCCTCGCCGGACGCGGTGGTTCGGGAGCCCTCGGCGTCGGCGTGCTGGCTGCTTTCGCCGAAGAGGGCGGGCGCTCGGGGTGCGGCCACTGGCGCTGCGGATGCCTCAGCCGTTTACCACCCAGAGGCGCGAAGGGCGGCGGCAGCTCCGCGTCGGCCGGCCCCGCCGCGAAGAACCGCTCCCGTCCTCCGGAGTCCCACCGGATGGGAAGCGGCGCCATCGTCCGTTCGGCGACGAGTTCGACGTTCTGCAGGGGATCGAGGTGCAGCACCGCGTGGGCGCCGTGCGAGAGCACCAACTTCGCATAGGTGGCGTCGACCTTCGTCGCGAACATCACGAAGATCTTCGTTCCACCCGCGGTGTAGTCCGGGTGACCGCGCTGCTTCCGGATCTTGTCCGCGAGATCTTCCTCGTACCGGACGCTCCCGTAGTCCAGTTTGCTGCGCTTGACCTCGATCCACACCCGCGTACCGTCGGCGAGCTCGCCGAGGATGTCGATGTCGGACAGCTCTTCGCCGTTCGGCCGGTGGATCTTGTGGTCCAGGGCGATGATCTTCAGCCCCGGCAGGCCGAGCCGCTCCAACCGTTCCGGATCCGTGTACCGCAGGTCCGCGAGCCGGAGCGCGCTGCGGAGGGTGGCTTCGAAACCTCTGAGGTTTTCCGGGTTGCCACCCACCTCTTTCGCGTCGATCTTGCCTGCCGGATCCAGCCCGGTGAGTTTCTCGAAGGTGAGCTTCAGGTTGCGTTGGAGCTCCGCGTACAACTCGTCGACGTTGGTGACACCGTGCCTGCCCAGCCTGTCGATGAGCTGGTGCAGGACCAGCCACCTGTCGAGGATGGGACGGTTTTCGTGGAAGAAGAGCGTGCGTCCCATCTCGGCGGCGGACGTCGGCGTGACCTGTTCGGTGAAGAACCGCCGGAGGATGTCGAACCGGGCGGCGTCCAGGTCTTGGATCCGTTGGAGGGGAGCACCCCGCACCGAAGTCAGTTCCCCGAGCCGGTTGTTGAGCTCGGCCAGCGCGACCTGCAGACCGCGCGTCTCGAGCAGTTTCGCGAACGCTTGCTGCACGTCGGCGGGCATCGCGTGCCAGGCCGGAACGAATTTGGCGGGCAGGCCGTCCGGCGGCGGAACCCTGGCCAGCCATTCCGCCAGCGAGGCGGAGACTTCCCGGGAGAGTCCCTTCTCCTGTGCCAGCCAGGTCACGAAGTTCGTCAGTGCGTAGCGACCGGCCTTCGGTCCCACCGTCGGGGCGAGATCCGCGAGGGCGCGCTGTTCCCGGACGGTCAACGCCTCCCAGAGCGGGACCAGCTCGTCCGGCAGATCGGCCGGACGGACGGGAGCGGTGGGCCTCGCCGGATGCGGCTCCTGGCGCTGGGGATGCCGGGGCCGGACGTTGCGGGCGAAAAGCGGGTCCAGCAAGGGAAGTTCGTCCGGTATCCGGCGTTCCCTCCCCTGGTGCAGCACCGCGTCGAATCCGAGCGCGCGCAGGTTCCCGGCGATCCGCTCGATCGCCGCGGCGCTTCCGGCCGACGCCGGGGTGCCGAGAACGAAGTACCGCTTGACGGCGGCGGACGAGGGCGCGATCGACTTCGCCGCGCTGTCGACCAGGTTCGCGGCGTCCTTCTCGCTGGGCCCGGCGAGCCGCCCCACCGTCACCCACACCTCGGTTCCGTCGGCGAGCCGCGCCTTGACGTCGATGGTGCCGAGAAGCTCGCCTTCAGCGGAGAACACCGGTTCCCGGACGCCGTCGATCACCATCCCCCGCGGTCCCTGCACGGCCAGTTCCCAGGCGGCGACGAGTGCGGCTTGCACACTGTCTTTCAGGTTCCGCAGGAGTTCTTTGAGCCGTGGCAGATCCCCGATCGCTTCGAGCAGCTTCTCGATCTCCTCGCGGGGAAGGAATCCGGCCGCCCACATGAGCTGTTCGAGAAGTTCTTCGTGCTCCCGGACCGCCTCGCCGTAGGCGGTTATCGTGTCGGAGTTCAGCGAAATCGTGTAAGGGAACCAAAGACCCTCGGGGGAGCCGAGGATCTGGTACTCGGGCTTGGGCTTCTCGGTCGCGGGTCGCGGCCTGATGGGTTGGGCGTCGAGGATTCCCTCCAGGCGTTCGCGGAACGCCGCCCGCTGCGCGTCGGTCAGCGACGCGAGTCGAGCCGGGGCACCGGCTTTCCCCGTCAACTCCGTCAAGACGCGCTCCAGGACGAACGCGATGTTCACCCCGGCGCCGACGAGCGCGTCGAGGAGGTCCCGTTCGGCTTCGGTCAGCACTTCCCGGATTTCGGGTGGGATCGCGCTCGGCTGGTCTTCCCCGGGGCCCACAGGGAGATCCGGCACGACGGGCTGGTGCCGGAGCGGGATCTCCTCCGGCCAGGCGGGCGCCGTGTGTTCGGGCACCGAAGACGGCAACGGAGCGACGACCGGTGAGCCGGGCCACGGCGGGTTCGCCGACGGCAGCACGGGAGACGTCTCGTCCGGGAGCGGGGGCACCTCGACAGGCGCGGGGTCGACCGGCCGGACGGTGACGTCGGGAGGATCGACGGGCGGCAAGATCTCCACGGGCGGACGCTCCGGCCCACCGGGTGTCAGCGGGGAAACCGGATCGGCCACGCGGTCCGGAAAGGCGGGAAGTTCCAGCGGCCACTCCGGTCCGCGCGGCGGTTCGGGGTACACCGGCCGGTCCGGGACCACGGGCGCCACCGGGATCGTCGTCCGGCCCGGCGGATTCCGCACCTCGCCGGGAGGACGCGGGAAGTCCACGGTCGCCGGGGTCGGGAAACCCACCACCGGCGCGGGCGGGGTCCCCACGTCCGGCCGTGGCGGGAAGCCCGTAAGAGGGCGGACCGGTTCGCCGATGGCCGGCAGCTTCGGATCGATCAGCCGGTGGGGTCCGTCCGCCTCACCCGAGCGCACCTTTTCCGGATCGGGCCGCACGGTCAGGGGTTCGGCCTCCGGCCGCGGCACGGGCTTGGGGACGCCCGAAATCACGTCGCCGATGGTGGCCCGTTCGGCGAGCTGAGCGGCGGCCGGGCTCGGCGAAGACCGGGTGGAGTGGACCGGCGCCGCGTGCTCGGCCCGCGCCGCGGGTGCCTGCGCCCGCGCGCCCGTGGGCGCCGGGTCGGGCAGCACCGCGGTCGCGGCACCGCCTCTCCTGGTTTCCGGCGACAGACCCGACCCGTCGTCGGTCCGTGCGTGACCGGAACCACCGGGGCCACTGGGCGGCGGCTCGTCCGGCGTCCTGTCCAGCGCCCCGGACGGCCCGGGTTCGCCGTCGCCTTTCCACTGCCCGCTCGCCCGCGCCTCCTCGATGCCCACATGCCCGGCCTCGCCCAGCTCCCCCCGCGCGAGGTCCTCCAGGCGGAGGACCTCCCGAGGGTTCGCGGGAGGTCCGTCGTCGCCGTGGCGCGGACCGTCGCCGTCACCGTGCTCCCCCGGCGGACGGCCTTCCTCGTGACTGCTGTGCTGGGGAGCGGTCCTGCCGTTGTCGCCTCCTCTCGGGGTGAGCGACTTCGCCGGTGGCTGCCCTTGTTTGCCTTGGTCACCAGGGCGTTCGGTGCTCGCCGGGGGCCGCTCCCGGTGCGCCGGATGCGCGACGGAGCTGTCCGAAGGCGGCGCAGAAGGGTTTTCGGCCTTTCCGGTGTTCGAAGTGGACGGTTCCACGCCGCGAGGCGCCTCGGACGGCGGGTCGCCCTTCCACTTCCCGCTCGCGTGGGCCTCGGCCGCACCGGCACGGCCTGCCTCTCCCAGCGTGCCGTGGGCCAGTTCGTGCAGGCCGACGGTGTCGAACACGTTCGTCGGCGGATGCCCGGCCTTCACCGGGGATTCCTGTCGCGGTGGCGGAGGAGGCTTGTCGCCCGGCCCGGCGGAGGCATGGTGCTCCGGGCGACCACCCGATCCGGGAGTCTCGGTGAGATCGGCGTTCCGGATGGGTTGACCGGCATGCGGCGACTCGGCCGCGAGTGACTGTTTCGGCGGGGTCGACGGCGGATCCGGAGTATGCGGCGGACGGCCACCGACGCCCGTGTCCGGATCGCGCGGGCCGTCCCCTCCGGTGTCGTGCGGCCGGGCTGCCGGGACGTCGGCGCTGGGACCACCGTGCCTCGCCAGGCTTTCCCCGACCGAACCCGGCAGCGGACCCAGCGGGTTCCGGATGACCCGCGCGGCGGTCTCCGCGCTGATCCCGCGGTCGCCCCTGATGACGCTCTGGACCTTCTCGAGCGCGTGGGGCGCGTTCCTGATGGCCAGCTCGGTGACCGTGGGGACCTTGACGAGCGCCTCGCCGCCCCGGCTGAGCCGCGCTCCGGTACCCGCCGCCAACTTGCCGACCCCCGAAAGTCCGGGGACCCGGCCGGCTGCGGCCCCCGCGCGTGAGATACCCGCCCCGGCGGCACGCGTGGCGGCTCCGACTCCGCGCATACCGATGAGGGCGGCGATGTTCACGGCCGTTCCACCGACGGCGTGCCAAGGGTCTTCGCTCCACTCGTCGTAGTGGATGAACTGCTTCCCGAAGTCGAGCAGCACCGTGCCGAGCTCGCCACGCTCTCCCCCTGGCAGACCGGTCGTGAGGTCCACCCACCCCAGGCCATGGGTGTACGCCTGTACGGCCGCGCCGAGTTTGGCCATCCCGCCCCACGCGAGCACCGCGTTCGACAAGCTCCAGCTGGAACCACCGAGGGGACTGTCCGCGTAGCCGATCAGGCCGCCCACCATCTTGGCCAGGTTCACCAGTCCGTCGTAGACGCCGCCTGCCAGTCCCGGGTTGGGGATCTTGGGCGTCGGGGCGGGCGCGCTGTCCGGATCGGTGATCAGCGCGGCCGCGGCCGTAACCAGTTCGGCGATGTTCTTCGCGATGGCCCTCGCGAAGAACCGCTGTGCCGCCTCACCACCGGGATTGAAAAAGGAGCCGCCGTCGTCCAGGTGGCTGTAGATGAAGCTGTGATAGGAGATCGTTTCCCGGATCTGGGTCTTGACGAAGTCGAGGATCTCCGCGTAACCGCCGTACGCTTTTCCCAGCCCTTCCATGGCGGGCGGAACCTCCTTGACACCGCCTTGGCCTTGCAGGGTGCCGTTGTTGACCCTGGTGATCCCGTCGTACAGCGCGTAGCCGTTGGGATCGGGCCAGGACGTGCGCAAGCCCTGCGCGACGAGGTCCGAGGAGCCGACGGCGGTTTTCAGCGCGGCCGCGCCGTCCTTCCACGCCGTGGCCATCGCGCGAGCGGCTGTTTCGCTGTCCGGCGGCCAGACGCTGTCCTTGGCGTAGCCGCCGTCGTTGAGGACGGCGTTCCACAGGTCGCCTCCCGGCTCGCGCACATCGCCGTCGCCGTCGCCGCTCATGGTCTCGGTGGTCCCTCAGGAAGACAGTGCGTCGGTCGCCGCGGCTTCGCCGTCGAGGTAGTACCCCACGGCCTTCTTCCCACCGTCCGCCGCACCCTGGTAGAAGCCGGGCATCTGGTCGACGATTTTGCTCACTTCGTTCGACGGCGTCTCGAGTACACCTTTCAGCGCGATGCCCATGGGACCACCGAAAAGCGCGCCCGGCGCCTTGATCCGGTCGTGGGCGCTCTTCCACGCGTTCGCGAGATTCGTGCTCGCGGTGCGCAGTTCGTCCAGCTTGCCCTGGGTTTCGACGGGATAGAGGTCGATGAATCCGTCGGCGTTCCGGTCGAGGCCCGTCATCGTGTGTCTCCGGCGACCTGCCGGTCGAGTTCGTGCAGGAACGGGTCGAGCCGCAGATCCGCCGTCTCGGCGGTGGCGTCCGAGGGGAGGTAGTCCGCGGCGATGACGACGCCCTCCTCCTTGGCCAGTACGGCCGCCCGCTGGAAGGTTTCGACGATGGCCCGCGCCAGCGCGGCCGAATCCGGGGTGCGGTAGATCCGGGGATCGAGCCAGAGATCGTGCACCTCTCCGGTGCCGCCGATGGTGATGCTGATCAGGTCGTCGTCGGATTCCGCGGTCACCCGGATTTCGGCAAGGCGCTTCTTCATCGCCCTGACGTCCTCGGCCATCCGCTCGTACTCGGCGTACATGCCGAGGCGCAAAGATGTGTCCACCGGCCCTCCTCGATCGTGTCCGGTCCAGTGTCACCGCGACGACCGGGCCCGGGGCCCGAGTGGCCTGTTTCTGCCACGAGTACGTGAACCGGTGTCCCGCGAGCGGAACATGACGGCGATGAGACGACTTCGGATGGCGGCTGCCGTCGCCGTGCTGGCCATGACGGTCCCTCAGGCGCTCGGTGGCGCGAGCGTGGCGAACGCGGCGCCGCCCGCCGGGGCCTGCCACGACGCCGCTCCCGCCCGCGCCCAGGTGCGCGCGCAACCCTGGGCGCAGCAGGTGCTCGCCCCCGAAAGAGCCTGGCCGCACGGCCGGGGGGCCGGTGTGCTGGTCGCGGTGGTCGATTCCGGGGTGGACGCCGACCATCCCCAACTGCGCAGACCGGGGAAAGTCCGCGAGGGACGGGATTTCTACCTCTCAGGAGGCCATCCCGGCGCTTTCGACTGCGTTTCGCACGGCACCGGGGTGGCGGGCATCATCGCCGCGGATCCTATGCCCGGCATCGGTTTTCGCGGGGTGGCCCCGGACGCGGAGATCCTGCCGGTCCGGGTCAGCGACCGCGATCTCGGTGACCAGGGAGAGCAACTGCGGATCGACCCGCAGGTCGTCGCCAACGGCGTTCGCTACGCCGCGGACCAGGGTGCGAAGGTGATCAACCTTTCGCTGGCCGGCTTCGACGACTTCGCCGTCATCCGGGACGCGGTCGCGTACGCGGTGGCCAGGGACGCGTTGGTGGTCGCCGCGGCGGGCAACGGCCAGCGGGACGCGACGATCGCCTTCCCGTCCTATCCGGCCTCCTACGACGGAGTGCTCGGCGTCGGCGCGGTGGACATCGACGGCGCCAGGATGACCGGGTCGCAGATCGGGTCCTATGTGGACCTGGTGGCGCCCGGTGCCAAAGTGCTGACCACGGCGAGAGTGGACGGCCACGCCTACGTCGACGGCACCAGCTTCGCCACCCCGTTCGTTTCGGGTACCGCGGCGCTGGTGCGCGCCGCCTGGCCCCGGCTGTCCGCCGCCGAGGTCGCCCGGCGGCTGATCGCCACGGCCGCCCCTTCGCGCGGTGGGAACGGAAGCGCGGCTTACGGTCACGGCCTGGTCGATCCCTACCGCGCCGTGACAGACGGTCTCGACACCCGTGGACCGGACGCGCTGCCCGCCCATGTCCCCCTTCCCCCGGATCAGGCGAGGCTGGACAGGATCGCGTCGGAAGAGAGCACCGCGGAAACGGCGAAATGGGGCACCGCCGCCGCGATCGCCGTGCTCACCCTGGTCGTTCTGCTGGCGCTGGTGGTGCCGCGCGGCAAACGCCGCCGCTGGCGAGCGGACCGGGCCGAGGCGGTACCCGTCGAACCGGCGACCGTCGAACCGCCGGAACAGGTCTTCCTCATCTCCGGCCGGTAGGCGGGTTCCCGTCCTGTGGGCATGACGAATGCCCGGCGCTTCCCGCGCCGGGCATCCGGTGTTCCCGGTTAGGCCATGCCCGCGTTGCCGAGGGCGTTGCACGCGCGGCCGAGTGCGTCCTGGCACTCGACCCCCGCCTTGCCCCAGCCCTGGCTCACCGCGCGGTGGCCGTCGGCGGTTTCGAGGTTCTGGTTGTGGCTCCGCTGGTTCACCTGCAGGTACTGCTGGCCGCTTTCGTCGTACCAGCCGTCAGTGGCGAGGGCACGCGCCCGCTGAAGCCGTTCGGCGGACGCGTTTTCGATGCTGTCACCACCGTCGCGATACGTCCGGCCGCCCGTTTCCCCACTGGCGAAGTCCCATTTGAAGTGACCGTCTCCCGACATTTTCCTACCCCTTTCAGGCCTGGTTTCCGATGATCTTCGAGATTTGCGAGCCGCTGTTGAGCAGCGAGTTCTGGGCACCGTCCTGACCGGTACCGAGGATGTTCACCGCGGTCGTCGGGTCTTCGACCAAGGCCTGCTGGCCCCAGTTGAGGAGCCTCCGGTGGCTGTCCCCGGTCATGTCGTTGGTGCTGAGCGCCGCCGACTGGACCACGCCCGCCATCCCACCGGACGCCAGTTCGGTGATCTGCCTGCCGAGAGAGTCGGCCCCGGCCAACTGCTCGCCCTGGCTGCTGTCACCGAACCTGATTCCACCCCGCGCGCTTTCGAAATTGATATTGACTTGCTCGGTCATTCTTCGCCCCTCCTTGTTCCGCCGTGAACTGCCTGTGTCACCGACGCTAGTTCCGGGAGAGGCTCCGCCCCGGCGGGCGGCACGTTCCTGCCAACGTCCCCTTTCGCGGCCCCCGGTCGCGAACCATCGGACGGGTGGCGACAGTCGTGGTGAAGAGACCGATGCGCAGGCCTGCCCCGGAAATGCCGGCGGGCGAGCTGATCCTGCAGGCCCCACCGGAGATCCCGCCCCCGCCGGGCAGGCAGTGGGCGCAGGTACTCACGGTGCTGCCGATGGTGGCCATGATGGCCGCGATGTTGCTGATGTACTCCGGCAGCATGACCGGCTCCCTGCGCTTCGTCATCTACGGGATGATGGGTGTGGCCATGCTCGGCATGGTCGTCATGGGATTCCTGCAAGGTGGCGGCCCGAGCAAACGGGAGATGGCTTACGCCCGGCGCAAGTACCTTCGCCACCTCGCCCAGCACCGGCTTCGGCTGCGGCGCTCGGTACGCCGCCAGCGGGAAGCGATGGAATACCTGCACCCGGACCCGGCGTCGCTGTGGTCTTTGGTGTCGAGCTACCGGCTTTGGGAACGCCGCAAGGACGACGCGGATTTCGGCGTCGCGCGGATCGGCCGCGGCCCGCAGAATCCGGCCGCCACGCTGATCGCGCCCGACACGAAACCGCTCGAGGAACTGGAACCGCTGTCCGCGCTGGCGTTACGCCGTTTCCTCACCACCCATTCCACCATCCGCGAGCTGCCGATCGCCATCGCGGTCAACGGGTTCAGCCGGGTCTACCTGCGGGGAGACCGTGACGCGGCGCTCGGCGTACTCCGGGCGATGCTGGCGCAGCTGGTCACCCTGCACTCGCCGGACGACCTACGGGTGGCCGTGTGCACCGGCGAGGAACGCCGCGCGGACTGGGATTGGGTCAAATGGCTCCCGCACGCCCAGCACTCCGAACGCACCGACCTGCTCGGCCCGTTGCGGCTGGTGGCCGCCACCGTCCCGGCGCTGGAATCCATGCTCGAAGAGGAGCTGACCAAGCGGCCGAGGTTCGACCCGGAGTCGGACGGCCGGGTATCCGGCCCGCATCTGGTGGTGGTGATCGACGGTGGTTCGGTCGCGGGCTCGGACCATCTGATGACCGGCGGCGGTGTCGAGGGCGTGACCGTCGTGGACCTGACGACCATGCCGCCGAGGGCGCTGGACCGGACCACCGTGGTGCTGGCCGTGGACGCCGAAGGAGAACTGCTCAGCGAGACCATCGACGGCGAGGCACCGCTCGGCAGGGCCGACCGGCTGGGCCAGGTGGCGGCCGAGGGGCTGGCCCGTCAGCTCGCCCCGCTCCGCCTGACCGCGGGACTGCGCGGCGACGCCCCGATGACCTCCGAGCTCGGCCTGGCGGAACTGCTGGAACTGGGGGACCCGTACCGGTTCGACCCGGACGACACCTGGGAACCGAGGCCGAACCGGGACCGCCTGCGGCTCAAGGTCGGCATCCAGCCGGACGGGTCCCCGATCGAACTCGACCTCAAGGAGTCCGCGCAGGACGGGATGGGCCCGCACGGGCTGCTGATCGGGGCCACCGGTTCCGGGAAGTCGGAGTTGCTGCGCACCCTGGTGCTGGGCCTGGCCGTCACCCATCCCCCGAACTCGTTGAACTTCGCGCTGGTCGACTTCAAGGGCGGGGCCACCTTCACCCGGCTCGACGCCCTGCCTCACACCAGCGCGGTGATCACCAACCTGGCCGACGAACTACACTTGGTCGACCGGATGACCGACGCGATCAACGGCGAGCTGATCCGCCGTCAGGAACTGCTGCGCGCGGCGGGCAACTTCTCCTCCTTGCGCGACTACGAGAAGGCCAGGGCGGCAGGCGCGCCGCTGCCCGAGGTCCCCACGCTGCTGGTGATCTGCGACGAGTTCTCCGAGCTGCTTTCCGCGAAACCCGACTTCATCGACATGTTCGTCCAAATAGGACGGGTGGGCCGTTCGCTCGGGGTGCACCTCCTGCTCGCCTCGCAGCGGCTGGAGGAGGGCAGGCTTCGCGGTCTGGAAACCCATCTGTCCTACCGGATCGGCCTGCGGACGTTTTCCGAAATGGAGAGCAGGGCGGTACTCGGCGTCGCGGACGCGTTCAAACTGCCACGAGCTCCCGGACACGGCTTCCTGAAGGTCGGGACCGAACAGATGGACCGGTTCCGCTCCGCTTACGTCTCCGGGGTGTACCAGCGTGGCAATGCCGGCGGGGCGGCCATCGCGGCGGGCGGGGAACACCTGGTGCTGAACGAATACACGACGACCTACGTCGCCGCCGAGATCACCGCGGACGAGGAAGAACCGGCACCCGCGGAGGATCCGGACACGGCTGTGGGCGAGACCCTGCTGGACATCCTGGTCGACCGGCTGGAGGGCCGCGGCACACCGGCCCACCAGGTGTGGCTGCCGCCGCTTGACGCGTCGCCGACGCTCGACGGGCTGCTGCCCGGCCTGGTCGCCCACCCCCGGCGCGGGCTGTCCCCCGGCGGACCTGACACGGCGTCGAATCTGCGGCCGGTGCTCGGGATCGTCGACCGGCCCTACGAACAACGGCGTGACCCGCTCACCCTGGACCTCACCGGCGCGGCCGGGCACGTGTTGATCCTCGGCGCGCCGAGGACCGGCAAGAGCACCGCGCTGCGCACGCTGATCCTCAGCCTCGCCCTCACCCACACCCCGCGCGAGGCGCAGTTCTATTGCCTGGACTTCGGTGGCGGCACCCTCGCCTCGATCAGCGGTCTGCCCCATGTCGCGGGGGTGTCCGGACGGCTGGACACCGGCGCGGTCCGGCGGACCATCGCCGAGGTCGCCACCGTGCTCGCCAACCGGGAAAAGCTGTTCGCGGAGCACCAGATCGACGGCATCGCGACCTATCGCAGGCTTCGGGCGGAGGGCCGATTCGGCGACCAGCCCCACGGCGACGTCTTCCTGGTGGTCGACGGCTGGCAAACCCTGAGGGGGGACTTCGAAGGGCTCGAAGACATGGTCGGCGACATCGCCGCCCGCGGCCTGTCGTACGGCGTACACGTCGTGACGGCCACCGCCCGCTCGTTCGATCTCCGGATGAACGTCCGGGACCTGTTCGGCAGCAGGCTGGAACTCAAGATCGGCGATCCCATCGATTCGATCATCGACCGGCGCGCCGCGATGAGCGTCCCGGCCGACGCTCCCGGGCGTGGAGTCTCGATGAGCAAGCACCAGGTTCTCCTGGCCCTGCCGCGAACGGACGGCAGGAACACCACCGAAGACCTCGCGGAGGGTACGGCCGAACTCGTCAACGCGATCGGCGCCGCGTGGCCGGGGCCGCCCGCTCCGTCGGTGCGGCTCCTGCCGGGATTGCTCCCCTACGAGGAACTTCCCGCCACCGACGAGCTGACCGGCGCCGAAGCAGGGCTCGCGGTCGGCATCCACGAACGGGACCTTTCCCCGATGCGTCTCGACTTCGGCGCCGACCCGCACTTCTTCCTGCTGGCGGACACCGAAAGCGGGAAGACGGCCTTCCTGCGCACGCTGGGCCGCCGGATCGAAAAGGCGTACCGGCCCGACCAGGCCCGCATCGTCGTGGTCGACCACCGAAGGGGTCTGCTCGGCGAAATCGGCGACGATCATCTGCTCGGCAGCGGCACCAACGACGCACACAGCCGCGAGCTGCTCGGGGAGGTGGCCGAGGCGATGACCAAACGCCTGCCTGGCAAGGACGTCACGCCCGAACAGCTCCGCGCGCGCAGCTGGTGGGAGGGGCCGGAGATCTTCGTGCTGGTGGACGACTACGACATGGTCGCCACGCACAAGCAGCATCCGCTGATGCCGTTGCTCCCGCTGGTCGCCCAGGGCTCCGACATCGGGTTGCACGTGGTGCTCACGCGCCGCTCGGGAGGTGCCGGGGCCGGGTTGTTCGAGCCGTTCCTGTCTCGTCTCCGCGAGGTCGGTACGCCCGGCCTGATGATGTCCGGCGACCGGGACGAAGGACCGCTGCTGGGCGGCATGCGCGCACAAGTGCTCCCGCCGGGCCGGGGCTGGCTGGTCGATCGCCGTGGCGGCAAGGGACTCGTCCAGCTCGCCTGGCTCGCCCCTCGGGAGTAGTGGCGAAACTCGCTCAGAAGACCTATACGAACACGAAAACGAGAGGGAACATGGGTGGTGGCAGGGTTGACGCCTGGATACCGGCGCTTCGAACGTTCGCCAACAATTTGCACCAGCAGGTCAACGCCATTCCGGCGCCCAAGATCGATCGGGAACCGGGTGCCGGCTGCACGCTCATGAAGGAATGCGAGGCGCTGGCCGCCGCGGACAAGTTCGTGACCGGCGAGCTCAAAGCCTTCATGACCGCGGCCGCCGAAGGATTCCAGACCTTCGAAGACCTCGCCCGACGATGCGCGAACGAATACCAGAACGCGGGCGAAGCCGCCGCGACGGCGATCCAGGGATTGTCCGACAAGGTGAACCGGGGACCGCAACCGGCGTCCGCCCCGGCTCCGAACATCCCTGAGCTCGGTAATCCCTACGAACCCAGCCTCTGACCGGGATGAGAACACCATGAGCTACAAGAGTCTTTCCCTCAAACAGCAGCTCGACATCCTCCGCGGCGAGATCGCGCACACCTATCCTTCGCTCAAACAGGCGAGCGAGATGTGGAAGTCCGTGCAGACCTGGCTCAACCCCGCGAGCCGTTCCCTGTGGGAGTCGACCAACGGGCTGGAACCGTTCTGGGACGACGAAGCCGGGCGCCGGATGGTGCAGTGGCTGCGCGACACCCACACCGGCTCGCTGGGCCCGTGGGAACGTGCCGCCGCGGAGTCTCATGTCACGGACCACATCGACAAGCTCGCCGGGATGCTCATCCTGAACGCTTTCACCTTCGCCTCGGAGGCGACGAAGGCGGCTAACGACCCCGACTACGAGGAAACGGCCAGGTCGGTCGTCGGTGGGAAACTCGACGAAATGGCCGCGCAGTATCTGCGTACGGGCCACGCCATGCTCGCCGCCCGCAGCCGCCCCTGGAACGGGGCACGGGGCGAGGTCGACCCCGGGGTCGACACCGGTTCGTCTCCGGCAGGGCCCGGCTCGCAGAACCCGGCGTCCCCGGAGTCGCCGTCGAATCCGGCTCCCGGCCAGGAAACACCGGCGACTCCCGAACAGCCGCAGAGCCCCACCGAAGACCCGCTGAAGGACGCGTTGGAAGCGGCGCCGGGAGCACTGGACGCCTTGACCAGCGCGCTCGAATCGTTGCAGCAACTGGCAGGTGGCGGGCAGAGCGTTCCCGATCCGGCGGCACTGCCTGTTCCGACGGGTGGGCTGCCCTCGTGGGATCCGTCGTCCCCGTCGCCGTCCGGACTCGGTGACCAGTCGGGAATGCCGAGCCTGGCAGGCGGTGGTGGTGAGCTCCCCGGTGGCGGCGGTGGCATCGGCGGGTCGGGTTCCGGTCTGGGAGCGGGCACTTCGCCGGCGACCCCCGTGTCGCCTTCCGGAACCGGTGCCCTCGGCACGGCACTACCGCCCGCCGCGGCGGGGATGGGCGCGCGGACCGCGTCCGGAGCGGCCAGATCCGGGACCATGCCCCCGATGTATCCACCGCAGTCGGGCGGGGCGCGGGGAAGCGGCGGCGGGGTGAATCCCGGGAACGCCGACCGGGCCACCGGCAGGCAGCGCGAGCGGAAACCCGGTGGCACGCCAGGAGTGTCCCTCATGGGGCGTGCGGGAAAGGGCCGGTCGACGAAGGGGGCGGCGGCACCATCCGCCCCGCCCGGCGCACGGCGGGAATGGGACACGGAGAACGACGGCGTCCAGTTGCTCGACGAAGAACTGTGGCAAGTGGACCCGGTCGTGCGCGAGAACCAGGAAGAGCCGCGGTTCCACGCGGGACGATGAGGAGGGGCAGATGCCCGCAAACGAGATCAACGGAAACACGACCGCGATGAGCGCGTACTCCACCAAGCTCACCGCTCCAGCCCAGCCGTCGTCACTGATGCGGCCGGGATCGGCGAACATCGCCGGGATGTTCGAAGGCATCGCGATGTCCTTGCTGGACAAGGCGGCCACCGCCGAGATGACGGCGCTGCTGACCAAGATCACCGAGGACATGGTCACCGATTCGACGACGGTCAAGGCGATCGCCGCCGATTACACCGCCGCGGACGCGGCCAGCGCGCTGACGCTCGCCACGTCGACCATCAAGCTCGCGCAACAGGGTTTGAGCCTGCTGAAGCAGGCATCGGGCTCCATCGGCCAGGCGCCCGAGTCCACCGAGGAAAAGACCGACACGTCTGCGGCCGACGGCTCGCAGATCCAAGCGTGAGGAGCGATCGATGATCCCCTACCAGCTGCTCCCCATCGAGATGCACGACGTGATGGCACGCGCCGAGGCCGAAAAGGTCCCGGCCCTGCTCGAAGCCGCGACCATGTGGAGGGAGGTGCGAGGCTGGATCGACACCACCGCGGCGGAGATCAATACCCGGGTCGGCGAGCTCACTCCGGAGTGGACGGACGACGCCGGGCGGAAGCACGAAGAGAAGGTCCAGCGAACCTTGGCCGAGCTGAAGTTCTGGGGAGACCGGATCGATCTGGCCGATCCCGCCGGAAAGCTGACGACGCTCGCCACCGACGTCTCGACGACCGCGGCCACAGTGGCGGGGCTCTACGCGGAGTACCGCATCGCCACCCTCACCCCGTTCGGGGCGCCGGCGGCTTTCGCCCTCCAGCAGGCGTCGGGCCTGAAAATGACCGAACTGGGCGGGAACTTCGACTTCTCGATGCTCAGCGTCTGCGCGGCCGCGGGCATCCAGTCACCGGCGGATCTGCTGCCCGCGCAGCAAGCCGTGTCGGCGGAGGGCAACTCCCCAGCGGACTTCCTCGCCGCCGCCGAAGCCGGGATGACCGCGCTGACCGAACTCCAGAGCCTCGCGGAGACAGCGGGTTCGTTCACGGAGGGCGGTTCCTCGGGCATCGACCTTCCGGCACCGGGGGATTGGGCTGGATCCGGCACCGGCACCGGGACCGGCTCGTCCGGGCTCTCGCTGGCAGGCCTTGGTTCCGTTCCCACGGTGCCGACAGTCGGCGCTGTTCCCTCGTTCGGCGGGCTGCCTGGTGGTTCCGGTGCTCCACCCATGCCGACGGGACTGCTGGGTGGAATCGGTGCGGCCGCCGGGGCCGGTGCTCTTCCCGTCTCCGCGAAGCCGGTCGCCGGCAAGCGGGCCCCCAGCCTCGCGTCGGAGATCCAGCCGGGCGCGGCGAGTCCCTCGGGAACGAAGTCCGCGAGCACGGGGATGCCCCCGATGACGCCATCCCACGGCGGCGGAGGTCAGGCCACCGCGGGCACACTGCGGCCCGGCTCGGGCGACCAGCCGACAGGACGCAACGGGGCAGCGCGGAGGGAGTCTTCCGGCCGGAGCGACGGCGTTCCGGCGAAGCTGCGCGGCCGGGCGGCCAGCGGCAACCCGGACGGCGAGTTCACCCTGGCGCGCGGTCGCCGGTCCGGTGAGTCGGACACGGGCTCGGTGCAGCTGCTCGACGAAGACCTGTGGCGGCGCTGACCCCGAACAGAGCTGAAGGGAGCTTTCCCCGCATGTGATGCGGGGAAAGCTCCCTTCGTCGCGTGAGACGCGGGGAAAGTCCCCTTCAGCCGCCCAGGGTCTGGCGCCGCGCGGCGGCCGGGTCGAGGCTCGGGCCTTCGGGCAGGCGGGCGATCAAGCCGGCGGGAAGGCGCACCGGGGTCGCCGACGGGTACCCGAGCATCTTCAGGACGTCCGGCGAAGCCAGCGGATAGCGGCGCCCCATGTCGGTCACCACGGTGAGCGTCCCGACGGGCGCCTGTGCCGACGGCATCGCCTCGACGAGGATCGCGCTGCCCGGCGGCACGTGGACGCGGTCCGCGAGCGGGGTCCCACCGGCGGTCCGGCGGGCGGTGGTCGACATCGGATCCGCGGGTGGCATCGAGGGATCGACGGTCAGCGCGGGGGCGGGGGCGCCGCCGGCGAAGGTCGCGCACACGGTGGCGTCCTGGTCGCGCAGGCGCGCGATGGCCGGACGCGTGACGGGCGCGGCGCCCGCTTCGGGCTGGATCGGGTCCAGCTGCCGCGACACGGTCGCCAGCGAAGGCGGCAGTGGCACGGTCTTGGGTTCGGTACCGGGATAGGCGGCCATCATCTGGGCGCTCGCGCGCTGGACGTCGTACTGCAGTTCGGAGATCGGCCGCAGGGCGTCCCGTTCGGCGAGGTAGTGCTGCTGCCCGCCGCCAGAGGTCTGCACCATCAGCAGCATCCCGTTCCGGATGTCGGTCCGGCCCGGCACGGCGGTGGACACCTCGCCCGCCGCCGCCACCGGGAACGGGCCGATCGGCACGCCTTCCGGCAGCACGTCGAGCCACGCCCGGCCGACCCGCGCCCACGGCTCGGCGGTGAGCGCCAGCCCGGTGCCGACGGCGCCGTAGTCGTTGATCCGGTGCCGGTGCCCGCGCCAGACGACGAACCTGTCACCGGTCGACGTCGATTCCACCAGCAGCGCCTGGTCTCCCAGTTCCGCGCCGCCGGACGGCGAGACGCCGGCCAGCAGTACCGATTCCTCGATCCGGCTGCCCGCGAGGTCGCTCGCGGGCGCGGAGCACAGCGACCACGCTCCGGTGAGCAGTTTCTCGGGGCCGGGCAAGCCGTCCGGCGCGTCGGCGATGCCGATCCGGGGTCCGCGCGGGACTCCGGCGAGCGAATCGCGCGAAACCCGTTCCGTGGTGCCGTGTTCGCCGAGCAGCAGCAACGCGGACGCGTAGTTCGCGACCGGATGCAGCCGCTCGTCCAGGTAGACGTACCGGGTACCGCTCTCCTTCTCCACGATGACGGCGGCGTTCTTGCGCCAGGCGTTGTTCCCGCCGGGCACGATCATCCCGTAGACCCCGACGCACGCCAGCGCCACGATCGCCAGCGCGATCCCGGCGAACGTGGCACCGGACGGACGGCGGAAGGGTGGCTGTTCCGGATCGGTCTCCCTGGTCACGAGCGCGGAAATCGCGCGCTGCACCAGGAATTGGTACGCCTGCAGCTGATCCCGTTTGGACGCCATGGTTTCAGCCCCCCAGTCCGCGCACGTAGCCGTACAGGCCGAGCACCGAGCACGCCACCGGGACGACGGCGATCATCACCAGGATCTCGAAGTACTCGGCGATCCGGCCGAGATACGGGTTCGCGGCGCGCGTGCTCAGCACGACACCGGAGGCGATCACGCCCGCGGCCACCGCCAAGGACAGCGGTCCGGCCAGGACGAGCAACAGCGAGCGGTCGGTCATGAGCGGACCCGCCAGCAGGCAGCCGGCGCCGAAGATCCCGGTCACCAACAGCAGTGATCGCTGCCGCAGGATCGGATACAACCGCGCCCGCACCAGGAAACCGGCCGCGAGCAGGGCGACGAGGACGACGGCGGCCTCGCTGTCGCTGCGGATCAGCTGCCACTGGCAGTACATGACGACGATCGCCGCGCCGCCGAGCATGCCGGTGAGCAGCGCGTCCGCTCTGGCCACGGCGGCGTGCACGAGGGCGAGCGGTGGCTGGGGATCGTCGCGGACGAGGTCCGCGGTCGACCGCGGCAGCACCGGCATCGGCACCCTGCCGAGCCGCAGCGCCAGCGGCGCGAACGTGGTCGAGAGCGCGAGCACGCCACCGCCGATCACGGCCGCCGAGCGGTAGCCCGCCAAGTCGTCGAAAGTGGCCAGCCAGCCGCCGAGCACCCCGAGGAGGCCGATGGTGGCCGCCCCGGCGAACAGTTCCGGCGCGGCGGTCACCCCGAGATGGCCGACGACGGCCGCGAGCAGCAGCGCCGCGCTCCCCAGCAGCAGGTGACCGGCGGACAGCTCACCGATCGGGTCGTCGCCCGCCAGCAGCAGAGCGCCGCCGGTGAAGGCGAACGGAAGCGCGACAGCGGCGATCACCGCCCCGGCCCCGGCGTCGCGCAGGGCCCGCGCGAGCAGGACGCCCGCGGCCAGCAGCAGCGCGGAAACGGCCAGTGCCCAGGACGCCGGTGACGTCCAGGGCGGGCCGGCGCGCAGCACCGCGAGCAGGCCGAAGGACATCGCCACCGCGCCGACGGCCAGTCCGGTCCACCGCGTGTGCCGCGGCCCCCAGGCCTTGCCGGTGCGGCCGGAGCCGGTCGCGATCGCGTCCACGAGGTCGTCGTACTCGGGCTCCGGCCATTCGGCGCGGCGCGGCGTCAGATGGAGGATCTCCCCGTCCCGGACCCGGTGCGCGCCCAGCGTCCGGTCCAGGTCGAAGGCCGTGCCGTCGGCGCGGCGCAACTGCCAGCCGCCACCGGCGACCCCGTCGTCGGCCATTCCTTCGCCCGCTCGCGCGAGCAGGCCGGGAAGGATCTCGGCGACGGACGCGTGTTCCGGCAGCGCCATGTCGATGCGCCGGTGCGGAGTGGTGATGGTGACCCTGACCAGGCCGGCAGTCTGCATGGGAAAAGAGTCCGCCGACGAGGAGTCCGCCGGGCCGTCACGGCAGGAACCTGCCGCCGGGAAAACACGACGGATCCGGCCTTCTTGGGCGACAATGGGGTCATGAGCATCGAGACCACCGGCGGACCGAGGCTGCTCGCCCAGGGCCCCATCGCCACCGTCTACGCGGGCCGGGACCCCGTGACGGGCAACGACTTCGCGGTCAAGATGTTCCCCGGTTCCTTCGACCGCGAGACCTCGGCGTGGCTCGAACGCGAACGGAAGGCGCTGGCCGCGGTACGTGCGACGAGGTCGGTCCTGCAGATCGACGAAGTCCTGTCCCACCCCGACGGCCGCTCCGGTGTCCGTCGTGAACTGTGCCCGGGTTCGCTCGCGAACCTGCTGGATTCCGGTGCCCGGCCGGGTGTTCCCGACGTTCTCGCCCTCGGCGCCGCGATCGCGTCGGCGCTCGCCGCGGCGCACGGAGCCGACGTCCTGCACGGCGGGGTGAGCCCGCACAACGTGCTGTACCGCGCTTCCGGCGAATTCGTGCTCGCCGACTTCGGGGTGGCTCTGCGGCGGCGGTTCCCGCGCGATCCGATGTACGCGGTCGAGTACACCGCGCCGGAAACCCTGCGCGACGACACGCTTTCCCCAGCGTCCGACCTTTATGGACTCGGCGCGGTGCTCTACGCCGCGTTGACCGGCACACCGCCCTTTCCCCGGCACACCGGGCAGCAGCCCGGCGAGCGGATCCTCCAGGTGCTCCGGGAACCGGTGGCGCCGATCCAGGACGCGAGTGTCCCGCGGGAACTCTCCGGCACGATCCTCCGGCTGCTGGCCAAGGAACCGGCCGACCGGCCCCAGGACGTCGCGTCGCTGGCCCGGCTGTTCACGAAGCTGCGGATGCCCGGCGGGGAGGTCGTCAGCGCGGAATCCGCCGACGCCCCGAGCGAAGAAGAGCCCGAGGTCGAGTTCGACGACTTCGCCGAGGTCCACCGGCCCTCCGCGCCGGTCCCCTCTGCTCCGTCCGCCCGGCCGGTCCACGCGGTACCGGCGCCGGTCCAGGTGGTGCAGGCGCCGCCGTCGGGCGGCCGCACCCTGGTCCGCGAGTTCAGCGGCCCGCTCAAGACCGAACGCGGGATTCCTTGGCGCCCCATCGCGTTGGCGGGCGCCGGGGTGCTCGTCGCCGGGCTGGCCGTGGTGCCGCTGTTCCTCGGCCCGGCGGAGATCGGCGGGCAGGCCGTCCCGGTGGCGGCCGCGATCCCGCCGCCGTCACCGGCTTCCGCGCCGGCCCCCGACGTCAAGCTGGCCCTCGCGCCGCCGCAGGATCAGAGTGATCACGTGCAGCTGACCTGGACCGCGGAAGGCGAACTGGACTTCGTCGTGATCATGGCGGGCGAGCGGCTCGAGACGAAACAGCTCGTCGCCCACCGCCAGCGCAGCCTGGACGTCCCGGTCGACCCGGCGCGCCGGTACTGCTTCCAGCTCCGGGCGACCGACGGCCGCCACATCTACACCACCGAACCGATCGCGATCCGCGGCGCCCGCTGCACCACGTGAGGGGTCGTCCCGCCTGACCCAAGGTGAGCGAAGGCGTAACTCGCGTGATCAGAAGCGTAACTCGCGTGATCAGGCGGGTAACTCGGTGATCGTCGTCTGAACACGAGTGATCCCTCTCTGATCACGCGAGTTACCCGCCTGATCACGCGAGATCGCTCATCTCACCCGCACCCAGCGCGGGCAGACGCGGTGAAGGGCGCTTTCCCCGCATGCCATGCGAGGAAAGCGCCCTTCAGCCGTCTTTCCCGACCCTCCCCTTGATCGGTATCAGGGTCCGTGGCTCGAGTGCCGCCAGCACCCGAGCCACGAACGGTCTGGTGGCCAGCCCCCGGCGCACCTCGCCGACCTCCTGCCAGGCCCGCCGGACGGCGCCGTCGCCCACCGGGACACCGGACCACAGCGTCACGTCCAGCACCTTGGCCAGCCTGGCGACAGGCTCACGGATTCCCTCTCCCGCAAGCGATCCCGCCGATTCGGCGAGGTCGCGCGGGGTCATCCCGATCCGGAACGGCACGCCGTGCGCGCGCAGCCTGTCGCGGATCTCGTCCCAGGCGCCGAGTACCCCTTCGGCACCGGATCGGCGACGACGACGCCGGGCACGGACGACCTTCGCCACCGGGACCCCGAGAAGCCACAGGAGTCCGAAAAGGACGATCGCGGCGGCGAGCGAGACCCACCACCAGCCCACGCCCGCCTCGGCGTTCCGGTCCTCGGCGGTGTCCGACGGCGTACCCGCCGGAAGCTGGGGCGGCCGCAGGTCCTGTTCGGCGGGCAGTTGCGCCCTCGCCCTGGCGACGGCCTTGCCGGAAGCGGCCTGTTCCCGCCCCGACTTCCCCGCCGAGGCGGTGGGGTCGAGCGGCACCCAGCCCGCGCCGGCGACCGCGACTTCGGGCCACGCCAGGACATCGCGGTTGCGGACGACGTGCATCCCGCCGTCGGTCTCGGCCGAACCGCGGAATCCGACGACCAGCCGCGCCGGGATACCGCTCATCCGCGCCAGGACGACGTACGCGGCGGCGAACTGCTCGCTCGTCCCCCGTTTGCTCTCCAGCAGGAAATGCCGCAGCTGCGGCCAGCCGTGCCCGGTCGGCAGCTCGTCCGAACCCGCCGCGAGCAGGTAGTTCTTGGCGAGGAAGCGTTCCAGCTGCAGCGCGGTCTGGAACGTCGGACGCAGACCGCGCACGGCGTCCTTGGCCACCTGCTCGACGTCGGGCGGCACGGCACCGAGACCGCCGAGACCGCCCGATGCCCGCCCGTCGACCTCCCCAGAACCCAGCTCGACGTCGGGCGAGGACCAGCTGAGCCGGTAGTTCCGTTCGAGCCCCGGCGTCGGCGACTCCATCAGCAGAGTCCCCGCGGACTGGTCCACCAGCGGTGTCACACCGTCCACGCCGGTGAGATCCTGATGGCTCGGCAGCCAGGGGCCCGCGAGTCCGCGCACCTTCAGTTCGGCGGCGGCGCCCGCACCGCCGGGCGCGCCGTCGAGACCCGCGCCGAGCCGCTGGAGCCGGGAATCGGACAGCCAGTTCGCACCGTCGAACCCGTTCAGCACGATCAGGCGCCATTGATCGACGGGAGTGTCACTGCGGTAGCGGAACACCTCCTCGCCCGGCCGGGTCAGCCGCTGGGCGATCTCGTCCAGCGGGTTGCCGAGTCTGCTTCGCGGCGGGGGCGCGGCTTGGGTGTCCTTGAGGGTCAGCGGATCGCGGCCGACCGGATCGAGCACGGCGAGCGCGATCGCCCCGGCGACGAGCGCGACCACGGTGGTCAGCGCCGGCCAGACCGCCGATCCCGTCACTCGCCAGGAGAACCGCGGTCCGCCGGGCGCCCGGCGGACCGGCCGGGTGCGGCCGCCGGACCACAGCAGGAGCCCGGCGGGCAGCGCGTACCCCAGTGCCGCCGCCATCGCGCCGATTCCCGTCAACGCCTGATACGCCTGCGCGAGCCCGGCGACGGCCAGGCTGGGCACCAGCGCGACAAGCGGCTTCTTCAAGCGCAGCAACAGTTCCAGCCCGAGTACGACGGCGAGCAGCACCGACAGCGGGACGAACAGGAGTTGCTCGGGAACCGCGCGCGCGGGCCACGTGGACTGCAGGGTGAGCCGCCAGCCTTCGGTCAGGCCGCGCGACACCTCTTGCAGGGAGGTGAGCGTGGGCAGGAAGGCGAGCGTGGTCGAGGTCAGCACCGTCTCGATCAGGCCGAGCAGACCGAGCAGCGCGACGAGCAAAGGACGGTAGGGAACCAGCTTCGGGAACTTCGCGGTCAGCTCGGCACAGCCGTAGCCGAGGAGGACGACCACGAGCACCGGGACGAGCAGCGGCTCCCAGCCGAACACCGGCGCGAACAGCAGGCCGCCGGCCGCCGTCGCGCCCAGCAGCCCGGCGACCGCGAGCCGATCGAATCCGGCGCTCATGCCTTCCCCGCCAAGGTGTTCCATTGGGCCGCCGCGCCTGCCGCGTCGACAGCGATGATCAGGCCACCGGAACCCGCCGACGGCCTGAGGTCACCCAGCCGGACCACGGTGTCGGGCCGCCAGCGGGCGGCGTGGCCGAGGTCGGCGTCCGGGCCGGTGATCACCACCAGCACCCCGCCGGGGCGGTGGGCGGCGGCCAGGGCCGAAGGCAGCAGCGGCGCGTCGTCCGCGGCGTCCTGGGTGACGAGCGCGAGCGCGTCCAGCAACGTCCTCGCCGCGCGCACCCCGCTGTCGGTCAGGGTGTCCGCGCCCGCGGACGTGATCAGGCGGCAGTGCTGCCCCGCCGACGCCGACGCGTAGAACAGTGAGGCCGCCACCTCGACGGCCTCTTCGAAAACGGCTGGGCTCATCGCTCCGGGCCGCGTGTCGAGTACGGCGGTGAACCGCGGCTGGGCCGGGTCGGCGTACTCGCGCACCATGAGCCGCCCGGTCCGGGCGGTCGCCTTCCAGTGCAGATGCCGGACCTCGTCGCCGATCACGTACTCCCGCACCGCGCGCAGATCCGCCGAACCGCGCAACGGCGGGTCGGTGATGGGGCCTTCGTGGTGGTGGCGCGGATGACCGGCCTGCGCAGCGCGCACCGAGTGCCGTCGCGGATGCACCCACAACCACGCGGTGCTCCCGACGGTCCGGTCGCCGCGGGCGAGGTCGAACAGGTCGGGCCGGTGCACGACGAGCGGGCCGACCCGCAGCTTCCCGCGGACCGTCGTCGGCAGTTCGTAGTGGTAGGTCGCTTCCGCGCCGGGGGCCAGCGGGCGGACGCGCAGGCTGTGCGTTTCGGTCCCGATCCCGTCCCCCGCGGTGAAACCGCCGTGCCTGCGTGAACCGGCGTTGCGGACGACGAGCGAGGCCAGCGCGGGCTTGCCACGTTCGACCCGGTCCGGCTGGACGGTCCGGCCGATCTCCACCTGCGGCCGGAACCTGGTGGTGGCCAAGGCGATCAGCACAGCGCCCGCCGCGATCCCGGCGAAGGCACGGAAGAACGTGAACCCGGCCAGCTCTCCGAGGGCGTAGAACCCGGCGGCGAAGGCGAGCACGACGACACCGCGGCGGGTGAGCCGCACGGCCTACCTCCCCATCGCGGCCATGGGAGCGGCCGTCGCGCCCAGGAGTTCGTCGACGATGTCGGCGGTCCGCCGCTGGTTGAGTTCCGCGTCGGGCGTCAGCACGAGCCGGTGGTCGAGCACCGGATGCGCGACGTCCTTGACGTCGTCCGGGGTGACGAAGTCGCGGCCGAAGGTGGCGGCGAGCCCCTGCGCCGCCCGGATCAGCGCGATACTGCCGCGCGGGCTCGCGCCGTAGCGGACGTCCGGATGCGAACGGCTCGCCGCGGCCAGCCGGACGGCGTAGTTGACGATCTCGGGGGCCAGGTTGGACTTCCGGACCTCGTCGATGACCGACTGGACGTCGGCGATGCTCAGCACCGGCTTCAGCTCGTCCGGCGTCACCCCGGCGCAGTCCCCCATCACCACCCGCATCTCGGATTCCAGATCCGGATAGCCGACCGAGATACGCATGAGGAACCGGTCCAGCTGCGCCTCGGGCAGCCGGTAGGTGCCCTCCAGTTCGATCGGGTTCTGCGTGGCCACCACGAGGAACGGCCGTGGCACCGCCTGGCCGACCGAATCGACGGTGACCCGGCGTTCGGCCATCACCTCCAGCAGCGCGGCCTGTGTCTTCGGCGTCCCCCGGTTGATCTCGTCCGCCAGCACCACGTTGGCGAAGATCCCGCCGGGGTGGAACTGGAAGCGTTCGGCGTTCTGGTGGTAGACCATCACGCCGGTGATGTCGCCGGGCAGCAGGTCGGGCGTGAACTGGATCCGGCTCCACCGGCCGCCGATGCTGGCGGCCAGGCAGCGCGCGATCGTCGTCTTCCCGACGCCGGGCACGTCCTCCATCAGCAGGTGCCCCTCGGCGAACAGCGCCGCGACGGTGAGCCGGACGACCTCCGGTTTGCCGCGCACCACCGATTGCACGTTCTCGGCGATCTGCTCGTAGGCGACCCTGGGTGTGAGCGTCACAGAAGTTCCTTTTCCTTTCGTCGGCGCAAGCCCACCATCGCGATCGGCCCGAGCCAGAGCACCGAGCCACCGGGAGCGCCGCCGTTCATCGCGCCGCTGTTCGGGGCAGCACCGTTCGGGGCGGCACCTCCCGGGGCGCCTCCGCCCGCGCTGGGCACGCCGGTCCAGCTGTCGGTGCCGGTGCCGCCGGTCGTCTTGATGGTCGCGGTCACCGTGATGGCGCCGATGTAGCCCACGTTGTTGATGTTCAGACTGGTGGCACCGGAGCAGGCCTTCGAGGCCGAGAGCGCGGTATCGTACTTCGCCTGGCAGGTCGCGGTCGCGCCCTTCCCGTTGGCGTTGACGGAAACGATCAGGCCCGTCGTCCCCACCCGGACCCCGGAGATGGTGATGGTCGGCGGATCCGACGGCACCGGAACGGTGACCTTCCTGCTGCCGGTGGCCCCGGTGAGCGTGGAGCCCGAGCCGAACTTCGTGACCGCGCGGACCGTGACGGTCGCGGTGCCGGTGATCCCGCTGAATTCCGTGGACGTGGCCGAAAGGGTGCGCTGACCCTGCCCCGTCGCGCTCACCAGATAGTGCACGAGCGTGCCGCCGCGGAGGTCGGGCTGGGTCCAGCTCACCGTCACCTTCCCGGCGGAAGTGGCGTTCGCGGTGACGACCGGTGCCGTGGCGGGCCGGTTCGCGGGTCCCGGGGTGACCGCCTTGGCGCTTGCGCCCACACCGACTCCCGCCGAGTTCTCCGCGACCACGGTGATCACGTACGCGGTTCCGTTTATCAGCCCGGAAACCGTGGTCCCCCGTGACGATCCGCCGAGGCGAGTGGAGCCGCCGGTCCAGGTCACGCGGTAGCCGGTGATCCGCGCCCCGTTGTCCGCGGCCGGGCTCCACGAGACCTTGACCGACCCGTCGCCCGCGGTCGCGCTCACCTTCCTCGGCGCGCCGGGCGGAGTCGCCTTCGCCACCGGCGGGGGCGCCTTCTGGGTGTTCGGAGGCGCCTGCTGCCGCTGTTCACGCTGCGGCGGGGGCTGTTCGCCGGACGGGTCCGGCTCGGCCGACGGCGCGCCCGCGGTCTGGCTGTTGGCCGCCTTGTCGACGTCGACGTCGACCACCGAGCCGTCCTCGCCGTTGACGACCAGCACGTGCGAGCCGTCGGAGCTGTCGACGTAGATGCGGTTGTCCTCGCCCTTGGCCAGCCTCGGCGCCGTCCCCTGGCTCGGCACCTTCGCGGTGGACTTGAGCGTGCCGGCGGCGTCGTAGGTCAGGACCTCGCCGCGGGTTTCGTCGACCATGGAGACGACGTTCGACGAGGAGAGCGGGCCGTTGAACCGGCTGCCCTTGGTCAGCTCGACCGAAATCGGCTTCGCGGAGGGGCGGTCCTGGTCGAGTCCGCTGACGTCGATGAGGTGGAGCTGGTTGCGCTCCGGGTCGGCGATGGCCAGCCGGTCACCGGCGGCGCTGTTGGCCACCTGCGCCGACGGCGAAAGCTTGATGCCGAGCGGAAGGGCCTCGCCGAGCCCGTCCGGGCCGACCCGGTGGAGGCTGTCGCCGGTCATGTCGAGCACGACCGGCCGGTCGCCGACCAGCGTGAGCCCGCCACCGTGCCCGGGCGGCAGCTGCGCGGTGCAGGTCAGGACGGCGGCACCCTTGGGCAGCTCGCAGATCGAACCGTTGTCGACGCGGTGCACCCACACCGTGCCGTCGGCGGTCGCGACCGGCCGGGACAGCGGGCCCCCCGCGGGCACTGTCGCGGACGGGTCACCGAGCCGCACGATCTGACCGGCGTTGCGGTAGACCAGGTACGGGCCGCCCGCGATCTCCATCACGAACGGCGTTTCCGGCGCGGGCGGCGGGGTGGACTCCTCCACGCTCAAGGTCGCCTTGTCGAACTCCGTGATGCGATTCCGCTCGACCACGTAGCCCGAATCGTCCCCCTGCACGACCTGGCTGCCGCTCGCGGCGCCGGGCACGTCCGCGCGCGCGTCGACGCGGCTCGTCGAGCCGTCGACGTGGAACGCGGACTGGGCGGCGTCGTTGTAGACCCAGTGGCCGATCTGGACGAATTCCAGCCGTTCCGGGGTCGCGGCCTGCCCGGTCACCGCCAGTCCGACCAGCGCCAGGCAGCCGGCGGCCACCAGCGCGACGGCCATCCGCGTCCTGGCCACGACGCTGAAGCGCTTCGTGTCCCGCTCATCGGTGTTCACGCGATCAAGCTAGAGAGTCACCATGAAATTTCGATGAAACTGCCTGTCTCGGGCCTGTGTCATCGAAACCTCATGTTCACCGGACACGCTGAGGCGGACATCGAGGAGGCAGGACGATGACCGAATTCGGCGCGGCCAGGACGGACGGGCGGTACCACGCGCCGCCTCCGCCGCTTCCCCGGGCGGCGCCGGCCGTAGCGCGGCCCGAAGCCATGCCCGATCCGCTCGCCTACGCCGCGCCGGCGGCTCGGGCCGCCGCGCGCGAGGCCGCGCTCGCCACGCTGAACGCCGCCCGCCAGGCGGAGCGACGGCCGCAGTGGGCCGCGTCGGCACCCGTTCCCGCTCCCGCGTACGGTTCGCCGCCGGATCCGCCGGCTCCCGCTTCGGGACGGCGGCCCGGACGCCTCGGCGGGATCGGCGTACCGCAGATCATCTGCTGGCAACTCGTCCTCGTCGCGCTCGTCCTGGTGGCGGGGCGGCCCTGGCCGCTGGTGGCGGCGGTGATCACCGCCGCCGTGGTGGTCCTCGCGCTGACCGCCGTGCGGGTTCGCGGGCGCTGGCTCTACGCCTGGCTCGGTTCGGCGTCGGGCTACCTGCTGCGCGATCGCGACCGCGATCTCCGGACCGCGGGCGAGGCGGGCCGGGCGCTGCTGCGCCTGCTGTCGCCGGAAGCGCAAGGGAGCACCGGCGAGATCGGCGACGAGACGGTGTTCATGGTCAGCCGCGCCGACGGGATCACCGCTGTGCTGCAGCCGAAATCGGCCGCGCGCGAGCGGCCGATGCCGTCGCCGCTGACGTTGCTGCCGCCGTCGCGGGAACAGGATCTGGACGTCGCCGCCCAGGTCATCCACCACGTCGGCGCGGACCGCTCACGGCCGCCGCGGGGCTGGGTCGCGCTGCAGGCGCTGCGCACGGTCGAGCTCCACCGCGACGCCGACGTGCGGCAGGCACTCGGGAACACGGTCCGTCGTGTGCGGCGGCAGCTCCGGCGCGACGGACTTCCGGTGCGGGCGCTCGCCGAGAACGAGGTCCTCGGCACGCTCGCGTCGCTGGCGCATGTCACAGCGGGCCGAGCACGGATCCGGGAGGAGTGGCGGCTCTGGCACAGCGGCCAGATCGGCCAGGCGACCTTCCGGATCGACGGCTGGGGCGCGCTGTCACCGGCGCTCGCGGCGGAGCTGCCACGACGTCTGCTCGCCGCCGCTCCCCGGGCCGCGGTGACACTCGCGGTGACCGCGCGCCGGAACGCCGCCGAGACCGAACCTCAGGTCACCGCGGCGATCCGGGTCGCCGCCGCGGGGGCTCACGCCGTCGAGCACGCGGTGCGGGATCTGGAACTCACCGCCCGCCGCTGCGGGCTCACCCTGGAACGGCTCGACGGCAGGCACGCCAAGGGAGTCGCCGCCACCCTGCCGCTCGGGGTCAGTTGAGCACGACGATCGCGACGTTGAGCGCCGTCGCGTACAGCGTCCAGGCGAGGTAGGGCAGCAGCAACGCGGCCGCGACCCGGGAAGACCGGCGGAAGTACAGCACGGTGACGACGGTGGCGATGTCGAGCAGGACTATGTCGAGCAGGGCGAGACCGTACGCGCCGGCCGCGAAGAAAAGCGGCGTCCAAGCAGCGTTCAGGACCAGCTGCGCCGCGTACCAGGCCAGCGCCCGGCGTTCGCCGCCGGATTTCCGGTACAGCCAGCCGGAGACGGCGATCCCGAGGTAGAGCACCGTCCACACCGGACCGAAAAGCCAGGCCGGTGGCGCGAACGGCGGCAGGTCCAGTCCACTGTAGACAGATCGGGCGTCGGCGGCGGCGAGCCCGCCGACGAGCGCGGCCGCCGCGACCGCGGCCAGGAACGGGAGGAACGCCAGCGGCGCGCGGAGTCGTCCTGGGATCGTGGTCATCCTTCGAGGGTAAGGGGGTGAACGGGGTCTCGCGCGCTCAAAATCCGTCGCGCGAGGAGGGCGGCGCGCCTAGGATCGTTCGCACGATGAACGACGAGACCTTCCTTGCCCACGTGGCCGACAACCTCGCCGCGCTGCCCGCCGCACAGGCCGTCACCCTCGGCGGATCGCGCGCCCAGAACACCCACGGACCCGGCAGCGACTGGGATTTCGCCGTCTACTACCGCGGCGGCTTCGACCCCGCGGACCTGCGCGCCGTCGGCTGGGACGGCGAGGTCTCCGAGATCGGTGCCTGGGGCGGCGGCGTGTTCAACGGCGGAGCCTGGCTCACGATCGACGGCAGGCAGGTCGACGTCCACTACCGCGACCTCGACGCCGCCGAACACCACCTCGCCGAAGCGTGGCAGGGCCGGTTCCACTGGGAGCCGCTGATGTTCCACCTCGCCGGTGTCCCGAGCTACCTGCCTGTCGCCGAACTCGCCGTCAACCGGGTGCTGCGCGGTGACCTGCCACGACCGGAGTACCCGGAAGCGTTGCGTGCGGCGGCTCCGCCGATGTGGCGGGGCCGCGCGGAACTGACCCTTCGCTACACCCGTGGCGCCTTCGTCCCGCGCGGGCAGGCCACGGAGGTCGCGGGCGCGCTGGCCACCGCCGCCATGGAGACGGCGCACGCGGTACTGGCGGGCCGCGGCGAATGGGTCACCAACGAGAAGCAACTGCTGCGGCGGGCGGGATTGCGCGATGTCGACGCGATCGTCGCCGGTCTGCGGGCGGATCCCGGCGTTCTGGCCGGGGCGGTACACGAGGCGGAAGCGCTGTTCCAGGCGGCGGATCTCGCCAGTAAGTAGCCGGAATCGCCCGATTGGATTGTCCGATTTGGCCGACCGGGGCCGCCGGGTTCTGGTTGTCGCCATGTCCACGACCGATGTCTCCGCGCTCGCGCGGACCACACTGGCGGCGCACCAGTCGCTGTACCTCGCCACCGCCGGCGAATCCGGCCCCTGGGTGAACGGCGTCTTCTTCGCCGAGTCCGACCTGTTCACCCTCGTTCTCGTGCTGGAACAACGAGGCCGAACCCTCGCCGCGCTGCGGGGTAACCCGGGGGCCTCGGTCATCGTCTCCACCGGCTCACCCGCCGACCCGTTCCTCCAGGCGATGGTCCGCGCCGAGATCCTCGACGGCGAACGGGCCCAGACCGCCCGTGAGCTGCTCGTGGCGAAGGTGCCGTACGTCGCGCCGTTCCTGGACACGCCCATCGAGACGGGTCCAGCTGGCCGTGGAGTCCTGGCGGGTCACCGACATCCCCAACGGAATGCTGCCCGGCAAGGAACTGGCGGCCGTCTGACCCGTTGTGGCGCGGGTCACGGAATGACGGGCGATCTTGAGCGCTACAGAGAGATAAGACCCGTTCCGTATCCCTAGGGAGTGACATGTCCGCCACCACCACGCCGGAAGAGACCGCTCTGGCCGTCCCCGCGCTCGACGACTTCGACTTCCCGCTCACCGACGGCGCCGCTTGCCGCATCGACGACCCCGACTGCGAAGCCTGCCAGTAAGCGCCTCGTGAGTCCTGGCTACGGCTGGCTCCAGGTGGTCGTGAGTGGCAAGTGGGGTTAGAACGACACTTGCCACTCACGAGTTCGCTGGGCGAGCTGTTCGCTACGCGTTGAGCCTGCTTCGCAGGTCCTGAAGGATCTTCGCGAGCAGACGGGACACGTGCATCTGGGAAATCCCCAGGCGGGCGGCGATCTGCGACTGGGTCAGGCCGTCGAAGAACCGCATCACGATGATCGCCCGATCCCGTTCCGGCAGCCCTTCGAGCAGCGGCACCACGGTGTGGCGGTCCTCGATGAGCTCGAACCGGGAATCCAGTTCCCCCACCACGTCGGACAGGGGAAGCGTCCCCTCGCCCTCGTTGACCGGCTTGTCCAGGGACGACGTCTGGTAGCTGTTCGCGGCGAGCAGGCCCTCCCGGACGGTGTCGACGTCCACGTCCAGATGACCGGCGAGTTCGGACGGGGTCGGCGCGCGGCCGAGGAGCTGGGTCAGTTCCGTGGTCCCGCGGGACAGCCGGGTGCGCAGCTCCTGCATCCCGCGCGGGACGTGCACCGCCCAGCCGGTGTCGCGGAAGAAGCGCCGTACCTCGCCCATGACCGTCGGCACCGCGTAAGCCAGGAAGTCGCCGCCCTGCCAGGGATCGAACCGGTCCACGGCCTTCATCAGGCCGATCCGCGCGACCTGGATCAGGTCTTCCTTCGGCTGACCGCGTCCGCCGAACCGCACGGCGATGTGTTCCGCGATCGGCAGCAGCTCGAGGATCAGGCGCTCGCGCAGCCGCTCGTGCTCCGGATGGCCGCCGGGCAAGGCCGCCATCTCTTCGAACAGGGGGCGGCAATGCGAGTACTCGTCACTCCGCCGCCGTGTCCTGGTACTCGGGCGGTTCTCCAGCAGAGACGGTGCGTTCATCGACGACTCACCTGTCCCTTTTGGACCGTCATGATTCTCCTCCCGTCGGCGAGCCGTGGATACCCGGCGGGTAAGTACGGCAAACATCGGCGTCGCGACGTTCGGCCATGGTTCGCCGGTGCGCGGACGGGGTACACGCGAGCCACGACGAAGGAAACCGCCCTCGGCCGCCGATCGGAGGCAGGATGGACCACTCGCGCGCACCGGTGCTGGAGGCGATCGCGGCTTACCGCCGCGCCGGCGGGCTCGCCTTCACCCCACCGGGGCACAAGCAGGGGCGCGGCGCGGACCCGCGGGTGCTGGCGCTGCTCGGCCGGGACGCGTTCGCGTCGGATCTGCTCACCCTCAACAGCTTGGACGACCGGCGGATGTCGCACGGCATCCTCGCGCAGGCACAGAAACTCATGGCCGACGCGGTCGACGCGGAACACACGTTCTTCTCCACCTGCGGCAGCTCACTGTCGGTCAAGAGCGCCATGCTCGCCGTCGCCGGACCGGGTGAACGACTCCTGGTCTCCCGTAACGCGCACAAATCGGTCGTCGCGGGGCTGGTGATCAGTGGTGTACGCCCGGTTTGGGTCCGCCCCAGGTACGACGAGGAACACCACTTGGCGCATCCTCCCGGCCCGGAAGAGACCAAGGCCGCGCTGACGGAGAATCCCGACGTCAAAGGCATGTTGCTGATCACACCCACTGACTACGGCACCTGTGCCGACATCCGCGGCGTCGCTCGTGCCTGTCACGACGCGGGCAAGCCGTTGATCGTCGACGAGGCGTGGGGTGCCCACTATCCGTTCCACGACGACCTGCCGACCTGGGCGATGGACGGCGAAGCCGACCTCTGTGTCACCAGCACGCACAAGATGGGCAGCGGACTCGAACAGGCGTCGGTGTTCCACCTGCGAGGCGACCGGGTTTCGGCGGATGTGCTGAAGGCGAGGGAGGACCTTCTCGGCACCACGAGCACTTCCGCGCTGCTGTTCGCCTCCCTCGACGGCTGGCGGCGGCAGATGGTCGAACATGGCGAAGAGCTGCTGAGCAAGGCGCTGGCGCTGGCCGCTCGGGTCCGCGAAGAGGTCGACAGCATCTCCGGTCTGCACGCGCCGGCCGACGAGTTCCACCCTTTGGCCTTCGAGCACGACCCGCTCAAGATCGTGATCGATGTCGCCGGGCTCGGTATCACCGGCTACCAGGCTGCCGACCATCTCGCCGAACGTCATCTGCACACCGGCCTGTCCGATCACCGGCGGATCGCGGTGCAGATCACCCACGCCGACGACGAAGAGACGGTTTCGGCCCTGCTACAGGGCTTGCGCGGGCTGGCACGCCACGACTTCGACCGACGGCCGCCGGTCGAGCTGCCGTCCGGTGCCGAACTCACGCTGGAGATGCGGATGCTGCCCCGCGACGCGTTCTTCGCCGACGCCGAGCACGTACCGCTGGAGAAGGCCGAAGGGCGCGTCAGTGCCGAAATGATCAGCCCTTATCCGCCCGGCGTACCGGCGATCGCTCCCGGCGAGGTGTTCACCGACGCGATCGTCGAGTACCTCCGTACCGGCGTCCGGACGGGGATGTTCATCTACGACGCCGCGGATCCCGGCCTGGACACGGTCCGCGTCGTCGGCTGAAAGCCGGTCATCCACTCGGGGCGAGCGTTACCCTCGCCCCATGGCCTGCCGAATCACCGAACTCATCCTCGACTGCGCCGATCCGGTCCGGATGGCCGCGTTCTGGTGCGAAGTGCTCGGCTACGTCGAGATCGGCAAGGAAGGCGAAGACATCGAGATCGGCCCGCCCGGCACCGGGTTCGGCGGCCCGCAGCCGACCTTGATCCTGAGCCGCAGCGACGATCCGAAGCCCGGCAAGCTCCCCCTGCACCTCGACGTGAACCCCACTGACCGCGAACAGGACGCGGAGCTGGAGCGGCTGCTCGCGGCCGGCGCGCAACCCGCCGACGTCGGACAGACCGGTGAAGAGTCGTGGCATGTCCTCGCCGACCCCGAAGGCAACGTATTCTGTTTGCTGCGCAAGCGGGTCGCCCCCTGACTGCACCGTCCACATAGGACTCCCAGGTCCTCGGTTGGCGGTGTACGGCACTGGGTATCCGATGAAGGACACGAAAACCTACGGGATGGTCACTGATGGTGGACGAAGGACTCTGGCGGCGGGACAAAGCCGACTTCGGTGCGGGCGGAGACACGTCCGCGGGGCCGTTGTCCGACCAGTTCGTCGAGCTCACCCGCCTGCTGCTGGCCGCCTCGACCCCGGCGCAGGTCCTCGAACAGATCATCGACGCCGCGTACCGGGTGGTGCCGGGCGCGGATCTGGTGTCGGTCACCCTCCGGGCCCCGGGCGGGACCTTCCATACCCCCGTCTCGACCGGCGAGGAAGCCCTGGAGCTCGACGAGGTGCAGTACCGCGCCGGGACCGGCCCCTGCGTCGATGCCGCCGACAGCGGCAGCCCCGGTTACATCCGCAGTGAGGACCTGAAGGCGGAGAAGAGGTGGCCTGACTTCTCCGAGGCCGCCGTGCGGCACGGCTACACCGCGATCCTGTCCACCGTGCTGGTGCCCGACGCGAATCCCCCCAGGCTGCCCGGGGCGCTGAACATCTACAGCCGCCGCCCCGGCGCTCTCGACTCCTTGGCTCAGGACACCGCGCTGCTGCTGGCCACCCACGGTTCGCTCGCCCTGGCGAGCACCAGCGCCGTGAACCGGGCGGAGCTGGAGGCGAGTCATCTCCGGCGGGCCGTCGAATCCCGCGACGTCATCGGGCAGGCGAAAGGGATCCTCATGCAGCGACGCGGCCTGACCGCCGACGAAGCCTTCGACCTGCTGCGCCGCACCTCCCAGGACCTCAACGTCAAACTCTCCGAGGTCGCCCGCACCCTCGCCACCCGGCACACCGAGCTCGACACACCCTGACACGCGTCAGGCGAGGTCGAACCGGTCCAGTTCCATGACCTTCGCCCAGGCCGCCGCGAAGTCGGCGGCGAACCGTTCGCGGGCGCTCTGGCCCGAATAGACCTCGGACAACGCCCGCAGCTGCGAGTTGGAGCCGAAGACGAGGTCGACCGCGGTGGCGGTCCACTTCACCTTGTCCGTGGCCACGTCCCGGATCTCGTACACGTTCTCCTCGGACTCCGACGCCTTCCACCGGGTGCCCGGTGAGAGCAGGTTGGTGAAGAAGTCGTTGGTGAGCACGCCGGGCCGGTCGGTGAGGACGCCGTGCCGGGTATCGCCGTGGTTGATGCCGAGGGAGCGCAGACCGCCGGTGAGGACGGTCATCTCGGGAGCGGTCAGGCCGAGCATGTACGCGCGCTCGACGAGCAGCGTCTCCGGCTGCAGTTTCTCACCGGCACGCAGGTAGTTGCGGAACCCGTCGGCACGCGGTTCGAGGAGCGCGAACGAGTCGACGTCGGTGTCCTCCTGCGCGGCGTCGGTGCGACCCGGGTGGAACGGCACGGTCACCTCGGTGCCCGCGTCGCGCGCCGCCTTCTCGACGGCGGCCGAGCCGGCCAGCACGATCAGGTCGGCCAGTGAGATCTTCGCGCCACCGGCGTCGTTGAACTCGCGCCGGATGCCTTCCAGGGTCTCCAGGACGGTCGCGAGCCGCTCAGGTTCGTTGACCTCCCAGCCACGCTGGGGTTCCAGCCGGATCCGGGCGCCGTTGGCACCGCCGCGTTTGTCCGTGGAGCGGAAGCTCGCCGCGGCCGCCCACGCGGTGCCGGCCAGCTGGGCGACCGTGAGACCCGATTCGAGCACCTTCGCCTTGAGCACGGCGATGTCGGCGTCACCCACCAGATCGTGGTCGACCTCCGGGACCGGGTCCTGCCACAGCTGCGGTTCGGGCACCCACGGCCCCAGGAAGCGGCTGACCGGGCCCATGTCGCGGTGCAGCAGCTTGTACCAGGCCTTGGCGAACGCCAGTGCGAACTCGTCCGGGTGCTCCAGGAAGCGGCGCGAGATCCTCTCGTACGCCGGGTCGACGCGCAGTGCCAGATCCGTCGTGAGCATGGTCGGCTTGTGTTTCCTGGCCGCGTCGTGGGCGTCCGGGATGATCGCCTCGGCGTCCTTGGCGACGTACTGCTTGGCGCCGCCGGGGCTCGTGGTGAGCTCCCACTCGTAGCCGAAGAGGATCTCGAAGAACCGGTTGCTCCACCGCGTCGGAACGTCGGTCCAGGTCACCTCGAGACCGCTGGTGATCGCGTCGGCGCCCTTGCCGCTCTCGTGGCTGCTCAGCCAGCCGAGGCCCTGCGCCTCGATCGGGGCACCTTCGGGCTCCGGGCCCACGTGGTCGTCGGCGATACCCGCACCGTGGGTCTTGCCGAAGGTGTGACCGCCCGCGATGAGCGCGACGGTCTCCTCGTCGTTCATCGCCATCCGGGCGAAGGTCTCCCGGATGAAGTGCGCCGCCGCGGCCGGGTCCGCGTTGCCGCGAGGCCCCTCCGGATTGACGTAGATGAGCCCCATCTCGGTCGCGCCGACCTCGGGCACCATCTCGGTGTCACTGGCGTAGCGATCTTCACCCAGCCAGGTGTCTTCCGGCCCCCAGGAGATCTCCTCGGGCTCCCACGTGTCCACGCGGCCGAAGCCGAAACCGAACGTCTCGAAGCCCATCGACTCCAGCGCGACGTTGCCGGCGAGCACGATCAGGTCGGCCCACGAGAGCCGCTGGCCGTACTTTTCCTTGACCGGCCACAGCAGCCGCCGCGCCTTGTCGAGGTTGGCGTTGTCCGGCCAGCTGTTGAGCGGGGCGAACCGCTGCCCGCCGTCACCGGCGCCGCCGCGACCGTCGTGGACGCGGTACGTACCCGCGGCGTGCCAGCTCATCCGGATCATCAGGCCGCCGTAGTGGCCGAAGTCGGCGGGCCACCAGTCCTGTGAGGTGGTGAGCACCTCGGTGATGTCGCTTTTGAGCGCTTCGACGTCGAGTTTGGCGAACTCCTCGGCGTAGCTGAAGTCCTCGCCGAGCGGGTTGGCCTTCGCCGAGTGGACGTGCAGCACCGAGAGGTCGAGCCGGTTGGGCCACCAGTCCTGGTTGGTGCGCGGGCGAGCGCCCGGCTTCGGCTTCGGCGCGTCGATCGCCGGGTTCTCGCTCTCGCTTCCGTGCGCGGTCACGGAGTCCTGGGCCACGGGGCAGCCTTTCTCCGGGGTGTCACTCATTTTCTTCCTTCCGAGCAGGCGAATCATCGCTGGACGGGTTCGGCCGCGCAGCCGGGGCAGACACCCCAGTAGACGACCTCCGCCTCGTCGACCGCGAAACCGTGGTCACCGGAGGCGGTGAGACAGGGGGCATGGCCGACGGCGCAGTCGACGTCCGCGATCGCGCCGCAGGAACGGCACACGACATGGTGGTGGTTGTCCCCCACCCGGGTCTCGTAGCGGGCGAGCGCGCCGGCGGGCTGGATGCGCCGGATCAGGCCGGTTTCGGTGAGCGCCCGCAGCACGTCGTAGACCGCCTGGTGGGAGACCGTGGGAAGGTCGGCCCGCACCAGCGCTGTCACCGTTTCGGTGTCGACGTGCGGATGGTCTCGCAGCGCCGCGAGCACGGCCAGCCGAGGCCGGGTCACGCGCAACGAGACCGCACGCAGTTGTGCCTCGAAGTCGGACATCACCGAAAACGATAGGAGCCTGTCTGGACTCGGTCAAATCACACGCCGCGGAAATCCCCCGGTCAGGTCTCGTGAGTGGCTACGACGGTTCTCTTGAGGGGTAAGGCAAACCTGGCGTGTTTTGTGGACGGTGTCGGTGACTCTGCGCGAAACCGGGTCTGGGGCGTCGACTGTGTGGATTTTGGTGCGTTGGATGACCGGAAATCCCCACACCCCTCACCCTGAGTGACACCACACGCCCTCGCCGGACACGTCGACCCGACACTTTCGCCCTACCCCTCAATAACCGTCGTAGCCACTCACGAGGCCCGCGACCGTTTGAAAAGGATCACTTTCGGGTATCAGGTATTCGGGGCATGACTCACGGGGTGGATTCATGACGAAGAACGGGAAAGGCAAACCGCCGGACCGCATCGAGACCATCGACGTCGAGTGCCTCGAAAGCGCGGTCGACGTGCTGCGCGCGCTGGACTACCGGCAAGGCGGCGCCTTCAGCCGGGACGCGGTGCACGTCGTGAAAACGGTGAGCCGGCTGCTCCATTGGGGCGCGGTCCCCGGCGCGCTCCGTTCACGCCTGTTGACCGTTCTCGCCGATCTGCACAATCTGCTCGGCTGGACCGAATTCGACATCGGCCGCCGGATACCGGCGGCAATCCGGTTCGACCGCGCGCTCGATCTCGCCGTCGAGGCCGGAAACGACAATCTCGTCGCCAATATCTGTTATCGCCTCGCCAGGCTGGCCCTGCACCATGACGACGTCGAGGGCGGGCTGAGTCACCTCCGCCGGGGGCAGGCGGCCGCCCACCGGTCCGGTTCCCGGCGGGCGCGGGCGATCCTGGCGGTCAACGAAGCCTGGGCACTGGCCAAAGCCGGTGACGAGCGGGCCGCGCTGGTGAGCCTCGCGCGGGCGGAGAACCAGTTCGAGCGGGCGAACACGTGGAGGCCCGCCCTCCCTTGGGAGGCCTTCTTCGGCACCACGGACATGGCCGCGATGCGCGGTACCGTCCTGACCGAACTGGCCCAGACGGTCACGCCCCGGCACAGCGACGAGGCGATCGTCCGGCTTCGCGACGCTACCGGCCGCTACGGCGCGGAAATGTCCCGCAGCCTGGCGCTCACCCTGAGCATGCTCGCGCAGAACCACGCGCTCCAAGGCGATTTCGACGAGGCCGTCCGCACCGGCACCGAGGCCGTGGACCTGGCGCGCGGCCTCGGTTCCACCCGGACGAAGGACCGGCTGGCCCCGCTGGCGGCGCTGCTGCGTGCGCGCACGACCGATTCCGGCTCCCGTGAGCTGCTCGACCGGATCGACCGCTATCGCGCCGAACCCGTCCCGTAGCCGGCGAAACGCCGTCCGAGCAGCGCCGCCGTCGCCGCGAAACCGAGACACAGACCGGCCCAGACTCCCCAGCCGCCCCAAGCGAACACGGAGGCGAACAGGAGCATGGCAGGCACGCCGACAGCCCAGTACCCGACGAGCGTGCAGCGGAGCCCGGAAGCGGTGTCGCCGAGCCCGCGCAGCAGTCCGACGAGAATGTTCTGCGTCCCCTTGGCGTACTGCTGCGCGATGGCGAACACCAACAGGGTCGACGCGGTTCCCAGCACCACCGCGTCGGCGTCGTCGTGCAGGAACGGCCACACCAGGATCCCTGGCACCACTAGGTATCCCAGGCTCACCACGGCCATGAAGGACCACGAGAGCGTGAGCGCCTGACGGGCGATCTCCGGAACCCGCCGGTTTTCATCATGGGCGATCGCGCGACTGACCAAAAGGGACGATCCCTGCGACAGCCCGATATTGGCCTGGTAGACGATGTAGGCGAGCTGGTTCACGACATTCGAAGCGGCGAGCATCGCCGGGCCGAAGGCGCCCATCAGCATCGTCGCGATCGAGGTGATGGCGGCTTCCGAGCCGTAGGTGAAACAGATCGGGGTCCCGTGCCGGACGATCCGCCGGACCACCGCGGGATCCGCGCGCCAGAGCGTGAGCGACACCATCGGGCGCAGCCGCGGGTCCCGGCGGACGGCCGAGGCGAACACGGCGAGGGTGAAGAACTGGACCAGCGTCGTCGCCAGGCCGATCCCGGTGACGCCGAGTGCGGGCAGTCCCGCCCAGCCGTAGACGAAGGCCGCGTTGAGGGCGGCGTTGACCGCGATCGACACGCAGGTCACGCCGAGGAGGGATCCCGGTCGCCGCAGCCCGACGGCGAACTGCCGCAGCACGTTCAGCCACACCATGGGGAGCAGCCCGCCCGCCAGCGCGAACATCATCGCACTGGCGAGCGAGGCGATCTCCGGCTGCTGGCCCAACAAAGGCAACGCGGCCGCGAGTCCACAAAGGACGGCCGCGCCGAGTACCGCGGTCAGGGTCGCGACGAGCAGAGCCGACCGCAGGAGCGACCGGATCTCGTGCCGCGCGCGCTCGTCGAGTCCGTCCGTCCCGGTGCGGAGTTCCCCCGCCCCGGCCGCCGTGGCGACGAGGTTCCCGACGCCGGTGACCATGCCGACGCACATGGTGCGGATCTGGTTGTAGAGCAGGATCGCCAGGCCGCCCGCCGCCACCGCGGTCACTCCGAGCAGGCCGAGCATGGCCAGGTCGACGCTGGTGAGCGCCACCTGCGCCAGCTGGATCCCCGCGATCGGCGCGGCCAGCGCGACTAGCGCCCGGTAGCCGCGCGTCGCCACCGCCGTGCTCACGCGCCCACCGCCACCGGGGCCGGACGGGCCGCCCGGTCGCGCGTGGCCACCCGCACGGACTCGGCATAGGTGGTGAACCAGCGATCCATGCGGCGGTGGGCGAGCTCGTCGAGCACTCCCCTGGCGCGCAGCCATTCGTCGTCGTAGACCGAGTCGAGGTACTTCTCCCCGGCGTCGTTGCACAGCACCACGACGACGCTTCCGGCCGGATACGCGTAAAGCCGCCGCAGCGCGACGTGGATCGCGCCGCCGGTGGTCCCGCCGACCAGCACGCCGGTGCGCCGGGCGACGACCCGTGCCCCGGCGAAGGCGTCACTGTCGGACACGCGGCAGGCTTCGCCGATCACCGACCGGTCCACGTTGTCCCCGACCGGGAATCCGGCGGGACTGCCCGCCCCGGTCTGGTGGTAGATCCCCGGCGCGCCACCGAAAATGATCGAGCCGACCGGTTCGACGGCCACCGCGTGGGTGCCCGCTCCCGCCTCGCGCAGGGCGCGGGCGGTCCCGCACAGGGAGCCGCCGGTGCCGATCGCCGCGACGAGCACGTCGACGGCGCCGAGCTGCCGCACCAGTTCCCGCGCCAGCCCGGCGTAGCCGTTGCCGTTGCCGGGATGGTTGTGCTGATCGGGATGGTAAGCCCCGGTTTCGGCGGCGATCCGGGCCGCGACCCGTCGCCGCTGGACCGAGCTGACCCCGCCGCCCGGCGGGCAGTCGACGAACACCAGTTCCGCGCCCAGCGCGCGCAGCATCCGGAGCTTGTCGCGGGCGGCGTGGTGGTCGACGACGGCGGTGAACCGGTAGCCGCGTTCCAGCGCGAGGAGCGCGAGCCCGTTCCCGGTGTTGCCGGAGGTGGGCTCGACGATGTGCCCGCCCGGCCGCAGCCTGCCTTCGAGTTCCGCGTCGTCGATCATCCGCCTGGCCATGCGCACCTTGCACGAGCCGGTCGGGTTGAGGTGGTCGAGTTTGAGCAGGAGCCGCGTCCCGGTACCGGTGCGCGCGAGCTCCAGCAACGGCGTGCCCCCGATCAGGTCGGACGCGCGCTGGACGATCGTCATCGGATCTCCTGGATCGGGTGGTCGGTGTCGACGTGCCAGCGGTCGCCGTCGAGAACCACCTTCGGCGGCAACGGGAGCTGATGGAACCCGCTCTCGTTCTTGTCCATCTGGTAGCCGGCCGTGTTGGGGTACACGAGCAGGTCGCCGGTCCTCGGCCGCGCGGGCAGCTCCACCGCGCGCCAGGTCAGCACGTCGTACTCCATGCAGCTGGACCCCGCGACGACGGTGCGCACCGGTGCGCCGCCGGGGCCGTCCTGGCGCACGAGGACCGGATCGGGCAGGAACTCACTGCCCTTCCACTGTTCGGACAGGCTCATGGACAGGCCCGCGACCGTGGTGATCAAGTGGTCTCCGGCGGGTTTGCAGCCCAGCACCGGGAAGACCGAGAACCCGGCGCCGTCGACGAGGGCCCGGCCGGGTTCGAGCAGGAGCTCGATCCCGGACTCCCGCAGACGTTCCGCGAGCGGCTTCCCGGCGATCTCGTGCCGCAGGACGGCGGTGACCATGGCCGCGCCGGTCGGCGTCTGGTGGTACGGATAGGTCCGCGCCGGGTTGCGGGAGGCGTGGAACCAGCCGTCGTGCCTGCCGGATTCGAACCGCGCCCAGTCCTCGGCGTCCACATAGGACACCGCGATCCCGCCGCCGATACTGATCTTCGACGCGGGATGCCCGAGCGCGCGGGCGTCGTGGCACAGCTCGATCAGGGACGCGGCGAGTTCCGCCCGCGGCACGACGTCGTAGCCGTCGAGGTGGAACGAGAAACCCCGCAAGACGACAGGGCCCGCGCAGTGCCGCACAGCCGTGGCCAGCGCTTCGGGGGCGAAGCCGAACCTGCTCTCCGGCGCGGACGGCGGTCGCACGCGCAGCAGCACTTCGGCCGTCTCGCCGAGTTCCGCGGCCAGCCGCGCGACGCGTTCCAGTTCGTCGGCCGCGTCCACCGCGATGAGACAGCGGTGCCGCAAGGCGAGCCAGAGGAGACCGTCCGGCTTGGCGGCGCCGGTCACCCCGATCGCCTCCCCGCGCACCCCGTTGCCGAGGGCGTGCACCAGTTCGGGCACGCTCGCGACGTCGACCCCCGTGCCGGGCCGGGTGCATTCCCGCAGCCACGCCGCCGCCTTGTTCGCCTTCTTCCCGTAGTAGACGGTGCCCTCGACACGCTCGGCGGCGAGCGCCGCGAGCAGTTCCCCGAGGTTGTCGGCGAAGGAGGCCGGATGGAGCACGTGGAACGGGCCGCCGCCGAGGCCGCGGGCGATCTCCCACAGCGTCTCCGAGCCACGCAGCCGGTGCGCCCAGGGACGTTCGAGCGCGGGCAGGGGCGGGGACAGGGTGTCGATCAGGTCCACAGTGCCACCTCGCGGCCGCGGCCCGCCGCGATGGCGCGGGCGGCCAGCGCGTGCGCCACCGGGATGTCGGTGATGATCATGCCGCTGCTGAACGCGAACACCCGGTCTTCGGCGCCCCGACGGCCGGGCGCGCGGCCGGCGAGGATCTCGGGAAGTTCGGCGTCGACACGGAAGACGCCGTCCGGGCCCGCCATCCGCCGTCCGGTCACTTCGACCTGCGCGCCGCTGGTGGCCACGGTGTAGTCGGCTTCGGCGAGCGTGCCCTCCTGGACTCCCTTGCTGGCGACCGAGATCAGCAACCCGCCCGGCGGCAGCCAGCCGAGCCGGATCTTCGGATGCGCGGCCCGGCCGGAGGCGGCGACCACGATGTCGGACTCGCGCGCCGCGGCCTCCACGTCGTCGACGAGTTCGACCTCCCTATCCGGGAACCGGTCCTCCATCGCGGCGACACTGTCGCGAAGACCGTCGGGATGCGTGCCGAACAGCCGCAACCGGTCCAGCTCCGGCACCGCGGTGAGCAGGTACGGCAGCGTCCGGATCCCCTGCGCGCCGGTGCCGACCATGAGCACGGACCGCGCGCCCGGCCGGGCGCAGGAACGCGCGATCAGCGCGGTGCTGGCGGGGGTGCGGGTGGCACCGACGCGGTGGCAGTCCATCAGCGCGAACGGCAGGCCGGTGGTGTCGTCGTAGAGGGTGATCGTCGTGTAGTACTTCTCGGCCGACGTGCCACCCTGCCGGTAGCTGGTCTTGAACGCGGCCTGTTCGAGGGAGCCGTCGTAGCCGAGCATCGAGTACGCGACGGCGTCCCGCGCGGGATCCGGCATCGGCATCATCAGCTTCGCCGGGTTGCGCGACGCTCCGGACGCGTAGGCCAGATAGCCGTCTTCGACCATCGTGATCGCCTCGTGCGGGGTGAGCTCGAGGTTGTGCAGGTCCGTACGCGTGAGGATGTGCAGCGAGGGGCCGGGGTTCATGAACGGTCGACCTTTCTGGTGGACGGGTAAAGCCCGGCCGGAGCTTAATGAAAATGATTGTCCTTATCGACAACTGTGGTCCTTGTCACGCTAGGCTGACGGCCGTGATGGGGTCTTGGAGAGCCGCGGAAAGCCGCTCACGCGCGGAAGAAGCCGAAGATCTCCACGCCATCGCCCATCTGGCACCGGAGGACCACTCACCGGGATCGGCCGGACCGCTGGCGGGCGTTCCGCTGGTCGTCAAGGACAACATCCACGTCGCGGGTATGCCGAACACCGCGGGCACCCCGGCGCTGGCGAACCACGTCCCGCGCGAGCACGCGAGCGTGGTCCGGCGCCTGATCGACGCGGGCGCCGTCGTCCTCGGCAAGGCGACCATGCATGAGCTCGCGTTCGGCATCACCTGCGACACGACACCGGTGGGGCCGGTCCGCAACGCCTGCGACCCGTTCCGCTTCGCCGGGGGCAGCAGCGGCGGGACAGCGGTCGCCGTCGCGGCGGGAATCGTCCCGGCGGGCCTGGGCACCGACACCGGCGGGTCGGTGCGCGTTCCCGCCGCGCTCAACGGGGTCTGCGGTTTCCGGCCCACCACGGGCCGCTACCCCTCCGACGGCATGACACCGCTGAGCCACACCCGGGACACGGCCGGGCCGATCGCCCGCGGGGTCGCCGATCTCGCGCTCCTCGACTCGGTGCTCGCGGCCGAGGAGCCGGGAGCCCTCGCCGAGATCTCGCCGTCGGAGATCCGGCTGGGCGTGCCGCACGGCTTCTCGACCGGCGATCTGGACGAGGAAGTCGAAGAACTGTGGCTGGCCACCCTTGCCCGTCTGCGCGCGGCCGGGGTCACCCTGGTGCCGGTCGACGACACCCGGCTGGCCGAACTCGGCGCGGATCAGGGAATGCCCCTGGTGATCCACGAAGCGGGCACCGGGCTCCGGTCCTACCTCGACCGGTACGTGCCCGACGTGTCGTTCGAGCGACTCGTCCACAAGGTCGCCGCACCCGACGTCCGCGCGATCTTCACCGAGTCGGTCGTACCGGGTGTCGATCCGGCCGTCTACGAGGCGGCCCTCGCCACCCGCTCGGACCTGCGCCACACGTACACGAGGATCTTCGGCGAGAACGGCATCGACGCCCTGGGGTTCCCCACGACACCGGCGACGGCCAAGGAGTTCTCGGCCGTCGGGAACTTCGTCCACCGCGGACGCGTGGTCCCGACGTTCCCGACCTTCATCCGCAACTGCCAGCACGGCAGCATCGCGGGCTTCCCCGGCCTGACCGTCCCGATGGGGCGCGACCGGAACGGCCTGCCCGCCGGGCTGGCGCTCGACGGCGCTCTCGGCGAAGACCGGAGACTGCTGGCGATCGGGGCTTCCGTCGAGCGGGTCCTGGCGAATCGTCAGGCGTGAACGCTGCTCCGCAGCGCGTGGATGAGCGCGGCGGCGGCGGGCGGATCCGGCGGATCGCCGTACGTGACGGCGTAGATCTGGCGAGGATCCTCGGCCAGTTCGGTGGCGTGGATTCCCGGCAGCCGGTGCGCGCGCAGCGCCAGCCGGGGCAGCGTGGTGACCCCCATCCGGGCGGCGACCAGCGCCTGCATGACGACGATGTCGTCGCTGACCAGCGAAATACGCGGGGCGAACCCGGCTCGTCCGCAGATCGTGACCAGCTCGTCCTGGCATCGGCCGCAGCCGCCGATCCAGGTGGAATCACGGTGATCGGCGACGGTCTGCCCCGGTTCGCTGGAGATCAGATAGATCGGGTCTTCGAGCAGATGGACCAGCCGCAGCCCGTGTTCCTCGCGCGGCGTATCGGCGTACCGGAAGATCAAGGCGACGTCGATCTGCCCTTCCCGCAGCATGCGCAGCGCTTCGCCCGGCTGTTCGTCGACCAGCCCCAATTCGATCCCGGGATGGGCTCGGGCCAGCGCGGCGGCCGCCCCGGGGACGATGGTGCTCAGGATCGACTGGAACCCGGCCAGCCGGACCCGCCCGGCGCGTAACCCGACCTGCGCGGCCAGCTCGACCTCGGCGCCTTCGACCCGGCCGACGATCTCGGCCGCGCGGGCGGCGAGCAGCTTCCCTTCCGGGGTGAGCCGGATACCGCGGCCGATCCGCTGGATCAGCCTCGCGCCGGTGGCGGCTTCCAACCTCGCGAGATGGTGGCTCACCGCCGGTTGGGTGTAATGCAGTTCCTTCGCCGCCGCGGTCATCGAACCGTGTCTGGCGACAGCCGCCAACACCGTGAGCTGGACCAGATTCAGCATACATAAAGAGTACCTATGAAAGCGAAAGAACGTCGTCATTGGACGCCCGGCGAACAGCGGACCACGATGGGAAGCGACCGGAAGGAGAACACAAATGACCGTCGCGCCCGCCGAAGTCAGACCCGGCCTCGCGGAACTGATTAAAAGGCTTCGTCAGTGCACCGGGCGAAGCGCCGAACCCCACGCCACCGCACAGGCCGTGGCGTCGGTTCTCACCGAGCTCCGGCCCACTCCGCTGCTCCTCACCGAGGCGGAACGAGAGGGGTCCGCCGCCGGGTACACCCGCACCACGCTGCACGCCGAGTCCGCCTTCTCGATCACCGCGCTGGTCTGGCGGCCCGGCCAGCTCACCGAGATCCACGACCATCTGGTGTGGTGCACTTTCCTTGTCCTCCAAGGAACCGAGACGGAGAACATCTTCGACATCGACGGCGACAGACTGGTCAGGACAGCCCAGCGGCAACGCCCGGCGGGCTCGGTCAGCGGCGTCGCACCGCCCGACGACATCCACCAGGTGCGCAACGCCGGCGACACCGTCGCCATCACCTTGCACGTGTACGGCGCCGACCTCAGCAAGGGGACCAGCGTGCGCCGCAATTACCAGCTGCGCGGTGCCCCGACCTATAACTCGTGAGCATTGCTCCATTTCGACCAAGGCGCTCATCTCGATGCCGATACCCGGCCATTTCCGGCGGCAGGGAAAAAGGCGTACCCGCACATTCTTCACCCGATCGCCGAGGCATTCGGGTCAGCGGCCCGCACCCCCAGGCGCCCGGCCGTTCGCTTTTCGGCCAGTCGACTGCGCGCAGTGGCTAGCGCCGTGATCGCGCCGGCGGGCATGCTTCGCGCATGGGCCGCCCCGGACCCCGGCGGCCCACCCGACCGAGGTCGCGTCCTGTCACCGGGATGACAATCACAAGCCGGCGAATTCGCCTTCGCATAATAGTTTCGAGAAGGCCGGGAATATCCGGCCGGTTATCGGTAGTTTCCACGACGCGTGTCCTGTCGCGATTCCGCTATACCTGGAAAGCCGTTCCGGCCTCGGAACGGCTTTTCCGAAAGGACATGCGCGATGAAGCGTGGACCACAGTGGGCCGCCGGGGTGCTGGGTGCGGTGATCGCACTTCTGGTGGCGGTGCCGGGGACGTCGGGTGCCGCCGTCGAGGAAAGTCCCTATGCGCGCGGACCGGCTCCGACGAAGGCCGGTATCGAGGCGGATCGCGGCTCGTTCCGGACAGCCACCGAGCAGGTCCCGGCCGGGCAGGGTTTCGGCGGCGGGACGATCTGCTACCCGACAGACACCGGCCAGGGCACGTTCGGCGCGATCGCCGTCGCGCCCGGTTTCCTGGAAACGGAGGGGGCGATCGCCTGGTACGGCCCGCGGCTGGCGTCCCAGGGCTTCGTCGTCATCACGTTCTCGACCAAGAGCACCTGGGACACCCCTGACAACCGGTCCGAGCAGCTGCTCGCGGCGCTGCGCTACGTCACCGACACGAGCAAGGCCAAAAGCCGCGTCGACCCGTCCCGGCTCGCCGTCATGGGGCATTCGATGGGTGGCGGCGGTTCCTTGATCGCGGCCCAGAAGGCACCGACGTTGAAGGCGGCCATCCCGCTGACGGGCTGGAACCCGAACACGACGTTCTCAGACGTCAAGGTCCCCACGTTCGTCGTCAGTGCCCAGAACGATTTCATCGCGCCGGACGGAACGCATTCCCGCCCGTTCTACCAAAGCCTTTCCGCGTCCTTGGACAAGGCGTATCTGCTTTTGGCGGGCGTCGGCCACATGGCGCCGACACAGCCGAATGTCACCATCGCCAAATACAGTATCTCGTGGCTGAAACGCTTCGTGGACGAAGACACCAGGTACGACCAGTTCCTGTGCCCGCTTCCGGCTGACGATCCGAAGATCGCCGAGTACCGGGGAACCTGCCCGCTCGGCTGAGCACTCGCCCGCTGTGGCCTCCGAGAACCCGGAGGTCACAGCGGCTCGTGCCCGGCGACCCAGACGGCCAGCCGGGTGCGGTTGGTGAGGTCGAGTTTGTGCGAGATGTGCTGCAGATGCGTCTCCACGGTGCGCCGGGCGATGACCAGCCGGGCCGCGATCTCCCGGTTGCTCAGCCCGGCCGCGACCAGCCGCGCGATCTCCGACTCCCGCCGCGTCAGCGGTGGAAGAACGGACCGCTCGCTCTCCGGGTGAGCGAGCGGTCCGGCCAGGGCCTCATGCGGATTCCGCCGCTGTCCCAAGGAGAACGCCGCGTCGAACTCACTCGCCCCCAACGCTTCCCGGGTGGCCCCGTGGAACGTCTGGCGGGTCGCCGCGAGGGCGACATCGGGCTCGGCGCCGCAGCGGTCCCAGAGTGTCGCGGCGGTCCCGAACAGTTCCGCCGCCCGGACCCATTCCCCGCGCCGCGCGGACACCCAGGCCAGCCCGTCCACCCGGTACGCCGCGGACAGCACGTCGGACGCGCGGAGATCGATTTCCAGCGCGGAGCGGATGAACCGTTCGCCGTCGTCGAGATCGCCGCCGAAGCCGACCTCGGCGACCCCCAGCCCGAACAAGGCCATGGAGCGATACCGGTTCTCCCCCGCCTCCTCGCACCGCGAGCGCATCGAGCCCAGCAGCGTCCGCGCTCCAGGAAGGTCCCCTCGGTAGGCCAGCGCGACCCCCTGCAGGAACATCGGATGCATCTGGCGTCGTACATCGCCCCGTTCACCGAAGACCCGCACCGCCTCCGCCGCGTGGGCCAGTGAGTTCGGCTCGGTGGACAGCATCAGCACGAAGGCCCGCGCGTGGGCGACGTAGGGCGCGGCGTTGTCGTCCTCGATCGCCTCGGCGGCGGTCAGCCGCTCCCGGGCACGCGGCAGATCCGCGTGCAGCGCCGCGCAAAGGGCCGCGATCGCCAGGCCCCTGGCCCGGCCCGGAGTCTCGGGTCCCGCCGAGGCGAGCGCGCGGTCGATCCAGTCACGCACTTCCCAGGCGGCACCACGGGCCACCCAGTATTCGATCATCCCGGTGGCCATCTCCAGCGCCACCGGGCTTTCCCCAGGGGTGCGAAGCGACCATGACAGCGCTTCACGGAGGTCGGCGTGCGCGGCCGTCAACCGCTCGTCGGTCTCGTCCTGTCCGGGTCCGAACCACGTGTCGGCGGCCTGCTCGATCAGCCGGGCGTAGTGGTCGCGATGCTTCCTCGCCACGGCGGGCTCTTCACCGGAATCGGCGAGCCGGTGCCCACCGTATTCGCGGAGGAGGCCGAGCATCCGGTAGTGGACCCTGTCCGTGCCGTCGACGCGGGCCAGTACCGATTTGTCGACCAGCCCGTCCACCGCGTCCAGCACGGCCGACCCGGCTCCGAGTGGACCGCAGACGTCCTCGGCGGCGGACACGTCGAACTGCCCGGCGAACACCGAGCAGCGTGCCCAGACCGTCCGCTCGGCCTCGTCACACAGGGAATGACTCCATTCGATGGTGGCGCGCAGCGTCCGGTGCCGCTCGACAGACAGCCGGAGACCGGTGGCCAGCACGCTCGAATTCCGCTCGACCCGGTCCGCGATCTGCGACGGCGACAGGACGCGGATCCGGGCCGCCGCGAGTTCGATCGCCAGCGGCAGCCCGTCCAGCCGCCGGCAGAGGCGGACGACATCCGCGGCATTGCTTTCGGTGACCTCGAACGAGGGCAGGACACTGCCTGCCCGCTCCACGAACAGCCGTACCGCGCCGAACGCGAGCGCCTCGGCAGGTGTCCCGATCTCTTCGGGCGGCACGGCCAGGGGCTGGATCGTCAGGACCTGCTCACCGGCGATCCCCAGCGAGCACCGGCTGGTGGCCAGGACGACGAGGTCCCGGCAGTCGCGCAGCAACGCCGTGATCAGGCCCGTGCTGCCGTCGAGGAGATGTTCGCAGTTGTCCAGCAGCAGCAACGAGCGGCGAGACCGCAGGTACGACACCACGGCGTCGGTGTCGGTCCGCGCCGCCGTGTCGTACAGGCCGAGGCTGTCGGCGACCGTGCGCGCGACAAGACGTCCGTCCCGCAGCTCGCTCAGTCCGGCGACAGCCACGCCGCCGGGGAAAGCCCGGGTGAGCGAACTGGCGACCTGAGCGGCCAGGCGTGTCTTGCCCACGCCGCCTGCGCCGGTCAAAGTGACCAGGCGCCCCACGCCGAGCAGCCGCCGGACCTCGTTCTCCTCGTCCGCGCGGCCGACGTAACTCGTCAGGGGCCGTCGCCCGACCTCGTTGTCGCCCGCCATTTCAGCGGCCCTTGCGGAAGATCGCGGTCACCTGCGCGCCCTCGTCGACCTCCATCGGCCCTGTCGAGCGCCGGGTCTCGACGCCGACGGCGGTCGCCAGCGCGCAGCCGTACAGGTCGAGCGCGGATTCGGCCAGCGAGGTCAGATCGGTGATCGCGGACCGGCCGCGGACCCAGCCCGTCGTGCCGATCACCACCGCCATCACGAGTGCGGGCCACCACAGCGCGCCGAGCAGCAGCGTCGGCCAAGCCCAGCCGGCGACCGTGATCGCCGCCGCGAACGCCCCGTTGGCGGCGGAGATCTCGGCCCGCGCGGTCTCCGGCATGGTGAGCCACAACCGGGGCCACGCGAACGGAAGATCCAGGCCGTACCGCCCGGCCGCGATCGCCTCGACGGCGTGGATCCGGTCCCCCATCCAGGTCGGCCTGCCCGGTCGCGCCATCGCGACCGCGTTCATCCGCGCGGTGGCACGGTCGATCTCGTCCTGCGTCGAGGCGCTTCGGGCTTCCGACGGCTGCGCGGCCTCCAGCTCCTGCCGGTGCCGCAGGCGCCGTTCCCACCTCCGGACCCGCCGGGCCGTCAGGATCGTTCCCGGCCACTGGCCCAGCCACAGGGTGCGGGTGACCGGCGCCATGGCCTGGACCAGCAGACCGACACCGGCCGCCGCGAGCAGTGCCGCGACGAGCACGACCGCCTGCACGGTGCCCGCCCGGCCGGCGATGGACGTCGCCGCCGTCGTGAACACCTGCGACGCCATCGAGAGGTCCAGCGCGTGCGCGTGCCCCAGCCGGACACCGACGAGCGCGACGGCGACGAACAGCGCGCCGGGTACGAACAACAGCCCGATCCACCGCTGTGCGAGGGTCTTCGCCAGTTCCTTGAAGAAGTCGCTCATCGAAGGCGTTTCATCGCCGAGTCGGTCAGCCGGCAACGGGGCACCGGCCCGGCGGGAACGGGCCGTTCCTCGCGCGAACAATGGCCTTGCGGGCAGCCGAACAGTTCCTCGTGTGCCCGGCCGGTGCCGGCGCCGGGCAATCCGCCGTGCAGCGAACGGTTTCCGGTGGCCGGGTCGATGCCGAAGTACCGGGTGAGCAGGCCGGAGATCGGCCTGCCCTCGGCCGCGGCCCGCTCTATCCGGGTCAATTGCCCGTGTTTCGTCTCGTCGAGCCGCGCGACCTCGGCACGCAGATCCGGCAGATCGAGACAGAACCGGGCCACCACTTGCCGTTCGGCGTCATCCATCCGGTTCTTCCCCTCTTTGTCCCTTTTCCTGCGCTTCTGGGGGTACGGTATCGGCTGGTGGCACATTACGAGGCGCTGAACCGATTGTCCGGGCTGCTGACCGACTTTCAAAGATCGGGCGAGCCGGAGAAGTTGTTCACGACGGCGGCCACGGCCGACGCGGATGCTTTGACGTCGCTCGCGCTGTCCGGCGCCGACGACCACTGGGCCACGGCGTGCCAGGTGCTCGGCTGGTGGCATTTCTTCCGTTGCTCCGTTCTGACCACGGACGCCAAGTACGCGGAGTTGGCCAGGGCGCTGGTCTTTCTCTCCCGGGTGGCGGCCGAACCGGCCGCGCTGCCCGAGCCGGTGCGAGCGCTCATCGGCCCTGCCGCCGACGCGGACACTCAGGCCGAGATCGGACGTGATCTGCTGCTGGCAGGCTCACGCTCCCCCGATCCGCGGTTGCTCGACGCCGGGATCATGCTGCTGTCGGCGGCCACCGCGGCCGACGATCCACGCGCCGGCAGCCGGATGGCGCTGCTCATCGTGGGTCTCCAGTGGCGTTACCGGCGTAGCCGTCGCATGGACGATCTGGAACGGGCCGTCGAAACCGGGGAACGCGCGATCCGGCTCCTCGCCCCGGATCATCCGGAACTCGCGGGAATCCTGTCGAATCTCGGCGTGGTGTTCCGCGCCAGGTACGCGCGGACCGACGCGATTCCGGATCTGACCCGCTCGATAGAACTGACCACGACTGCGGTGAACTCGTGTGCCGAAGACGACCCGCGGCGCGTGGCGAGCCTGTCCAATCTCGCCGACACCTATTGCGAGCGATCGATCAGGACCGGTGACCTCGGCGACCTGAGCACCGCGATCGACTGTGCCGAGCAGGCGTTGGCCCTCATCCCCGCCGGAGACCCGGAGCACGCGAGCAGTCTGGCCAGTGTCGGCGCGATCCACTTCCGCCGGTACGAGCGGCTGGGCGACGTCGAAGATCTGCGGCGCGCGATCGACTTCGAGGAGCGGGCCCTCACGGCGGCACCGGATCTGCCCAAGCCGCTGACCGACCTGTGTGTGCTGTATCGCGAGCGATACCAACGGCTCGGCGACGTCGCCGACCTGCGCCGTGCCGTCGAGTCGGGTGAGCGGGCCCTGGCGTCGCTGCCCGATGGCGACGCGCGCCGGGCCACCCCGGCGTCCATGCTCAACCTGGCGTGTCGCCACCTCTACGAGGCGACACAGGAGCCTGCCCAGTTGCGGCGCGCGATCGACTACGGCAGGCAGGCGGTGGCGGCGAGCCCGGCCGGTTCGCCGGACCGGGCGAGCGCGCTGGGCAATCTCAGCCCGGCGCTGCAACGGCTCTACGGGGACACCGGTCTGCTGTCGGATCTCCAGCAGGCCATCGACGTCGACGAGGAAGCGCTCGCGCTGCTGCCCGACGGTCATCCGAGCCGCATCACGTCCCTGTCCAATCTCTGCGTCGCCTACCGGAGCCGAGCGGAGCACACGGAGGCGTCCGCCGACCGGGCACACGCCATCGATCTGGGTGAGCAGGCGCTGGCCGCCATCCCCGCCGACGATCCGACGCGGATCGTCACCGTCCGGATGGTGTCCGCGGCGTACCGGGAACAGTTCAAGCACCACGGCGACATCGCCACCCTGAACCGGGCGATCGAACTCGCCCATCTGGCGCTGGACACGCTGCCCGCCGATCACCCCACCCGTCACCGCTGCTTGTCCGAACTCAACACCGTCTACCAGCTCCGGCACCGGCATTCCGCCGACGTGGCGGACATGCGGCGCGGTATCGAGTTCCAGGAGCAGGCGCTGGCGTGCCTGGAGACCGGCCATCCCGAACTGGCCTTGGTTTCCGCGAACCTCGGCCAGGCGCACCACCAGTTCGCCGACACCACAGGCCGTCCCCTGGGCGAAAATCGCCTTGGCCCCCTCATCGACGTGATCGTCGAATCGGCGGCCACGGCTTCGATGACGCAGCAGGTGCGCTCGTATCACGTGGCGGGCCGGGTGGCGACGGTGCTCGGTGACCACCTCCGCGCCACGGCGCTGCTGGACTCGGCCACCGCGCTGTTGGCGTCGCTCCCGCAGTCGGGCGCGGACTGGCGCGACCGCGAATACCGGATCGGCCAGTACACCGGGCTGGTGCGGGAAAGTATCGCCGCGCACTGCGCCGTCGACGATCCGGCGGGCGCCGTCGAGGCCGCCGAACGCGGCCGGGGCATCCTGCTGGCCGCCGAACTCGACGTCGGCGTCTTCGCCACAGCGGCTTTCCCCGAACTGCGGACGGCGGCGGCCGACGGCGCGGTGGTCCTGGTCAACACGAATCTCCGCCAGGGCGAAGCGATCATCGTCACGGCCACCGGCGACCCGATCCTCGTCCGCCTGCCCGGCCTCGGCGGCGACGGACTGCACGAGCGGGTCCAGCAGCTCATCGACGTCAACCAGCAAAGCGGTTTCGCCGCCGCACTGCGCCGGCGACGGGTCGTCCCGGACATCGTCGGCTGGCTGTGGGACGTGGCCGTCGCCCCGATCCTGGCCGCGCTACCCGGCACACGCCGATTGTGGTGGATGCCGACCGACCTGCTCGGCCTGTTCCCGTGGCACGCCGCCGGGCATCCGGGCGAACCGGGCGCGCTGGACGCCGTGGTCTCCTCCTACACGGCGACCCTGCGCACGCTGGCCCACGCCCGATCCCGCCCGCCGTCGGCCGAACGCCGGCAACTGACCGTCGCCGTCCGCGACGTCCCGGGCGCGACGCCCCTGCCCGCCACCGTCAGCGAGGCGGAACACCTCCACGGCACCCACCCGGATCTGCCGCTGCTGATCGACGAACACGCCACGGCCGACGCCGTACTCACCTCACTGCGCGAAGCGACGTGGGCCCACTTCGCCTGTCACGCCGACGCCGATCTGCTCGTCCCTTCCCGCGGTGGAATCCGGCTCCACGACGAGATCCTGACGCTGTCCGACATCAGCCGCCTGCGGCTGGCCGACGCCGAACTGGCCTACCTGTCCGCCTGCTCGACCGCGAACCCGGGCATCACCCAGGCCGACGAATCACTGCACCTGGCGTCGGCGTTCCAGCTGGCCGGCTTCCGCCACGTCATCGCCACCCTGTGGCCGATCGCCGACGACATCGCCGCCACCACCGCCCGCGAGATCTACCGGCACCTGGAGGGAACGCCGTCCGCCGACTCCGCCGCCCACGCCGTCCGGCGGGCCACTCTCGACCTGCGCGCCGAACACCCGGACCGCCCGGATCTGTGGGCCTCGCTCATCCACAACGGTCCCTGACAGCAAGCCTTCTTCGCAGTAGGGAACTTCGCGGCACGGTCTGAACTGACCCAACGGGAGCCGGTCGCGATCTCTACTGTCCACAAAGGACAACATGTCCGGTCGTTGTGCCCAGGGTAAGGCAAACGTGTCATTTCGTTGAGGTGCCCCCAATGTGGCATTGGGGACGTTGAGTGTCCCTAATGCCACATTGGGGACACTCCGGGGTCGGTACCGCGGTCGTGAAGGCCCCTTTGAAGACGTTCAACGTCCTGAAGGGGGCCTTCAGGACAGTGACATAGCGCGACCTGGAGCACCGGGACCCAGCAGGGTGACGTGAAGGGAACCTTTCCCGCGCGCAATGCGGCGAAAGTTCCCCTCATTCCCGCCTGCTGCTAACGTCCCGCAAGTCCTGGCGTGGTACCGGCCCTTTCGACACTTGCCGCAGTTCAACTGCTATGTCGCCGAGATGGAAGACGAGCGCGGATTCAGCTCGCACGACGTGGTACACCAGTCGTTGCTTCTCGGCGAAGCAAGTCGGCGAATTATTCAAAGCCATTCGCAAACATCAGAATATGCGCACCGGCACCACTTCGATCATCGGCAGTGTCGACGAAGAGCTGGCCGACGTCCTCATCTACCTCTGCGCCATCGCGAACCGGCTCGACATCAGCCTGGAGGAAGCGCTCCGGAAAAAGGAAGCCGTGAACGAAACGCGCTCTTGGATCTAGCGTTTCCACGCGACCACAACAAATTCGCCTTACCCTCACTACGTCGACACTATAGATTGGCCCCATGAGTCGGCCGCTCGTTCAGTCCACCGTCCAGGTCAGGATCGTCGAAGGGCACTTCCTCATCGAGGACGAAGCCCTTGAGTGGCCGACAATCCCCACCTTTCGCGGGCCCGGCGACTGGCTGCTCACCACCGACGACCAGATCGCTGTCTGCGGCGCTTCGGGAGAATGGCATGTCGTCGAAGCGCTACTCCAGCGCTGGGACATCACACCCTCCACCCTCGACCCCGGCTGGGACCTTCATCGACAAGGCCGCTGCCACTTCTCCAGCGGCAGACTGAACACCTGGAACCCCGCACGCGAAGAGATTTTCGGCACCTTCGATCTCGAAGCGCCCGGCACCTACGATGTGCGCGTCCACACGACTGATCGTGACCGCACCAGACGTGCGTTGGAGGACGCGGCAACCACCGCGGGAGACCAACCGATTCGCGGTATCGAAAGATTCCTCATCCAATTCCGGCCCGCACCCGAACAATCCGGCGACCGGATCGCCACAGCTACGGAAACCGCCACGCCGGAATGGCAGAACGGCATCGCCGCACTCGAGATGATCGCTGACGAACGGCGAAACCGGGCCCACGACGCGCGATCACGCCGACGCCGGTAACTTGTCCGGACGTCCAAGAATTTTCACCCGCGGAAGTCATCGCCGATCGCCCGGCGACGCGGGCCCGCCCCGGCAGGCGTTCGGATTCGCACCCACCGGGAAGCTTCCCGTTCGGATGCACGTGCTCTGAGCGGGACCGATCGGCTGACCGGCCAGACGCCCGACGGCAGGCGATCGCACTTCGTCACCGAAGCGCGAGGTATGAACCCTTTACCGGAAGCGGATCCACGAAATATCACTTCCCGATGGCGTTATCAGACAAGATCACGAAAACCCGATCTCGGCGAGTTTTTCAACGAAAAGAACCAAGCCAGTACGATGAACGGGCGCGACCCGATATGCCGATCGCCGGTTCGGCATCCGGCGGGAACCGAATGAAACCGAGCCCATAGGATCATCCTTCCCCAAGTGAAGCTTGACAGCCCGACCAGGCCACGGCTTTCCACGTGTCCAGTGCGGCGCGCTCGGAATCTGTATCCCCGTTCCGCCGTCCGGCCCAAATCCGGCCACCTCGTTCGGCACCATTTCTCCCTTGTCACCCGATTGCTGGTCCTCACCCGCGAGGAGAAGAGGGAAGATCCATGCCGGACCGCGACGAAAGAGGATTCGGCGAAAATGAGTACCGACGTCGCCGCGGCGGTCGGTTTGACGGATCGCCCGAGCGAGCGACCCTGTTCTCGGCGAATGCGGGCACCGCCCGGCCCGGGCCGACCGCACGGCCCGGGCCACGCCGGGCGCCCGTCAAACACCCAAGGGGAACCATGAACCGCGTCACCACGCTTGTAGTAGACGATCAGCCCCTCATCAGATACGCGCTCAGCAGGCTGTTGCAGGATTCGGCAGGGGTGGAGGCGGTGGCCGAAGCCGCGAGCGAGCCGGAAGCGTTGTGGCAGTGCGAAAAAAGCCATCCCGACATGGTCATCACCGAGCTGTCGATCTGGGGCGAACCCGCCGGGACCGCGATCTGCCGGTTCGTCAAGAAGCATTTCGAGCGCGTGACCGTCCTGGTCTTCGCCGGTGACGCCTCGCCTTCGGCCATCGCCACGGCGCTGAACGCGGGCGCGGACAGCTTCGTGCACAAGTCCGCCGGCGTCGGCCAGGTGCTGTCGGCGGTACGCTCCACTCTCGCCGGTCAGCGGGTGTGCCTGCAGGCCGGCGGAACCCCGCCGGTGGTCACCGAAGCCGTGCAGTACGCGAGCCTGATGACCGGGCGGGAGGAGGAGATCCTCGCGTTGATCCTGTACCGGTGGTCGAACGACGAGATCGCCGAAGAGCTGCACCTCGCGACGCAGACGGTGAAGAACTACGTCAGCCGGATCCTGCAGAAGCTGGGCTTCGGCAGCAGGCGTGACCTCTTCCGCGAACTGCGATTCCGGCCGGGCGGCAACCCGCTGCCGCGGCTGGAGACGACCTCGCGCGAAGGCGAGTCATACGCCGCGGACCGGCTGGCCGGGTACCGATGCTAGGCCGGTCGAGTGAGCGACGTACCGGAAGTACCGAGACCGGATCAGGTTCGGTACCTGCCGTATCCTGCGGCGCCGAGATCGTTTTTCTAGCGTTGCTGTCATGACGAAGTCAGGTTCCCTGCTCCTGATCCTCGCGCTCGCCGGAACCCCCGCTCCGGATACCGTCCGGTCTTCGTCGGCCAAGATCCACGAGGTGCTCGGCGGCCCGGCAGGCTACATCGACCTGCACAACACCAGCGGCGCCACCCTGGACATCGGTGGCTGGTCCGTTCAAGCGTGCACAGGCGGAGCCGCACCCGTCGAGCTGGCCACCATGCCGGCCGGGAGCGAGATCCCCGCCGGTGAGCACTTCCTCATCACCGGACAGGGCTTCGGCGGAACCGTGCAGCAGATGGTCGTCGAGGCGATCGTCGGGGACGGCGAGATGTTGCTGGACCGGCGCGGAGCCAAGGTCGACAGCATCGGATGGGCGCCGTCGTCGCCCTGCCGCGAGAATCAGGCCGCCCTCGCCTGTCCCGGTTTCGCTCAGGCAAGGGACGCCGTCAGTCGTGACACCGACAACAACAAGGCCGACTTCGGCTGCGTACTGCCACTCGACTGAAGGCCATCAGCCAATCCGTATTCAACTCCTTGCACCAGTACCGGAAAGGTGCGGTCGTGGCCGCGAACGGCAACCGCGGGGATACGACCCCGCTGTGCGAACTGCTCGCCGAACAACGAATCGCGAAAGGCTGGTCACAGTGTGACCTGGTCGCGAAGTTGCATACCCTCTCCGGCAACGACAGTGTCACCCGGGAGGAGGTTTCCCGCTGGGAGCGGGGAAAACGTATCCCCGGTCCGTACTGGCGGCAGTGGCTCAGCGACGTGCTGGACACGTCCGGCCGGGAGCTCGAACTCGCTGCCGCGGTCGCGAGAGGACAACGCCGGAAGAGCGCTCCCGAGCGCCGGTGGACGGTTATCGATTGACGGGAAAGTACCGGAAAACTGGCCCCTTCCCGGCGGCACCCCGGTTCTCGGATACTTATCTGGTCGGCACCGGCGGAAAGGATTCCGGTCCGACATTAATCCCCCGCAAAAAAGCTGAAAGGAATTTATCGTGCGACGAATTCTGGGCGCCTCGGCGGTATTCGCAATGCTGGCGATGGGTATGGCGGGCGGTGTCGCGAACGCGGCCGGTGAGACCGAGGGCACCGAGGTCGCGCCGCTCGTCTCGTCCACCGTGGTCGTCAACGAGGTTTCGACCCGCGGTCTGAACGGTCAGCTCGACGAGTTCATCGAGCTGCGCAACATCTCGAGCCAGGTGCAGGACATCAGCGGCTACCTGGTCCGCATCTACTCGCCGTCGGGCATCCTGACCGACACGGTCGTCATGCCGGCGGGCACGGTTCTGCAGCCGAAGGGCACCGCCGGCCAGTACGTGGTGCTCGTCGGGCAGAACTTCTCCGGAACCATCGCCGACCAGACGAACGTCGTGCCGTTCACGCTGGCCGGCGTCGACGGCATCCCGACCACGGGTGGCGTCACGGTGCAGAACCTGGCCGGCACGAAGCTCGACGGTGTCGCCTTCAGCAACGCGGTCCTGCCCGCGCGTGAAGGTCAGGCCGCGTCTCCGGAGAGCGCCGCCACCGACCAGCTCAACGCGTCGAACACCCGCAACATCCTGAGCACCGACACCGACAACAACCGGCAGGACTTCTCGCTGCAGCTGCGCAGCGCGGGTCAGTGAGCCGACCCCTCTAGACCGGGCCCGGGCCGCCGTCGGCGGTCCGGGCTCTTCCATGGCGGTATCTCGCCAACGGCGACATACCGCCAACGAGAATTGTGTTCATCCGGCAACTCCTGCCTCATCCTCGGGAAACTCCATCTTCGCGGCGGCCGTGTCCACGGCCGCTTCTCACTATCCGAGGAGAGTGAGGCTCGATGTTCCCCCGTTCCCCTCATTTGACGAGACACCCCAGACACCCGGTGGCGATCCTGGCGGTCTCCGCACTGGTCGCACTCTCCCCGCTGACGGTGACCGCGACCGCCGCGACAGCCGCCGTACCGAGACCCACCCCTGCCGCCGGTCAGCCGGACGTCCATCGTGTCACGTTGCTCACCGGCGACGTCGTGACCTACGAACGGGACGGCGCCGGACACGACAGCGCACAGGTCGAACCCGCGGTGCGGCCGGACCGGCCGAGCCCGGCGTTCCAGATCACGAGCACGGCCGAAGGGATGACGGTGTATCCGTCGGACGCGCTTCCGTTTGTCAGCAAGGGTTTGCTCGGCCGGGAGCTGTTCAACGTCACCACGCTCGTCGGAGACCGGCGTGACGACACGGCGAGCGCCACGATCCCCGTCATCGTGCGCTACGGCGACCGGGCGGGCCTGTCCGCACAGTCGCTGGATTCGAAGGCGAAGACGCTCCCGCAAACCCAGCGACTCACCCCGCTCGTCACCGCCAACGGGGTGGGAGTGCAGGTCAAGAAAGCCGGGACGGGAGACTTCTGGCGTTCGCTCGTCGCGTTCGATCCAGCCGGGAAACCCGTTCTGAGCCAAGGGATTTCGCAGGTCCGGCTGGACAGGAAGGTCCGGGTGGCACTGGACAAGAGCACCGCGCAGGTCGGTGCGCCCGCGGCGTGGAGCGGCGGGTGGACCGGGAAGGGGGCCACAGTCGCGGTGGTGGACACCGGGATCGACGAGAAACATCCCGACCTGGCGGGCAAGACGATCGCCTCGGCGGACTTCAGCGGAGAAGGCGACATCGTGGACCGCTACGGCCACGGCACCCACTGCGCGTCGATCATCGCCGGTACCGGCGCGGCTTCGGGCGGCCGGTACAAGGGCGTGGCACCGGACGCGAAGCTGGTGGTGGCCAAGGTTTTCGACGCTTCCGGCGAGGGTGACACCGCACAGGTCATGGCCGGGATCGACTGGGCCGTCGCGCAGGGCGCGAAGATCGTGAACCTCAGCCTCGGCGCCGGCATCACCGACGGAGCCGACCCGTTGAGCGAACAGATCGACACGCTTTCGGCGAAGACCGGCGCGCTGTTCGTGGTCGCGTCCGGGAACTCCGGGCCGGGCGATCGAACCGTCACGACGCCGGGGACGGCGACGTCCGCGCTCACGGTCGGGGCGGTCGACAGGGACAACAAGATCGCGTGGTTCAGCAGCCGCGGCCCGCGGATGCGGGACGCCGCGGTCAAGCCGGAGATCACCGCGCCGGGCGTCGGGATCGTGGCCGCCAGGGCCGCGGACACGGCGATGGGCGACCCGGTGGACGACAACTACACCGCGGCGTCGGGTACTTCGATGGCGACTCCGCACGTCGCGGGTGCCGCGGCGATCCTGCTGCAGCAGCAACCGGGGCTGACCGGGCAGGCACTGAAGAACACGCTCGTCACCACGGCCAAGGACGTCGGCCTCCGGTGGTACGAGCAGGGAGCCGGACTTCTCGACGTCGCACGGGCGGTCTCCCAGAAGGCGACAGGCACCGCGGTCGCGAGCTTCGGTCGCAACGAGCGGACGACCAACGCCTCGGCGCAGGTCGTCCGGCAACTGTCCTACACCAACTCCGGGACGCAGCCGATGGCGCTGAACCTGAAGCTGACCGTGCAGCCCTGGGACAACGGCGCCAAGCCGGGCACCGGGATGCACCTGGCGAAGTCCGATCTGACGGTCCCGCCGAAATCCACCACCACCGTCGACCTCGCCGTGAATCCGAGCGAAGGGGTGGCGGGCGTCTACGGCGGCGCAGTGGTGGCCACGACCGCGGACGGGACCAACTCCGTGCGGACGCCCGTGAGCACCTACAACGCGTCCGAACTGTTCCCGGTGACGATCCGGGTACGGGACTCGGCGGGCGGCCCGGCTCAGCTCGCTTCGGCCCAGCTGATCGACGACTCGGCCGGTGCGGGCAACCGCAACGACCCGTTCCTCGACCAGGTCAGCCAGCAGATCGGCTTGGTCGACGGAATCGGCCGGGTGCTCGTTCCCGCCGGACGCTATTCGGCACTGGGCTGGGTGATGGAGCGCGGGCTGACCGTGCGCCGCTGGTCGGCGATGACCACGACGCAGGTCGCCGTCTCGGCCCCGGCCGAGATCGTGTTGAACGCGGCGAGCGCCGTGCCGGCGGGACTGGTCACACCCACACCCACCGATCTGCGGGACCGCACGGTGATGTTGAGGCGCGTGATCCCCGGTGGAGCGGGCGTCAACGGCTACGTCGGCGAAGCCGGACTGTCCGGCGGAGCAGGCTGGGATGTGCGAGTGACACCGGCGGCGGCCACGTCCGCAGGTGCGATTTCGTTGCAGGACAGCGCGACGCTGAGCCAGACCGCGGTCGAAATGCAGGTCGTCGGCGGCGGCTCGAACGTGCTGAACCCCGCGTACGACGTGCCGACGCTGACGGCGAAGTCACCCGGTGAACGAACGCTGCCGGTCGTGTTCGGCGGCGCGGGTGGCACGAGTGATCTCGCCGGTCTCGACGTCCGCGGCAAGGCCGTCCTGGTGCGGATTCCGGTCCCGGCCGGATCACCGGACCCGGTGGGGGCCGTCAACACCGGCATCGCGAACGCGGCCCGCACGGTGTCCGCCGCGGGTGCGGCGGCGATGATCCCCTACGCAGGTTCACCGGGTTCGCTGAGCGTTCCGGCTCTCAGCAGTGCGGTGGTGCCGACCCTGTCCCTCGGCTGGGACGAAGGGGAGAAGCTGCGGACAGCCGGTGCGGTTTCGGTGCGCTTGCTGGTGCGCGCGACTCCTGACGTGATGTACAACCTCAGTTACCTCGACGCCAACGGGGTATCGAAGGATCTCGTCCGGCGCGTCGACCAGAAATCCTTGGTCGCGACGAAAACCAGCTATCAGGCCGAAAAGCCGGGGCTGACCGGGCAGAAGAACTGGTACGCCTTCCCGACCGGCAGGTGGAAGACCCAGGCGGTACAAGGCACGAAGATCGCGGTGCCGGGCGCGTGGACGGAGTACACCGGCCCGGCGGACGATCGGCTGGTCTGGAAACGGGTGGTCACCCTTTCCGGTACCGACACCGCGGGCCGTCGCGCCGCGCTGAGCATGAACGCGCAGAACATCTACCGCGCGGGCGAGCGGGCGAGGCCGGACGAGTACTGGTTCCGCGCACCGCTGCACAGCGGCACGGTGGAACTGCCTGCCGACCATCCGGCTCGCTACCCGGCGACGGCCAACGGCTGGACGGTGCTGTGCTCGATGTGCCGGGGCGGCGCGGATCCCGACCTGTTCATCCCCGGGTTGCAGTGGATGGACGGAACGGCCGGCCAGGGCGGGCACTACTCGAATCCCTACGAGAACGCGCGGTACTTCACGGCGACCACGGCACGGCTGTACCGGGACGGGACCGAGATCCCGCGGTCCAATCTGGACGATCCGTACGCACTCGTCCCGGAGTTCCGGCTCGCACCGACCCCCGCCACCTATCGGCTGGACGTGACCGACGTGATGCCCGGCCAGGCGCAGATCGGAGCACCGAGCGGAGTGCTGTTCCAGAACGCCCCACGGACCGACACGTCGTGGACGTTCGCCTCGGCACGGTCCAACGCCACGGCACCAGCCGGGTTCTCCTGCTACGTCTCGGGCAGTGCGTGTTCCTTCCAGCCGCTCATCCAGCTGGACCAGCGGCTGCCGCTGGATCTCGGCGGCCGCGCACCGGCGGGACGTCCGTACACCTTCGACGTGTTCGCCGGCTCGCACAGCGGCGCACGCGGCGGTGGTCCGGTGACGCAGGTGAAGGTCTCGGCGTCGACGGACGGCGGGCGCACCTGGACGGCGGCGACCGTCCGGCCGAACGGGACCGGGCTGTGGTCGGCGACGGTGGATCACCCGCAACTCGCGGCGACCGACGGGTTCGTCTGGCTGCGCTCGGACGCACGGGACAGCTCGGGCAACACGGTGACGCAGACGGTCCAGCGGGCCTACGCGCTCACGGACGTGGCGAAGGTGAACCCGCGCCTTCGATGACGTCCTCCTCACGCGAGGGTTGGGTCCCCGGCAAGGTGACCCAACCCCGCGTGGCGACCTGAAGCCCGGCCTGGAATCGGGTGGTCGCGCCGAGGGAGGTCATGAGATCGCGGAGTCGCCGCTGGAACGTCCGGTAGCTCATGCCGAGTTGTTTGGCGATGCTCCGGTCGGGCAACCCGGTGGTGAGCAAGGCGAGCAGGCGGGCGTCGTCGGAAGCGGCGACGCCCGCCAGCTCGGCCGAGCCGGGCAGGTACAGCGGAAGCCCGCTCTGCCAAAGGAAAGTGAAGACCGCGCTGAGCGCGTCGAGCAGCGCGCACGGGTGGATCACCAGTGCCGTGCCGACCTCGGGAAGATCGGACCGCAGCGGCACCAGTCCGATTCGCTGGTCGACCACGATCATCTTCAGCGGGGCGGCGGTGACCACGCGGGCCTCCTCGCCGAGGGCGAGGCCCGCCTCGAGGTCGGATGCCAGGTCGTGCATTTCCAGCGCGCTGCGTTCGTAAATCCCGCGAAACCGCACACCCTGGCCGAGGAGATCACGTTCGGCGGGATGCAGCACACTCGGCGTTTGCGCGTAAGGCGGTTTGTCGACGAAGGCGACCTCCCGCTCGGCCGAGCGCAGCAGCTGATCGGCCCGGTCGGCGATGAGCGCGTTCCCGTGGATCACCTCGATGAGGTCGACCGGGCGTTCACCGGACGTCGCCCGATACCGCTCACGCAGCCTGTCGGCGACCAGCCGCGCACTCGCGAGTTCCTGCTCCTTCTGCCGGAGCATCGCCTCCAGCGCGATCTCCGGCCGTACCGCCGAATAGGCCTCCGCCGGACCGGGAAGCTTGGTGAGCAAACCTTTTTCGTTCAGCACACGCAGAACCCGGAGCAGCTGCTGTTTGGGCAGCCCGGTTCGTTGCCGGATTTCGGCAACGGTCATCGACCCGGTGCCGGCGAAAGCATCGTAGACTTCGACGTCGATTTCACTCAGGCCGATGATGTCCAGCACGTTTTCCCCCGCTGCAGCCGCGGTCGCTTTCGTCCGACCCTACCGCTGGACTTCGGCCGGCAAAAGGGGCACGACGAGGTGCACTGCTCCTGGATCGTCCAATAAGGACAGACAGCCTGGCTGGTCACGCATCGGCACGGCGTCCACTTTGTCCGCTCTACGGCAGACGGCGGACTCCGGGGTCAGACGGTGGGCGCCGGGCCTGCCGTCATCGCCCCGGTGCGGATGGTGTGGCTCTCTGGAGCGGCGTTGACCGCGCCGAAGTCCCAGGGCAGGCTGATCCGCGGGTCGCTGGTGTCGCCGCGCGGGCTGGTTTCCTGGGGCGCGGTGACCGTGATCGCCAGCGGCGTCTCCTGCCGCGGCGAGCCGATCGCGGTCCAGTGCAGCGGGAGGTAAGCCGAGGACCCGTCACTGATCTCCACCGAGGGAGCGTCCGGCGCGGCGTCGGAGGACAACGTCACGTCGCGGGCGCCGACGAGTTCGATGGGCAGCGAGCCGGGCAGCGTGCAGGTCTCGCCCTGCTTCGCGGTGAACTGGATGGCCGCGTCCCTGCCACCCGCGCCCGCCCCGCCGTAGACGAGCCGGCTGGTGACCTGACCCGACGTGCAGTTGAAATCGGTGGGCATCGCGGCGGCGGTACCGGTGGTCAGTGCCGTGGCTCCGGCCGCCGCTCCGGCGGCGAGCAGGATCGCGGCGCTCCGGCGGATCTTCGTGCGAGTGGTCATCGGTCTTCCCCTTCTGCCGTACCCGGGCGGGCTGTCCGGCCCCGGCGGTGATCGGCGGTCGTGTCGACCTCGATCGCCCTCGCCACCAAAACTGCCCATCGCGAGATCCGGCCATGCGCCGAGGTGAGATTGATCAGGTAAAAGCAACCTCGGCAGGGCCGACACGTCCACAGAAGTAACCGTGCCTCAGCGCGGTGGGTCCAGATCGTCGGCCTGATCGCGCAAGTAGCGCTGCTCGGTGCGGTTGCCGGTGAGGCTCGCCGCCTCGCGGTAAAGGCTTGCCGCGCGCACCGGATCACCGGTCAGGTGGGCACGGACCGCGCGTTCACGTTGGCGGGTCAGCGGATCCCGGTCCAAGTGGTGACGCCGGTTGAGATCGTCGAGCAAGGTCAGCGCTCGTTCGGGTCCGTACGCCTTGGCCACCGAGACGACCCGGCTGAGCCGGACCGGCGCGGTGGGGGTGAGCCGTTCGAGCCACAGATAGAGCGCCGCGATCTGCGGCCAGTCCGTCCACTCGGGCGATCCGGCCGTGGCGTGCACGGCCGCGATCGCGGCCTGCAGCTGGTACGGGCCGATCTCACGGCGGTGCCAGACGCTGTCGATCAGCGCGGTCCCCTCGTGGACGAGATCCGCGTGCCAGCGGGTCCGGTCCTGTTCGTCCAGTGGTACCAGTTCGCCGTCGTCGCCGGTGCGGGCAGGCTGCCGTGCCTCGGTGAGCAGCATCAGAGCCAGCAGGCCGGTCACCTCGCCGGTCATCGCGCCGCCGTCTGGGATCGCGGCACGGAGCAGGCGGGTGAGCCGGATCGCCTCGCGGGTCAGCTCGACTCGGGTGAGGCCGTCACCGGACGAGGTCGTGTAGCCCTCGTTGAAGATGAGGTACAGCACCTGCGCGACCGCGGCGATCCGGCTGTCCAGGTCGCTGTCGGCCGGCGGGGTGAAGCGGGCGCCCGCGCGGGCGAGTTGCTGTTTGGCGCGACTGATCCGGGTGCCCATGGTGTTTTCGGTGGCGCCGTGGGCGTGGGCGATCTCGGCTGTGGTCAAGCCACCCACCGCGCGCAACGTGAGCGCCACCTGGGAGCTCAGGGACAAGACGGGGTGGCAGCAGAGCAACAGCAGGGTGAGGCTGTCGTCGGTGTCCGGTGGCGGGCCCGCGTGACGGGCGGGTTCGTGCATGGCCGCCACGCCGAGACCGGCTTCGTGTTCGCGCCTGCGCCGAGCCTGCTCGGAGCGGAGCAGGTCGACCATCTTGCGGTAGCCGATGCGGATCAGCCAGCTGCGCGGGTTTTCCGGGACCCCGTCGGCGGCCCAGGTCCGGCTCGCCGCGAGCAGCGCTTCCTGCACCGCGTCCTCGGCGATGTCGAACTGGCCGAACCGCCGCGCCAGCGCGCCGAGCACCTGCGGCGCTTCGGTGCGCATCAGGTGCTCGATTTCGCCGGTGGAACGTGTCATGCGGTGAAGTCGTCACCCATGATCGGGCGGATCTCGATCGGTTCGCCCAGCGCGTCGACGATACGCCCGGCGATCTCCATGGCTCGCTCGTGACCGGCGACGTCGATCACCGCGAAGCTGGCCAAGACCTCCTTGAGTTCGGCGAACGGCCCGTCGGTCGCCACCGCCCCGTTCTCGGTCTTGCGGACGGTGAAGCTGACCGCCGGATGTCCGAGGCCCTCGCTGGTGACGAACTCGCCGGTCTCGATCAGTTCCTGTTCGAACTTCTGATAGGCGGCGAACGCGGCCAAGGCCTCGGCGGAGGGGGTGTCGGAGGTGTCGGCATCCCAGGCGGCGGCCGGGGTGTAACTGAGAAGCAGGTACTTCACGGTGGTTCCTCTTCCTTGATCGCGCTCGGGCAACGGTACGGGCTCAGGCGGCGTCACGAAGCGACAGCGCGAAGACGGCCGTCCAAGTGAACGCCACCAGGCCGTTCACCGCGATCTGGATGGTCATGAACTCCGGCGACATGGGCAGCAGCAACACCAGCGCGGCCACGCCGTCGAGCACCGCGAGCCGCACCTTCCGCTCGCGGCCGTACCGGACCGCCAGCACGATGGCCGCGAGGGCCAGCGCGGTGAACGCCACCGCGGCGGACGACGAGTGCACGACGCTGTGCCACGACATCCGGGCGACGGGCTCATCCGGGGTGCCCACCGGGAAGCCCTTCTCCGGGTCCATGGTGAACAGGCCCGCCACGACCAGCCCGGCTCCGAAGATCCCGACGAGCACCGGCACCGCCCGCCTGCCGACGCCCTCGGAAACGGTACGCCGGACACCCACGGCCAGCGCGAGGGCGCCGGCAAGCAGCAGGCGCTCGGCCGGACGACGGACGACGGGGACGGCGGCAGTGGCCATGGCTCCTCCTTGATGGGCATTCACCGCGACCACGTCACGGATCCGCCGATCTCGACCTCGCTCGAAGGTGTTCCGGGTCACTTCTCCCGGGTGTCGACTCCGCGGTGGCGCCTCCGAGGTACCGGTACCTGACAGACGATCCAAGGAGGACACCGTGTCCGAGACGACCATCCGGCCCAGCTCCGAACTGCGCGCGCTCGACCGCCTGGTGGGCACCTGGACGGTGACCGGCGGAGCCGAGGGCACCGTGCGGTACGAATGGATGCCGGGCGGGTTCTTCCTGCTCCAGCACGTCGAACTCACCCAGTTCGGCCAGCCGATCACGGGTATGGAGATCATCGGCAACCTGCGCCCGTTCGGCGAACCCGCCGGCGCGGACGTGGTGTCCCGGTTCTACGACTCGACCGGGAACACTCTCGACTACGTCTACGAACTCGACGGCGACACCCTGACCATCTGGGGCGGCGCGAAAGGCAGCCCCGCCTACTTCCGGGGCACGTTCGACTCGGACGGCACCACAGTCTCCGGTGAATGGGTCTACCCCGGCGGAGGCGGCTACCCGTCCACCATGACCCGGAGCTGACCTCGGGTCACGCTCGTCAGAACAGCACCGGGAAGTAGGTGAGGGGTTCCCCGGTCGCCGGGTCGTAGTATCCGGCGATTTCGAGGTCGCCCCATTTCCCCGACCATGCCCCGGTCCGCTCGTCCTGGACCAGGTCCGGCGACTGCCACGCGCCTTCCGCGGCACGGATGACGTCGTCCCTGGTCCAGTCGGGCGGGAATAGGTGAAGTCCACATAGGACACCCGGCCGGAGGTCGGGTCGCGTTCCTCGGTAACGGCCCGGCGCACGTCCGGATAGCCCGGCGGGTGCTGGAGCGCGGGCTTCCGCGCCGTGGTGACCAAGAAGTTCCGCAGCCGACTTGGCCACTGTGGACGACAGCGCCGCACAAGCACGCGCCGAAGACAGAGAACGCCTCCAACGACAGCTCACCGACATCGAACGCAAACAGGAAGCCCGGCTCCGGCAAGCTACAACGAGCTCGCGGCAACCAAGAACACCGTTCAAGCCGAAGTGGCTCAGCTGGACACGCGAGACATCGAAACTCCAGCACCACCCACGCCGTCGGACCTGAGCCTCCTGAACACAGTTCCCGCGATGGCGGAAGCGGGAGAAAGGATTACCGATGCTATGCCAGCTCCCGAAATAGCAAAAAGCGCCGATCAAAGTGATCGACGCTTTTTGGGTAGAAGCTGTACGTACCCCCGACGAGGTACGAGCAGCTTCCACCCAGGCTGACATAGCTTCTGAGCTGCGGCTTTCCGCCACCGTCGAGGTGCCACGACTCGGCCGCCGCCGTTCCGGAGGTGCCGCGTGAGCGCCGTCTCGCTCCGAATCCAGTGTGCCTGCACCGCCCTGGTCGCCCTCGGCGCCGCCTACGCCTCCTACATCCACGGACGCCAATTCGCCCTCCGCTTCGGCGCCGACACCATGACCGCCTCCATCTGGCCCCTCATCGTCGACGGCCTTCTCACCACCGCAACTGTCGAACTCTGGAAACCGAACCGCGACGGCTCCAGCCGGTGGCCGGCCTGGGCCGGCTTCCTCTTCGGCATCTCGCTGTCGCTCTGCGCGAACATCGGCTCGGCGCCGGTGACCAGCGCACTCGGTGTCGCCGTCGCGGCTTGCCCACCCCTTGCCCTGCTACTAGCTGTCGAACTTCTCAACCGTGCCCTCAAACGCCACCGCACCGAACCCGTTGCCCCAAAACCTGAGGTACCCGCACAAGGTCCCATGATCCCCTCCGCTCGACAGACTTCGGACGCATCGAGTCCGGCGGTCCCTCTGACAGCCGAACAGCGAATGTGGAGCCACTATGTGGCGGAACAGGAGTTAGGACGGACACCCTCCGGCGCCGATCTCGACCGGGTCGCCGGGACGCATAACTACGGCCGCAGGGTTCTCCGAGAGTGGCGAACCAAGGGCGTGCTCGCGCCCTCCGCCACCGGCCCCGCCACCGGGGTTTCGTCCGCCTCGATGACCGGATAGCGCTGGCGGGTCCCGCGGGACATGCGATGATGGACAGCGATGACCGCTTGGAGGGGAGGTGACTGTGGCGACAGCAGAGATCATCACGGAAATGGTCCGTGCACATACACACGGTGACGACACTCGGTGGCTGAACCTGCTGAAGCAGTTGATCGCGGCGGAGTCACGCGCAGGCCACACCCGCCAAGCCGCCCGGCTGAGGGAGCTACTGTCCGAAGCCAAGGATGCCGATTTCAGCAAGACCGGGGCACGACGGCCCATCCAGCTCGCCCGGCCACCTCGCGATCTCGCTGACGTCCTCGACATCCGCTACAGCGAAATCAGCCTAGGCGAACTCGTTCTGCCGTCCGGCCTGCGCGCGAACGTGCAACGAGTCCTGGACGAACAACGGATGTCCGGCAGGCTCGCCGAGCACGGCTTGCGTGCCCGCCGAAGGCTTCTGCTGCACGGCCCGCCCGGTTGCGGCAAGACCATGGCCGCATACGCACTGGCGGGGGAACTGAAGCTCCCCCTGGCCCGAGTCAGGCTCGAAGTACTGTTCAACCGTTACCTGGGTGAAACTGCGGCCACGCTGACCGACATCTTCCAGCAAATCGGCCGTGTTCGGGCCGTGTATCTGTTCGACGAGTTCGACGCGCTGGGCAAGCACCGCGGAGACGAGTTCGACGTCGGTGAAGCCAAACGTGTTGTGGGCACCTTTCTTCAACTGCTGGACGCCGATGAAAGCGACAGCCTGATCGTGGCCGCCACCAACATCGGAGGCGCACTCGATCACGCACTTCTGCGTCGTTTCGACGATGTGCTCGAGTTTCCCCCACCGGACTCCGAAGGCCTGACGACCCTGCTGCGTCGCCTGCTTCGGTCCGTACCGCTCGACGACGCCGCCGTGGGCAACCTCGTCAGAGAGGCCCACGGGCTCTCCTTCGCTCAGGTTCGCGCCGCCGTGGACAACGCGCGAAAGGCCGCGATTCTCGCCGATCAGGAGTACCCCGCGTACGACGAGATCAGGACCGAACTGATGTCCCGTACCCGGGAAGGCAGTCTGTGACGGATCCAGCATGATTCGGACAGGGCTCCCACTGCTCCGGGTCAGCCGTGCGGCCGAGGAAGCCTACCGGGCGTTCGGTGGTGGCAAGCGTCGCCCGCCACCCGCCCGGACCCGGCAACAGCATGCGGCGAGGTTGCTCCGCTCACTGGACGCAATCGAGGGAAGGCAGACAACTCCGGCCCCCGGAAGCGAAGGCCGGCTGATCACGGCCACGGGTTCATCAGACTTGAGCAAGTACGCGGACAGCCTGGGCGACAAGTCGTCATCCGCGGTACTGGTCTCCATCGACCAAGGACAGGCGCTAGTGCACGTCCGGACGGACGCCCGAGCGCTTCGCCGCAAGATCGAACAGTACCGGGACAAGACCACCAAGTCCGGAGCGCCTTCCAACGAGCCACTCATAGCACGCATCGACTCCCTCCGTGTCCCCACACTGGCCGATCTGAGCTTGGGTGAGTTCAGCGCCGACGACATCGACGACAACACCTCGTACTGGGTGGAGCTGTGGACACGCGGCGGCAGCCTCGACTCAGCTCACGACAGGGAGCGAGTACGACAGGAGATCCACTGGCTCGCTCAACTGGGCGGTCACCATGGATCTCCGACGCGGTTCGAAGGAGCCGAGCGAGACATCTTCCTGGCCCGTCTCTCCGGAAACGTCCTTTCCGAACTCCCGAGCCTGGTTCCCGAGGTCTACGAAGTCCACCTCGCTCAACGTGTACGACTCGTCGAAGCATTGCTGCAGGGTGAAGCATCGGCCTCACCCCCTGTAGCCGTCGGCGAACCACCGACAGACGCGACCGTGGTCGCCGTGCACGACACAGGGATCAGCCCGGCACATCCGTACCTACGGCCGATCTTGCTGGGAAGCGGCAGTGTGGTACCCGGTGAGCCGGACGCGGCGGACCGTCACGGGCACGGCACCGCTATGTCCGGTATCGCCGCGTACCCGGACTATCTGCAAGGAATTGCGGCAGGCTTGCTGAATCCCCGGAACAAGCTGATCGGCATGCGCCTCATACCCACCCCCACCAGCGGTCCACAGGACGACGACCCGGAACTTTGGGCGGAGCGTACGGAGAACTCCGTCGTCGAAGCCGAGAATCTCGCGAACGGCCACAATGTGGTCCACAGCCTCAGCGTCGGAGCGGACAACCCGACCGCACTCCGCACCGCGTGGTCGATCGGGGTCGACCGGCTCGCCTGGAACGACGGGCGAGGACGGCTGATCGTCGTCGCCGCAGGCAACGTACCCAACGACCGGCTTGCCACGGTGGCCGAGGACTATCCCACGGTGAACTTGGGCGAACCGATCTGCCAGCCGGCTCAAGCGTGGAATGCGCTCACCGTCGGCGGCTATACCGGTCTTGCGGGTCCTGCCGCCCAGGGCACTGGCTCTTATCCTGCTCCGTTGGCACCGTCGGGTGGTCTGAGCCCCTACGCCAGCACGGACGTGGGTGGTAGCGCTCGGCCGATCAAACCCGACATCGTGAAAGAGGCAGGCAATACGGCTCCAGGGGGCGGTCTGCCGAACACGGGAGCACAGCACCTGTCGTTGTGGACGACGAGTTATCGGCACGGTAGTGGCGAACTGAGCACCCAGGTCTGGGCCACCAGTCCGGCCGCGGCGTCGGCCGCTGCCGACCTCGCGACGCTCGCGCGCTTGCATCCCGGCCTGGGAGCCTCCGCTTTACGCGCCCTGTATGTACACAGCGCACGCTGGACACCTGCCATGATGGACCAGTTCAGCGACCGCAAAGACCGGTTGCGCGCGGTCGGCTACGGTGTCCCGGATCTTCGCCTGGCCAGTGGTGCGGACAGCAACCGTCCGGTCTTCGTTCACGAAGGCGCCCTCGCCCCGGGCAGCAGGCAAGCTCACCTGCTGCGGGTACCACTGCCCCAACAGGTTCTCAACGACAACGCCGAGACACCGGTACGGCTGACCGTCACGCTGGCCTATTTCGTCGAGCCGACCGAAACGCTCGATATCCGCCGCTACGCGGGTGGAAAACTCAGGTGGGAGATGCAGGGGCCTCTCGAAAGCGAGGACCAGATGCGGCGCAGAATCAACGCGCTCGCACGAAGCACGGGAACGAGCAAGGCCAAGACCAGCGGATACAACTGGACGGTCGGGTCACTGCACCGCGCCCGCGGCACGGTGCAGTATGACTGCCTGGATCTGACGGCCAGTGAACTCGTGGGCGACCGGCTGATCGCCATCTATCCGGCATTGGGCTGGTGGGAAGACCACGACCGCACCAGGCATCTTCGGATTCCGTATGCAATGGTCGTCAGCGTCGACTTCGGGTCAGCGGACGTGGACATCTACAACGCGGTCCAGATCAGCACGACGGCCAGCGTATCCGTCTGATCATCCCCGGTGCCGGGACGCCCGCCCGACTCACCTGGTGGCGAGCGCGACGGCGGCGACCAGCGCGGAGAGGGTCGTGGCCATAGCGCTCACGGCCGCGGCCGAATTGGCCGTGTTACCCCAGAACCGGCCGAAGAGCTCACCCCATTTACTGGCTCGGAACGCCATCCTCGTCTTCTGCCATTTGTGCTCACGCAGGGAGCACCCCAACAGCAGGCCGGAAGAGTTTCGGCGGCAACCGTTCCCGTCGCGCGTCGTCGCCATGCACCAGGACGGCGCGGCGAAGAGCATGTAGAGCAAGGTCAGCGACGAAGCGATCAGAATGAACGCGGCGCCCATGTTCCCCGATACCCAGCCGTACACGATGACCGGCAAGAGAACATACCCGAAATACCGGCCGATAAATCCCGACTTCCTTTTCCGCATCCTCCCCATGCATTCCATGTTAATGCGATTCTCGCGACATGAAAGCGCCTGATTGTGTGCGCCGAGAGCGGAATCGGTCACCGAGGAGCAAAACACAACAGTAGGATTGGTTCCGTCGCACCGAACCACCGACCCGAGCGGGCTAGTCACCGACACGCACAGTGGCGCCTGCCCGGAAGATCGCCTGTTGAGACGTCACGGACCATTGCGGTAGCCGCGCAGGATCGTGGCGAATCGCTCCTTGAGGTCGTGCTCGGCTTTGAGTCCGGGCAGCACTCCGAGTTCATAGGCTCGTTCCCTGCCCTGGAGCAGGTGCATCACCGATCTGTTGACGACCGTCGCCGCCAGGATGGTCTTGGCCCTGCGCGACATTTCGGAGTCGAGACCGAGGAATTGCCGCCCCATGCCGAGGGACAGTGGTCTGGTGTAGTACTTGCCCTCGACCACGATCACCGCACCGGCGCTGTTCGGGTCGATGCGAAGCCTCCGGCAACGATCGGCCACGTCCTGGCGGAGCACCAGGACATCCGCCTCGTGGGCCACCTTGCTCGCCCCGATCACGGCGATACCAGTGTGTACTTCCAGCGAGCCCTTGGCTGCCCCCGGGTGGCTCAGCACCGCGTGGGTGAAGTCACCCGTCGGCAGCCGTCCGGGACCTCGACGCAGCCGGAACTCGCTCGTCGGCCCTCCGTCACTCTGCTGGAGGTCCACGGCGTAGCCCTCAGCGCCGGCAGCACGAAGAACCAGCGAGAACAGGTAGGCCTCGTACAGATCGTTTCCGGCCGTGGGATCGGCGCCGGCCGCGGCCAGGGCCGTGGGCAACGCTGCGGGCAGCGAGGCTTTGAGCCTGTCCAGCAGCCGCCGTTCCGTACCGGGCCCCGGCGCTTGTCCCTGGCTCGTCATCGCGTTCTCACCGACCAGGAGGGGCCGTCGTCGTCACGATCGTAAGGCGAGAGCCACTCCCCTCGCGGTAGTTCCGTGACAGCTCGCAGTTCGTGGATGACACCGACCACTTCGGCCACGGCAGGGACCGCCGCCCTCCGCTCCGAAAGCGTCCACGATTCCACGCTCGTTCCCCGCAGTTCGGCTTCCGGTGGGCTGTCGAAGGTGATGGTGGCACCGAGATCAGCCAGGACGGCACGCTCCATCTCGACCGTGCCCGCTGTCGTGACCTCGATCAGGTCGAGTAGCAGCCCGAGCCTGGAACGGACGTCCAAGGGCCTCACGAAGACGTCACTTTTCGACAGGCGGTCCTGCCGGCCACGGGCCACAAGGTCGAGCTGCGACACCTCCTTCGAGGTCAAGGTCTTACCCTCGGCCGCGATGACCCGCTCCTGGGCGACCACAAAGCCGAGTCCCGCGTCTTCGACCAGCTGTTCCAGCTCCGCCAGCAACCTTGCGTGGTGTTCCTCGTCCATCGATTTCGCCCCTCCCGCCTCCGGACACATCGAGCATAGGGCGCTGAGGCTACCGTTGCAGGAGCGGCAACAGCACGATCACGACACTGGCCGCTTGGGCGAGGACGGCGGTCACTTCCAGGACCAGTCCGCCGAAAAGTGCCCTGGCTCGGATCCGGTTCACCTTTCTGAGCCCGGCCAGCAGCCGGGCCTGCTGCCGGTACTCCTCCCGAGCGCTTTCGCCGTCCACAATGGACCAGTCGCTCGACTCGGCGACGACGATCAGGTCGGCCGCGTCGATGAGCGGCACGCGGGCGGGAACGTTGATGAGCAATCCCAGCACGGCCGCGGCGACCAGCACTGTCAGCGCCGAAACGAGCAGGATCACCGCGGTGTGCGGCAGCGTGAATCCCGGTGCACGGGTGGCGAGCGCTACGAATCCGAGTGTGACGGCGACCAGGGTGCCCGAGGTCGTGATGACGGCGATCCCGCGCTGCTCGATCGAGCCTTTCTTGCTCCGCTCGTCGGCCAGCTGGTCAAGCAGGAGTGTCCGGTAGCGGCCCGCGGGCTGCTCGTCCGTCATGCGCGGCCCAGCCGCGCGGCGAACGGTGATCGCGACGGCCGGGCGAGCACGGTGACCGGCCACTGAAACTGCCGCCACTCCAATAGTCCCGTCGTTCCGGCGTTCTCCAACCCCAGCTCCTCCCCCACGGCGAGCGTCGCATCGCTGATCCGAAATCCGCTGTGGAGCGCCACCAGTTCGGCCTTGAGCTTCCGCAACTCGGCCAGGAATCCCGGGTTCTCGGCGGCTGTCCCCTTCACCATGCCCTCGTAGCGCGGATTCCCCCGCGGATACCCACTCCGAAGCTTCTTGAGCACCCGCCGCACCAGGCGGGGAGTCCCGAACTTGCCGGTGTGCATCAGGTCCAGCAGACGTCTCGCCATGAGTTCTTCTTCGTCGGTGAGCCGTTCGGGCGACTCCAGCCGCACGGCCAGCCATTCGCAGAGGGAACGTTCCTCGCTGCCACGTCCGCTCGCCGCTTCGGCCAGCCGGCGAGCGATCGAGGCCCGATGGTGATCCCACTCCCGGTGGATGCCCCCGACCGCCCGTTCGAAGCGCTCCAGTTTGGACACGGTCACGCCGCCGATCTTCATCTTCGCGAGTTCGGCCTCCTTCCGGTTGATCTCCGTCGCGAGCGGTTCGATCCGCGACTTGATCGACTTCAGCAACTGATACACGGTCGTGCTCCCCGGGAGTTCGACGGCGAGCGCCGTCCTTTCCTGTAGTGACACGACCACAGCGCAGGGCACCATCGACTCGGCGATCCCGAAAAAGGTCTGCAACTCCGAAACAACGGTGGACAAAGCCGTCTCGTGCCGCTGATCACTGTCCACCGGATACGGCGCGGCGAAGACCTTTCCAGGCGGGTCACCCTTCACCAGCCGGACCGAACGCGAAGACACCGCCCGCAGCCGATCGCGTTCACCGAACAAGGCCAGGTCGGGAACCGCGGCCCAACGGCCGCCCGGGTACGGACCGCCGACCAGGATCGATCCTTTGACCATCGGGGTGATGACACCGAGGTAGCGGCCTGTGACGTCGTGGATGCTGCTCCAGTCGCGGAGCAGGCCGAGATAGCGGTCCGGGTCGTCGGCTGCCCGGCACACCAGGAAGACCAAGGCCGCGTAGCCACCGTCGTCGGTCGACCGCAAGCTCATCCGGAAGAGCCTGTCCACCGGAACATCCGTGATCAGCATTGCCCCTCACAGCCTCGTTCCGCCACGCCCCACCAAGGGGAGAACGTAAGCACAGTACCCTCGGACGCCGCCGCTCCCTGACTTCCCCGCGCACGCGCGGGGAAGTCAGGGAGCGAGACCTCTGTCAGGCTTTACCCGGATCCGACCGCAACGGATAGTAAACGTGAGGCGGCTCCCGAGACGTCCCCGGGATCGCGAACCAGAGGATCCATTCGTCCGGCTGTTGCACGATCCGCACGGCCTGTTCGAGCCCGGCGACGAGATCCAATGCGGTGACCGTCTCGGCGAGCAGGACCACGAAAGTCCCATCGTCGAGGTAGCGAGTGATCAAACCGCTCGTGTGTCGGACCTCGAGATCTCGCCAGGCCACGCGGACGTCGCGCTCCTGCAGCCATGTCACCAGCATCGGGACCTGGGTGTCGGCCACGATCAGATCCGCGGTCCGTACCACGTCGACGCCGAGCATCGCATCTTCCACTTCGTCTCGGTCATCGTCGTCGCGCAGATACGCGTGCTGCGTGTCAGAGCCACACACAGCGCATTTCCGCCAGACGTAGCAACGTCCGATGGCGGCTCGGCGACCGTCGACCTCCTCGATCGGCGCTTCGCCCCAGCCACTCCAGTCACTGACCTTTCTCGTTGCACCGCATTCACAGCACAGGGCAAGATAGGCTTGTTTCCTCTTGGCCATCATTCGTTCCCAGCGGGGGACAATTCCAGAAGCTTCCGATCCTCGACCACCTTTTCACCGACTCGGGTGATGAACAGGTGCTCCTGCGAGCAATGAACGAGCGCTTTTCCATCCAGGGCACCAAGGGTTCTCTTGAGGTTCTTCCCCGTGGCAGGCGAGAGCCATTCGCGAAGATTTCGCAAGGTGGTGCCACTGGAGCCGACGTGGTAGAGCAGGACCAAGACCACCTCGCCGGCCCTGAGGTCCGCACGCACGACGCGCGGCTTGCCCCGGAAGACTTGCACTGACGGATACTTCCGGGTCACCAGGTCATCGACCAGTTGCTGAGCCCCGTCCACGGTCGCCTTGCCACTCAGCCGGATCAGTTCCGCGACCACCCAGTCGAGCACCGATACCACCAAGGTCGCGTCCTGCAGGTTGGGATCGATACCGTCAGCGATATGGCCAACAGCCCTGTTGTTCCGAATATCGTAAACGACACGGAGCGCTCGCGGCAGGTATACGCGAACCGACTTCGGATACCCGGCGGCCGGGAGCGCAGCGAGCCGCTTCGCCACTTTCTCGGTGTCGAGGATTCCTCCGATGGGCGTGAACGCTCCGGTCGCCATGGATTCCAGTATGCGATAGGCAGCCTCGCAAAAATGGCCTCCTTCCACCCCGCTGAGCTTGTGACCACCCAGCAGGTAATTACGCTTTGCCTCACTGTAGGCCTGCAGCAGTTTGTCGACCAGCTTCCGGTCGTACGCGGACTCCAGTATTTCGCGGGCGCCGGCGCTCACTCCTGCTCCAGACCGTTCGCGTCTTCTTTCCTGCCATTTCCCGAACTCCGTTTCGCGCGGTACCCGTGTTCCCGCTTCGCCTCCTTGACCGCGTCGCGTGCGGGAAGGGCCTCCACAACCGCCTCGCCGCGCATTGTCAGCTGTTTCAGTCCGGTACCAGCCGAGACGATGTAACCGCTCTGCCGATCCGCGTTGTCAATGTCCCGCGAGAGGTGCCCCAGCCTACGCCCCGCCGCTTCGGTATTCAGTGCATCGATGTCCTTCGCCTTGAAGTGCCGGACACCACGGTGGTACGTGAGATAGTAGGCGAGACAAGCGATACGCTCAGTTTGACTCTGCGGCTTCTTCACTCCCATGAACGCTCGCGGGTCGAGGTCTCCTTCAGGCGTACTTCTCGCGGACTCGGTCTCGACACGGGAGGCGGCGCCAGGCGCGGCCAGGTGCCCGCGGACGGGCTCCTCAAGCTGAAAATTCTGGACGATCCACAGTATTGATCGCACCTTTCCTTCATCGGGCAGCAGGTGAAGTGCGCCGTAGCACTCGGCCATCGCCCTGAGCTCGGAAACGCCACGGTCCGCGTCTTCGTCGTTTCCGCGCCGAAGTGGGCTCACCTCTCGAAACCCCCCGTTTTGGAGGGCTCGAATCTTCGGCTCCCCCATAGGGTTTTCGCCATCTTCCGAAGCAGACATTTTTGCTCCCTTTCGCCGGTGATCTCGCCACTCGACGGTAACGCCGACGGAGCCCACCGATGTCGCGCTTATGTCGCGGACATTCCTCAGACAAGCCTCCTCGCGAACCCTTTTCCCAGGTCAACACCCTCACGACGGTCACCCGAAAGAATGAGCGGCACGCCTTCGGCCGTTGCTATAATGACCGGTTGCCCTATCAAGGAAGGTGATCACCTGTGGCGAGGTCCAAGCCGAACGCCGAAACCGCTGGACGTGTTCTTCGCTATCTACTCATAAGCAACGATCGATACCGAACTCGCTGGCAACACGAAGTGAAGCGCGAACGCGGCGAATTGAACCAGGCCGCGATCGCGAAGGTGGTCACCGATTTCGCTTGGGAGAACCACGACCGGCGCGAGATATCCGATGCCAGGGCTTTGAAGGACCTTGTCCGAAGGGCTTTCACCGGCGAACACCTGACGCCGCCTACCCTGGCCCTGTTCATCGCGGCGTTCGACATGGACGTCGCCGACAGCGATCGTTTATGGCGGGCGCTCGCGAGCCCGGACACCGCGGCGCCCAGCACAACGGCCCGCATTCCGGCGCGCGGCCGCGCGATGATCTTTCCGCAGCGTCATCGCACGGTGAACCTGGTGGAACGCTACGTGGTGGAAGAAGGTCGTTACCTGCGAGGCAGGCACACGACACAAACGCTCCGCGCCGTCGACGACAACGTCTGGTTCTACTTGTTCAACCACGAGCCCGAGGCTCGCGGCGTGGACGTACTGCACGGCGGGCGGCCGGGCCGCAGTCACGAATACGGCAGGGGTCTTCGCGGAATCGAAATCGAACTGGAGCGCCCTCTGCGCCGGGGAGAGACAGCGGCTCTGGACTATCGCACACATTTCGGCGGGCCGCGCACCCAGCGGACCGAGGTACGCCGACCTGTTCACGCCCGGGTCGAGAATGTCGACTTGGCGGTAGCGTTCAAGGGGCGACCACCCCGGCGAGTGTGGTGGTGCGTCTGGACCGACCACCTCGCCGACGAACCGGCCGAACAGCGTCCGGTCAGGATAGACGGTGGAAGGGCGAGGTGCTTCGTGTCGTCGCTCGATGCCGAGGCCGGCTTCAGGTGGATTCCGTAAGGCACGCCGCCGCAGCGAGAGGAGGTGGAAACGAATCAACCGGAGAGATCGGAGCGCCACTCGTCACCGGCGGTCAACTCGGTGAATCCGACCTCTTCCTGGGCGAGACGTGTGCCGCCTGTCAGATGCCCGGCTGCGCTGCTCCGCAAAGGCGCGGGAAGCCAGGCAGCCAGGATGTGCGCCTTGGTCTCAGCCAGGCGTGCTTGGCCCGGCTGGGGTCTCGCATGGTGGAACATCGCCTCATAAAGACCTGTCGCAGGCCGTATCTCCGGAAGGTTCTCACGCGCCGCGAGCGCCGCGGCACCGGCCGGGATCTGCAAGCCTTTGGCGTCGAGGTCTCCGAAGTACCACACCTCCCTGACGGCGTGACGCAACCTGCCGAGCGAAAGCACCGACTGTTCGAAGCCCCCGCCCGCTCCCCAGCCGACTCGGCCGACGTCTCCGGGCTCCGCCGTGAGCACGGACACGAGCGAGTCGAATGTATCGCTGTTCTCGACCACGAGAAGCACGGGTCCAGGTCCGACCGCCTCGACGATGAACCCTGGAGCGACTCGCCGGGCACGCAACAGTTCCAGGCTGAGTCTGCCCTCACCGAACAAGGTCGTATTCATCAACCTGTCCAGCACCTTCTCGTTGCCGAAGATCTTGACCGACCGCTCTCGATGCGGAACTACCGGCAGATCTTCGTGTCCGTGCTCGTACAACCACGTGTTGAGGGCCAGCAGATGCGTTCGCTGGGCAGGAGTGGGCCGGACGTCCTCGACCCACGCCAGCCGGTGATGCCACACCACCTGGAGAGCCGATTCCTGTGGTTCGGATGCCGGCAGCGTCACGAATTGCGGCAAAGGTGGTTTCTGGCTGCGATCCCAGGAGCGCACTCCGGCCGGCTTCAGCAAGCCGACGTTGTCGAGTTCCACGATGACCTCGGCGAGAACCTCCCGCCTGCCAGGCGCCGATCTGCTGGCCGGATCCGCCGTATCGAAGAGGCGCCATAACTCCTCGAGACGCACTCGCCGTCGCGGCCAGGCGGCGAGCTGATCCGCCAGCCCACGAGCCCGAAAGCTGAGGGCATCCCCGCCTACAGCCACTCAGCCCACCTCCTCGACGGTGTGTGGCTTACGGAAGAACCGGGCCGCGGTGAGGTGTCCGTGCTCGGGATCGCCGTCCGCAGGGAGCCTGGCCCGGATCTCGTCCTCGATGGTCAAGTAAGCCATGCCGCTTCGCAGGTCACGGTCGTTACGCAGCCGGATGATCAGCGGGAACAACGAAAGCGCGTTGATGTCGAAGAGCCCGGTCGTGTAGATCAGCTGGACGCCCAGCGCGTCCGCCACACCCAACTGCAGGTCCAGCAGATAGCCCGCCGATGCCCGGCCGATCGGGTTGTCCAGGAAAAGGACTCCGGCATGGGGACGGCGAAGAAGACCGCGCTCGTTCGATCGCAGGGCCGCCATCGTGCAGTAGAGGATGATGGCCGCGGTGAGCGCCTGACCGCCCGAAAAGACGGTGTCCACCATGGAGATCCGGATGCGCTCACCGCTGAACACGGTGTCGGGCTTGAGAATTTCGACTCGTATGCCTTTGGGTATCGCGGCTCGGACTCCCTTGAGCAGAAGCGTCATGCCGTCACGTTTCCCGCCGGTCGCCTTCGCGGTGCCCGCGGCCGCTTCGTCCACCACCTCACCGAGCCGCTCGTCGAGTACCGAGGCGTCGAGTTCGGTGAACCGGATGTGCAGGAAGCGAAGGTTCGCCCAGTCGCCGAGCGATTCGGGCAGCGCGCTGACTTTTTCGGCGGTACGAAGGGTTTTGAGCGCGATCTCGACCATTCCACGCAGCCGGACCACGATCTCGGTGCGGTGACGCTCGATATGGGCGAGATCGTCGGTGAGACTGCGCAGCCGCGGCTTGAGCGCGCGCTCCCAATCCGCCGCGTACTCGACGAGCCGTTCCCGATCGACCGCGATCATCTGTTGCCTCACCGGACTCTCGACCTTCTCGAAGGCTCGGTCGACGGCGCATCTGCCGAGCGCTGAGGAGCGTTCCCGAACCTCCTTCTGGGCGTTGTCGAGCAATTCGTTCGCTTCAGCCACCGAGCTCCGGATCTGGGCGCGTCGCTCGCGTGCGGTCGCAGCGTCACCGGGATAAGGGGACTCGTCGTCCTCCCCCGTGATCGCCAGGCCGCTCACCGACTCGTAGAGCGACCCGAAATCGCGGGTGATCCCCTCGGTCGCAGCGATCTTCTTGTCGATCTCCTCCAGCCCGCGCTGTGCTTCTTCGGCGGTTCCGCGGGCGTCCCGGTAGTCGGCCGAGGCGACGTGCAGCAGTTCTTCCGCGTGAGCGAGGTCGTGAGGATGGCCATAGGGCTCCATCGAAACTTCCTGCGGCTGCTGGGCTTCATACGCATGTTTGCGAGCACCCTCCTGTGCTTGCGCCTTGCCGACCTGCTCCCCCAGGCTTTTGACAGCGCGTTCGGCCCGCGCGGTGGCCGCGGACCTGGCCGCCGCGTCCGCGCCGTCCGGTCCGCTCAGCAGCTCGGTCGCGCGAGCCTGGATGTCCGGTGGCAGCTTCTCCAGCGCGGCACGCGCCTGCGCTTCGGTGCGGAGCTTCGCCTCCAGATCCGCCCGCAGGTCAGCACCGACCTCGACCTGTTCATACGCTTCCTTCGCTGCTCGATACGACGCGCGGAGCGTTTCGACGGACTCTGAAGGTGGTGTCGAGGGGCTGTCCGCTGAGCCGCCGCCGGCGATCTGCCCGACCTCCTCGCGGGCGGTGGCGACGGTCCGTCCCTGGTCATCGGCCTTGCGATGCAGTTCGGACTTCTCGCCGTGCAGTGTTTCGCCCCGGCGTCGGGCATCCTCCGCGGCGAGCTGAGCTTCACCGGCCGCAGTCTGCGCCTCTTTCAGCGCGTTCGACCATTCCGGCTCCTGGGCGACGACCTTGGCGAGAGCCGCGAGCTCGTTCGCCCGGGCCCGGGACGTCCGGGCCGTCGAACGCAAGCCGGGCAGGCCTGTGGCGATGGCTTCCTCTGCCTCGTTGATCTCCTCGAGCCGGGTGCGGAGATCCTTCACCCGGTTCTCGGCCTGCTCCAGCTCTTCGCCCGCCGTGTCACGTTCAGCGGTGAGCCGTTCGACAGCACCTGGTGGCCATGCGTCGCGCCATTCCTTCAACCGCCTGACCAGCGCCCGATCATGGTCACCTTGGGCGGCCAACGCGTCCATCCTCGTCCGTCGTTCCCCTGCGGCTTCCAGCAAGCGTTGCCGTTCGGCGGCCGCCAGCCCCACGTCGTACATGGCAGGGTTCGGCGGCACGACGTACTCGGGCTCGACCGGCGGCGGCAACGTCCCACCCAGGGGCTCGGTCGTACCGACGACGACGATGGCCTGCGGCAGCAAGCGCGTCGATTCCAGGACATCCCGGGCCCTGTCGAGCTGCTGTGGATTGTTGAGGACGACACCGTCGACCAGCTGCGGATGCGCCGCCATGACCCGTCCACGCCGGTCCTCCGGCACTTTGGCCAGGTAGTCCCATCCGGCGTACGCCCGGATTCCGGCTTCATCGAGGTTTTCGAGCACTGCGACAGTTTCGGGGCGCGGTGGAAGCAACTCTCCGGTCCGGAGTGCCTCCAGCACCCGGCGGTCGGCGTCGTCCGCGACTTGCAGGGCGACCAGCGACCTGCTGTCCTCCTCGATGGTCTCGCCCAACCGGGCCAGGAGCGCGCAGTAGTCGTCCGCGAGAGTGATCGACACGGTGCCCAGCACAGCCGCCAGCCGTTCTTCGGCGGCCAGCGCGGCTGTCACGGTCAGCGCCTCTTGAAGGGCATGCTCCTTGGCAGTGAGGTCTGCTCTGTGTCTGCCGGCTACCTGGTCCGCTTCGCGCATCACTGGATCGACCATTCTGCGCTCGGCACCGAGCCGGTCGGACTCGTTCTCGGCATCGGAGACGGCCGTGTCCGCCTCTTCGGCGATCGCCCCGGCTTCTTCAGCCGCGTCGGCAGGGGACCGAGCATCCTCCAGGAGTCCGTCTCCCACCGCCTTGATCACCTGTGCCCGCGCCGCGGCGATCTTGTCTCGTGCCGCTTCGGCGCGCGCTTTTTCCCTTCCGATCGTTTCCCGCTGCGCGCCTTCTTCTTCAGCCAAATCGGAAATCTCGTGCTCAAGATTTTCCGCCAGCCCTGTCAGGCGCGCGATCTCCGCTTCGGCCTTGTCGATCAGTGCGAGGAGACCTTGCACGAGCCGGGCAGCGGCGGCGTCCCGTTCCCGCAAAGGCCCCGCCGCTTCCTTCTCTTTCGCCGCGACTTGGTCATGCACGGCTTTCGCGGTCCCTCGGGCGCGCTGGAACGCGAGTAAGACATCCATCGCCTTCCAAGCGTCCAGATCCACCTGATGCGTGGCGAGCCGGTTCGTGAGCTCATCCAGGAGGTCCTGGGCCAGTCGCCATTCGATGCGAGCCTTGTCCCGGCGGAGTTCGAGGACGAGGCGGTTCATCCTGCGGTTCTCCCGCTCGGCGACATCGTGCCGCTCGTCGGCCGTCACCCGGCGCTCATTCAGCAGTTCGAGCCGCGAGGTTTCTTCGGCGAACCGGGCTTTGACCGCTCCGATGAACCGGGCGGCGTCCCGTGTCACATCGGCGGACATCTCCGCGGCCGCATCGGCTTCCTTACCGGCTTCCGCGAGTGGGCCGAGCAGTTCGAGTGTTCCACCGACGAAGTCCCGCTCGGCGACCATCGCAGCGCGTTCAGCGAGCTGACCGGCGTAGCCGTCGATGAGTTCGGCGAGCAGTCGCGGCTCGTCCTCCTCCGCCACGGCACGAAGCATCCAGTCGACGAAAGCCTCATCGCTCTTGAAAGAGAAGGCATCGGCTGCTTCGCCCTCACCCGCGTTCATCTTCCGTTGGTAGGCGAAGAGCTTCGAATCGAGATCCAGCGTCTCCAGATGCTCCGTCCACGCCGACGGGGCCGTCAGCCATTCGAACTGCAAGTGGGGTTCCTGCCGCTGGGCTTCGGTGAGCCGGTCCTTGAACCCGTTCAGCTCGACCTGTCTACCCTGCTGGGTCACCGGAAGAGTGTCCAGATCGAGTCGGTCGGTCGGCCGGAGCGACCACCATCGTTCGACGAGTTTGTTCGGGTCGCTCGACACGACGTGACCGCGCCAGGCGGACGACTTCCCGGTGAGCACCCGTTGTCCTGTCCTGGTGTGCTGCCATTCCAGGATCACGTGGGCGACGTCGTCCGCGAGCACGAAATTGTCCAGCACCTTCGTGTTCGTCGTGCCGACGATCTGCCGTCGCCCGGGAAGCATCACCGAGAAGATCAGCTTGATCAGCACAGACTTGCCGTTGCCGTTCTCCGCGAAGAGCACGGACGCCGGCGACGGCCGCCGCCCCGAACCGACCTGCCGCAGGTCGAGAACTACGTCCTGGTAACGCGCGCCTTTGGGGCCGACCGAATGCAGCCGGACACGGGACAGTTCATACATCGGTGCCGCCGTCCCCGGAGCCGTTCGTCACGGCGAGGCTGCCGGACGGATCCGTGACGGAGACGACTCCGAGGTCCAGCAATTCCCGGAAGGCCGCGCTCGCGGCCACTTCGCGAATCTGTTCCTGGTAACGAGCGGTCGTACGATACGATCCGCCGCTCTCATTATTGCGAAATACCAGGAATCCTTGGTCCGCCAGAAACCGCACGGCCTTCGCGATGATCGCGCGGGTGGTGTCCGGAGCCAACCGGCCGTCCTTGGTCGACGCCGCGGCCGGACGGCGTGCGTACGCGCGCCAAGCCCGTTCCAGATCAGGTGCCGTGTCGAGCGGATCCTGATTCTCGTCCGCCTCCACGGCGCGCTGTTCCAGCACCCGGCAGGCGTCCCGCAGGACCGCGTCGACCTCGGCCACGGCGACGTAGCCGACATAAGAAGTGTTGGCGAGGTCATCCGGCCGGGGGAAAGCGAGTGCGGCGACCGCCAGGTGCGCCAGCCCGTGCAACATCTTGTCGACACCCCGGTTGCCTCCCAGGGCGGCACGTTTGGCGTACTCGTCGAACTTCAGCTCGAATGGTGATTCCTCCCGCGGCACCGGGATCGCCCCGGCCTGCTGTGTCACCGCCAGCATCGTGATACCGAGTCCTTCGGCGAACGCTTTGACGAGTTCGGCGAACTCGTCGTCCTCGTGGTAGCGCCGGACCAGGTCCGCGTAAACGGCGTCCCGCGCGGGAAGGTGCTTGGGCCGCATGCCGAGCGCGAGCAGTCGCCCGGCGTCCGTCGCGTCCTCGGTCGACGAGTTCACGCGACCACCTCTCCTCGATCGTCATCGGCCGGGGCCTGATCGGCGGAATGTCGCTTGCTTTCCAGCGACGCGAGGCCGACCAGGAGATCAGCACCGCCGAACTCGTCGTCGGCCAGCGGGGTTCCGTCGTCGACGGCGAGCAGAATCGACTCGTCTCCCTGGCGCAGGGCCGTGGTCACTCCAGGGTCCAGGGCGTGAAAGACCCGGAGTCCGATCAGCTGTGGCAGATCGGGGTCGAGAGCCCGGGCCTCGGCCAGCAGCCCCGACAACCTGCGCGGTACGGCTCCCAACTCGAGCAGCCGGTCGGCCTTCGCCCACTGCTCGTCGGTGAAGACCGCCGGGTCCGGAGTGGGCACCAGATCCGGCTCCGGAACCGGTTCTCCGAGATCACCCCGGTCCACGGGAGGCGAGAGCAGCTTGTACACGAGGTCGACCATTCTCGGGACACCTTTCACCGACAGACCCGTTCCCTTGACGAAGAACGCCGTCGTCACCCTGGCCGCGCCCGCGATGCTCAGATCGAGTGTCGGCGCCAGCAACTGGCCGAACAAATCGACGGTGATCTTTCTGACGGGTGCTGAAAATTCCTGCCGATCCTGTTCTGAGCGGAAGGTCTTTCCGGCGGCGATCAGTCTGGCCTGGAGCTGCCCGTGCCGTTGCATGCAATCGCGGACGATCGTGATCAGGGTCGCCGCCTGCCGCTTACGAGCCGGCGACTCCGACTCGTCCCGTGCCTGCGTGATGTTCGTGAGGATCGCGACTTCGGCACGATGCCGGGCCGCGACATGGTCCAGCGCCTTTTCGATCAAGCCGGGTACTTCGTCCACCCAGTCGACCGCGCGGACGTTGCGGCGCGTGGCGTCGAGAACTCTTCGAAGCTGATCGGCGTACTGGACCGTGCGCCAGCGCGCGGCTTCGGCGGCCAGCTGCGCGTCGGAGAGCCTGCCTCGCCGGACCAGGTTGTCCAGTTTCGTCTCCGCGGCCTCCTGAGCCGACTCGACATCGGTGTCGAGTGCGCCGACCAGGACATTGATCGCTTCGTCAGTCGAACGCAGGTAAACCTCGCCTTCAGCCGAGAACGACTCGACCAGCAACTTGAACGGCCACGTGCGCCGCTCGTACCGGCCCTCCGCGTCGAAGGTGCCGTAGGTGGCCGCGAAGCCACGATCCTGGGTGCCGACGTTGATCAGGTTGTCCATGACCCACCTGGCGACTCTCCGATGTTCTTCCGACGCCCGGTCTGGCGCCTGAGCGGCCACGAAAGGGATGGTCCGGCGCAAGACCTCTTCGTGATCGGCCCCGCGGTCGAAATCCATCCGGATGGTTACCTGATCGATGATCGTCAAGGCGACTTCCGACATCTGGTAAACGTCGGCGTCGGCCCAGTCGAGCCGCCCCTTTCGCGCGTCCAGGTCGTGCACCGGAGCGGTACAGGCCAGGGCTTTCAATCGCCTCGCCAGGGCCGCGTCCACCACCGGCCCGTCCAGATCGCCGGGCGCTTCCTCTTCCACCATTCTCAGACCGTAGCCGCGGGGTACGACGGTTTTTCCGGGCCGCGAACGTCCTGACTCCCGAGGGTGCAGCTCGCGCTGAAAAGAAAAGTGCCACTACCTGTTTGCGAAGCTGTCGTTACCAGGGTTGCATGCCACGTCCTGACGAAACCGCGACGGTCCCCGGCTCCGATATTCGTCATGCCCCATTCGTCGCGGTGTGAGGCACCCCCGTTACGGCAGGCGCCTTACTCAGGGCAGGCACGTTCAGGCGACGATCCCGTCAAGTCTGTAACTCCAGCGCCACCGCTCGCCGTGCCGAAGTCGATACCTGCGACACGGCATGTCCAGTTCAGCCGGCCCACCGCCCTCACCGTCGGGGGAACCCTCCAAGGCGCAGCACTCTTACGCAGCAGTACACATCCTGACACTCCTTCACCCGCTTGATGTATCCGGATAGCCGTCCGGAGCGCCTTCCACCAGCTCACTGATGACATGGACTTCGAATCGCCTCAGGTCATAACCACCGGCCTCCCACGCCATCTCACTTGTCTCGACACGCCACTCCCGCCCGGTGGCACGTTCCCTCACCAACCAGCTCAGTCCGTCCACCTCCTCTCACCCCGCGCAAGACAGTAGAACATACGTTCGCATTCACCCTGTTGCCCGCATGGAACACCCCAGCCAAACGCATGTCTTCCCCATGAACGGTGAAGAAGACGCATTGCCCAGACGAGCATGGACCCCGCATGAGGCCGCACTGCAGCTCGGCGTCCCCTATGAGACAGTCTTGCGGCTCATCCACAAGGAGACGCTTCACGCCGTCACCGCCGGGCGCTACTACCTCATTCCGGACTCGGCGTTGGAGAGCTTCCTGAATCCCAGCGCGAGAAAGTGAAGCCATGGGACGCCCTCCTACACCAATCGGCGCATACGGAGTCATCTCCACGCTGAAGCTGCCGCCGACGAAATCCGGCCAAGTCCGCCACCTTGCCCGGACGTATTTCAAGGCACAGGACGGTTCCCTGCGACTTGTCGGCAGGCAAGCGACGACGAAGACGCAGGCGATCGCCAGGTTGAAGGAAGCCCTCGTCGACTTCACCGCCGAAGCGACCGGCGAAGACATCCACCCGGGCACCAGATTCAACGCCGTCACGGACCGGTATCTCGAGGAGATCGAGCTCGAAGCGAAGCTCGGCACTCTCTCCCCCGGCACGGTGAGTCTGTATCGCCGGGCGCTGAAGAACTGGGTACGACCGGCGATGGGACAACTCCACTGTCGCGAAATCCGAGTCTCCACCTGCGACCGCGTCGTCAAGAACGCCTTGCGGAAGCGTAGCTACGAAACGGCCAAGCTCGTGAAGTCCGCCTTGTCCGGGGTGTGCGATTTCGCAGTGCGGCACGACGCCATGGAAGCGAATCCGGTCCGCTCCCTGCGACGGATGACCACGGGCGGCAAGAAGGAGATCCTCGCCCTGACCACCGAGCAGCGTGTCGACCTCTTGGCCAAGCTCCGCGTGTACGGACCCATGCGTCAGCGCGACTCCCGTGGGCGCCCGCTGGGGGTCCGTGGCCAGATCTGGCTGGACCTGCCGGACATCATGGAGGCGATGCTGGCGACAGGTGTCCGGATCGGAGAACTTCTCGCCATCCACGGCACGGACGTCACGTCCACCGTCGCGGTGACACATCACGTCGTCCGGGTGACCGGGCAAGGTCTCGTCCGGCGACCGCTCCGCAAAGGGGGTGTCGACGGTCTGGTGCTCGCGGTCCCAGAATGGTCGACGCCGCTATGGGAGCGACGCCGTCGAGCCGCCGGCGAGGGCCCGTTGTTCGCCTCGTTCGCCGGGGACCTCCTGGATCCGTCGAACGTGGTGAACCGGCTCGAAGAGGCGGTGACCGCGGTGGGCTACAACTGGGTGACCAGCCACGTGTTCCGCAAGACGGTCGGCTTGGTCCTCGACGAGGCGGATCGTCCGGCCACGGCCATCGCGGACCAGTTGGGCAATACCCTCGCCGTCACCGAGCGGCACTACCGCAAGCGGCGAGCGTCCAATCAAGCCAACATCCCAGCGCTGGAAGGCATGTTCGTTTCTGATGGGTAAATCATGGCTTGAGCCCGAAAACGAAGAAGCCCAGGCCTCGTGGCCTGGGCTTGAGCTCCCCCGCTTGGACTCGAACCAAGAACCCTCCGGTTAACAGCCGAATGCTCTGCCAGTTGAGCTACAGGGGATTGTGCTCCGTACCAGCCGGATCGCTCCGACCGATGAGAGAACTTTAGCCCATGACCCCCGATGGCCGCGCACCCACCCCCCACTTTCGGCGTCACCTCGTCAAGTTCGCGTTTTGAGGGACAATGACAGCCGGAGCAAGATCGAACGGAGGCGTGGACTCGGATGAAGATGTTCCTGCTGGGTGCGGCCGCGGGCTACGTATTGGGCGCGAAGGCCGGCCGGGGACGGTACGAGCAGATCGTGCGGACGTACCGCAAGATCGCTGACCACCCCATGGTGCAGGGCGCCGCCGGGGTCGCTCGCGCCAAGGTCGGTGAGAGGTTCGGGCGGCCCCAGCGCTGACCCTGCCCGAGACGAACCGAGGGGCCCTTCGCCGGTGGCGGAGGGCCCCTTTCACGGCACGACGGCGACCACGAAGACGCGCCGGAACTCGAACCAGGTGGTCCCGTCGGGGCGCGGCGGGTAGGCCTCGTCCAGCTTGCGGGCGATCTGCGCGCGGAAGTGGTCCCAGTCGGCTCCAGGGAGGGCCTCCTTGACCGGCCGCAGCGAGGTGCCGGTGATCCATTCGAGCACGGCGTCCGCCCCGGCCAGCCGCTGCAGATACGTCGTTTCCCAGGCGTCGACGGCGCATCCCGCGTCGGCGAGCAGGGCGCCGTAGCCGAGCGGGCTGTCGACGGCCTCGTTCTCCCGCAGGACGACGTCGGCCAGGCGCGGGGCCCACTCTTCGGTGCGCGCGAGGTCGCGAACCAAGGCGTGCGACGGGGCGTCGAAGTTGCCGGGAACCTGGAACGCGAGCGTCGCCCCGGACGGCAGGAGATCCACCCAGCGACGGAGCAGGACCCGGTGTTCCGGGACCCACTGGAGCACGGCGTTCGAGATGACGACGTCGGTGTCCGGTTCGGGCACCCAGTCGTTGACGTCCAGCACCCGCGCGTCGACGCCCCGCGAGCGGGCGGCCTCGACCATTTCGGGTGAACTGTCACTGGCCTCGATGATCGCGTCCGGCCAGCGTTCCGCCAGGTCTGCCGTCAGGTTCCCGGGGCCGCAGCCGAGGTCGGTGACCCGGCGGGGCTTCTCGGCCGGAATCCGGCCGATGAGGTCGTAGAACGGCCGGGCCCGCAGGTCGGCGTAGTCGAGGTATTTGACCGGATCCCACATGGCGCCTCCCAGCGATACAGTACGAGCGTACTGCTAGCCGCGTGGGTTGGCCAGTTTCTCCGCCGCTTCCTCGGCGATCGCCTTGACCACGTCGACGTCCGTGCCCGGATCGGGCCGCACCTGCAGCACCGTGCCGTCCTGGCCGGGAACCTTGCGTTCGACGAACCACGCTCCCCCGGTTTCGAGGTCCTTGCGGTGCCGCCCCCGGACCGAGCCGTCGACACGCTGCCTCACCAGGATCGGGACCTTGCCCGGCTGGGCGAGCCGGAACCGGACCGGGGCCTTGTCGGCCAGCAGCACGGCCTTCCCCGAGGTCCCGACCTCCTCGGACTCGGTCAGCGTGAACACCCCGTCGGACCACGCGGCCTTGCCGACGAGATGCCAGCCGACCCGGCGCGGTCCCGGGATCCACAGCCCCAGCGGCGTGACCAGCAGATATCCGCCGCCCTCGACCGCCGCGCTCCCGACGATGTGTTCGCCGTCCGCCAGCGAGCCGTCGAAATCCGCCGGGACACGGTCACCCATCAGGTGACGCAGCCAGCCCATGCTCAGTCCAATCCGCCGATGGCCTGGTCCTTCAGCGCTCGCCGGTACTGCTCGAGCGCGACGAGATCGCCGAACAACGCGCGGTAGTCGTCCGGCGCTTCGACCGGGGAAAGCCGCTGCAGCTTCGACTTGATGTCGTTGATCTGGCGGCCGACCAGGCTTTCCTGCACCGCCGCGAGCTGCGCGGAGATGTAGCGCGAGTCGACAGCGCCCTTGGTGCCCAGCAGTTCGACCGAAAGCTCGCTGAGCACGCGCCGCACCGTCCCCTGCGGACAGTGCGGGGCCGCCGCGTCGAGCAGGGCGGGCCCGGTCAGCCCGGAACCCGCTCCTCCGGCGGCCAGCAACGCCTTGTGGATGGCGATGTAGACCGGGTGGGTGAACGCGTCCTCGGGGAGCGCGTCGTACTCCGCCCCGGCGAGCATCGGCTGCTGCAGCGCCGCCTTGAGCGCCTCACGCTGCGCGGTGAACCGCGGATCGCCGGGCGCGGGCCTCGGCAGGTCCTCCTCGACGGTGGCCGTGGCCGCCTGGGCGGGCCGCCGGACCTCGACGGTGGAGGAGCGTTTCGCCGTGGCCCCCGCGCTCCCGCGGACCCGGTTCACCACCTGCGCCGCGTCCTGCCAGCCGACCCACCAGGCGAGTTTCGACGCGTAGCCGTCGCGGCTGGCGCGGTCCTTGATCCCGGCGACCATCGGGACGGTCTTCTGCAACGCCGCGACCTGCCCGTCGACGGAGTCGAGGTCGAAGGCCTTGAGCATGCTTTTGATCGCGAATTCGAACAGCGGGATCCGCCGCGCGACCAGGTCGCGCACCGCGGTGTCGCCCTTGGCGAGCCGCAGTTCGCAGGGGTCCATGCCGTCGGGGGCGACCGCGATGTAGGTCTGCCCGGCGAAGGTCTGGTCGCCTTCGAAGGCCTTCAACGCCGCCTTCTGACCGGCTTCATCACCGTCGAAGGTGAAGATCACTTCGCCGCGGAAAGCGTCGTCGTCCATCATCAGCCGCCGGAGGACCTTCATGTGGTCTTCGCCGAACGCCGTCCCCGACGACGCGACGGCCGTCGGGACCCCGGCGGCGTGCATCGCCATCACGTCGGTGTAGCCCTCGACCACGACGACCTGGTGCCGCTTCGCGATCTCGCGTTTGGCCAGGTCGAGGCCGAACATCACCTGCGACTTCTTGTAGATCGGCGATTCCGCGGTGTTCAGGTACTTCGCCGAGACGCGGTCGTCGTCGTACAGGCGCCGCGCGCCGAACCCGACGACCTCGTTGCCGACGTCGCGGATGGGCCAGAGCAGCCGCCGGTTGAACCGGTCCATCGGCCCGCGCTGCCCTTCCTTGGCCAGCCCGGACGTGAGCAGTTCCTTGACCTCGAACCCGCGGTTGAGCAGATGTTTGGTGAGCTTGTCCCAGCCCGCGGGCGCATACCCACAGCCGAACGTCTGCGCGGCGGCCGCGTCGAAACCCCGTTCGGACAGGAAGTCCCGCGCCGCGCGCGCGTCCGGGGTGAGCAGCTGCTCGGCGTAGAACTCCTGGGCCGCGCGGTGTGCTTCGATCAGCCGGGCGCGGGTGCCGCGATCGCGCTGGACACTTCCGCCGCCGCCTTCGTAGGTCAGCCGGAAGCCCGCGCGATCCGCGAGCCGCTCGACGGCCTCGACGAACGAGATCAGGTCCATCTTCTGGATGAACTTGATCACGTCACCGCCTTCGCCACAGCCGAAGCAGTGGAAGGTGCCGTGGGTCGGGCGCACGTTGAACGACGGGGTCTTCTCGTTGTGGAACGGGCAAAGCCCCTTGAGGCTGCCGCCGCCGGCGCTGCGCAGCGCCACGTAATCACCGATGACCTCGTCGATCCGGTTGCGCTCGCGCACCTCCGCGATGTCGCTCTCCCGAATCCGTCCTGCCACGTTCACCACTCTAGGCCGTGCTCGCGGAGCACTGTGCGGCACACTCGGGGAATGAGCACCGCCCTGGACGAACTCGCCGGGAACTTCGCCACTCTGCGTCCCCATCTGGTGTCGGTCGCCTACCGGCTGACAGGCGCGCTGTCCGACGCCGAGGACGCGGTCCAGGAGTCGTGGCTGCGGTTGAGCGGCCTCGACGAGCGCCGCCGCTCGGCCATCGAGGACCACAAGGGCTGGCTGACCACCGTCGTCAGCCGGATCTGCCTCGACAGGCTGCGCTCGGCGGTGGTGCGCCGCGAGCGGTACGTCGGCGAGTGGCTGCCGGAACCGGTACTCGGCCCGCTGGGCACGCCGGCGTCGGAGGACCCGCTGACGGTCGCCGTCCGCGACGACGGGATGCGGATGGCGGCGATGGTGGTCCTCGACCGGCTGACCGCCGAGCAGCGCGTCGCGTTCGTCCTGCACGACGCGTTTTCGGTGCCGTTCGGCGAGATCGCCGAAATCCTGGGCTGCACGGTGGAGGCCGCGCGCCAGCACGGTTCCCGCGGCCGCCGCGCGGTCGCCGACGCCGACCCGCCGCCCCGGACGGCGCTCGCCGAACAGCAGCAGATCATCGAGAAGTTCATGACAGCGATGCTCACCGGCGACATCCAGGCGGTGGCCGAGGTGCTGCACCCGGACGTCGTCCTCGTCGGCGACGGCGGTGGCAAGGCGCGCACGGCGGTGCACACGGTCACCGGGTTCGACAAGGTCACCCGGCTGTTCCAGGGACTCATGCGGATGTACGACCCGGCCGGGATCGAGCAGGCGCGGCTCGCGCTGGTCAACGGCGACCTCGGGCTCTACATCCCGCCGCAGTCCGCTTCGGAGCAGTATCGGGCGCTCGACGAGCATGTCGACGCCTTCGTCATCCGTGGCGGGAAGATCGTGGCGATCTACGACATGGCGAACCCGGACAAGCTCACCACCGCGCGGAGCCGCGCCGGTTCCTGACCGCGTTCAGTCAGGGAAGCGGGATCTGGCAGGCATCGCCCGAGGTGAAGCCTTGCGCGGTGATGTCGAGCGCGCTGTTCATCCGGGCACGCATGTTCTCCAGGCCGATCTGGTAGGTCAATTCGATGACGCCCTTGCGGCCGAACTCGCCTTCCAGCTCGGCGACCTGCTCGTCGGTGACGGTCACCGGGCTCTCGGTCATCGCGTCGGCGTACGCGAGCGCGAGCCGTTCCTGCGCGGTGAAGGCGGGCGACTTCGCGTAGTCGTCGATGTTCTTCAGCCGTTCGATGTCGAGCCCTTCGTGCAGTTGCAGCATGGTCCCGAAATCGATGCACCACGAGCAGCCGAGCCGGGTCGCGACGCGGTACACGGCCAGCTCGCGCACGTTCGACGTCAGTGTCTTGCTGGCCTTCTCCGCCAGCATCTCGTGCACGCCGTTCGCCCGGAGCAGCGCCGGGTGGTGCGCGTAGACGGCCATCGGCTCGGGCACGGCACCGAAGCGCTTCCCGGCGAACTTGTAGATCAGCTTCAGCAGGAAGCCGGCATCGGCGGTCTTGACGACGGGAATACGCGGCATGGTGTCCTCCTCGTGCGGTTGCGAACACCAGGTGGACGAGACGGCCCGCGCGGACGTGACAGGCGCTCCCCGGTGACGTGCACCACCCCGCCTTTTCGATCACGGTCCGTTCCCCGGCATCTCCGCATTCAGAGGACGAAACGCAGGGCGTCAGGGGGTGATCGTCCGGACGTCCCAGACCCAGACACCGTCGACGAACTCGGCGGGCTTCCGCAGCAGCAGGTCCACGGTGGCCCGGAAGGCGTCCTGGTGCTCGCGCGGGATCAGCACGAGGACGTCTGCGTTCCAGTACCGCAGATCCTCCAGCGCCTGCACCCGCTGCGACTCGGTGATCGTCGCCGGCACCCCGGTCTGCTTGATCTGGTCGAAGATGATCGACGTCGGCCGCTGGATGGCGCCGTAGCGACCGCGTTTGTCCTCCGGGCCGCTCGGGCCGACGAAGTAGCCCTCCGGCATCGAATAGCCGAGCCCCGCGTCGATCTGCCAGTGCAGCGGTTCCGATTCGCCGGAACTCGGCAACGGCACGGGCACCACGGTCCCGCCGGGCGCGACGTAGGACCGCCAGGTGCCGTCGGCGAGGAACTTCGGTGTCGGCGGCCGCTCCTTCACGATCAGCTGCGTCGGCGCGATCGGCAACAGGACGGCGATGACGACGCCGATCCACACCAGCCGCAACGGGAATCGCCGCTCCCCCGGCACTTCGGGCAGCTTCGACGCGACCGTGTGGACGCGTTCGGTCGCCAGGGCCAGCAGAGCGCCGATGAGCGGGATGCAGCCCATCGCGAGCCGCGATTCCAGCAGGGATTCGAACAGCGGCAGTTCCGACAGGATCTTCCACGGTCCCGGGATCCCGGTTTCCTCGTGCACCACGACGAGTTGCACGCCGAGCGAGAGCCAGGCCATCACGAACATCGAGATCGCCAGCGCCCGCGCGAACACCTCGCGCCACAGCCAGACGGTGATGACCACCATCAGCACGATCAGCGGCCAGCCGAAGAAGGCGTTCTCCTCGGTGCGGTTCATCGACACGTCCGCGGCGGCCTGCGCCTGCCCGGCGACGGACTGCGTCGCGAACCGGGTGAAGGCGGCCGTGTCGTTCCCGACGGGGCCGTGTTCGATCGCCTGATAGCTCTGCGGGCCGAAGAACTGCCACCACAGCGGGAAAGCGCACAGCACGAGTGCCACGAGGACACCGATGCCGACACCGATCCCCAGCGGTTTCGCCATCGGCGGGAACTCGCGGTAGTTCGTCGCGAAGTAGCCGATGGCGAAGATCGCGAACGCCATCGCGAAGATCAGCAGCGGCTCTTCACCGAGGAAGACCTGGTACGCCGCCAGCAGGCCGAGGAAGATCCCGTTGCGGACCGGACGCTCACCGCGCGCGATCTTGAAGACCAGCAGCGCGATGAACGGCAGGACGAACCACGCGACGAAGTTCGGGTGCGCGTTGCCGTGCGAGATCATCGGCGGGGCGAACCCGACGAACGCGCCGCCGATGGCCGCGCCGACCCGGTGGGTGACCAGATGCCGCGAAAAGACCCAGTACCAGGCCGCCGCCGTGCCGGCGAGACCGCCGGTGAGCGCGATGGCCCAGGTGAGCGTCGGACCGAAGACGAGCGTGATCGGCGAAAGCGGGATGCCGATGCCGAGCATGGCCGTGTTGGCCATCAGGTTCACACCGAGCGGATGGTTCTGGAAGTGCGAGCTGAGCGGGTTCCTCAGATGCAGCACGTTGTCCGCGGTGACGGAGAAGAACCACTCCCACAGGTTCTGGTCCGACGCGCTGTTCCAGAGATAGCCCTCTTCGAGATCGAGCCAGAGCCCGTTGTAGAGCAGGAAGGCGAACAACAGGAAGCCGCCCATGATGGCGGCGTCGGCGGCGGCGAACCGGCGGGGTCTCGTGGGAGTCTCGTCAGCCTCCACGGCAGCCGCCTCAGCCTGGAAAAGACTCACTGACCATCCTCACGGCTCGACAACGCGGGCGAGAAAGTAGATCACACCCGTCGAGGCGTGCCTCACGAGCAGAAGGAAGGGACGATCGACGGCGACTTCCAGCGGCTCCTCGACCATGATCGACGTCAGCCGCATCAGCACCGCCGTCGCCGCGGCGCCTTCGAGACCCTGTTCGTCGATGCGGAGCACGGACTGGTGGACGACCTCGGACACTTCGATCCGGTCGTCGTCGGCGAGCCCGGTGAGATCGGCGGCGGCGGTGAACATCGTCCGCACGCCGAGTTCCTGCAGTTTCGCCGTCAGCGGGCTGTCGACGTCCAGGTCGAGTTTCGGCAGTGACAGGGCGAGCGTCTTGGACCGCGTGTTCTCCAGCAGCCTCGCCAGCTTGCCCGCGTCGAGCTCGGCGTCGTCGAGGTCGCCGTCCGGCAGCAGGATGATCGCCTCCACCCCGCCCTCGGCACCGAGGCGGACGACCTGCCAGCCGTCCTCGTGGGTGTGGTCGAGCTGTTTTTCGAGCCACATCGTCGGCACCGTACGGGCACCGGACGGCGCGTGGAAGTCCGCGGGCGCGGTGTTGTCACGCGAGAACGGATTGGTCCAGGCGGTTTTGAGATACAGCGCGTTGACGATCGCGGCGACGGTGTCCCGCGCGACCGTTCCCGGCTTGAGCAGCTCGGGGATCAGTTCGCGGGTGGCCTCCGCCACATCGGCGTTGATCAGCCGCCGCGCGGCCTCCGGATCTTCGCCGAACGGGGCGCTCTCGACCTTGCCGCCCGGCCACGTGGCGAGCTCCTCGCGGAAGGACTCTTCGAGCGTGAGCCCGTCCCAGGCCCAGAGCGTGTTCGCGACCGCTAGTTCGGGGCCGTCGTCGAGCAGCGACGAGGCCTTGCCCAGCAGGTCGGCGAGCTCGTCCGGATCGCCGAGCAACGCGATCAGTTCGTCTCTGGTCTCGCCCTTGGCGGCCTGCGTCACCAGACCGAGCGCGCTCGCGATCGAGTACGGCGAGAAGCACGCGTTCTCCGCGCGGCTCGCCAGCACCCGATAGAGGTCCAGACCAAACCGGAGGTGGCTTTCGACAGCTCCCATGCCGCAGACCGTACCGTGCACGGGCCCGTCCGTCTCCTGTCCGAAAGTTCCCCTCTTTGTTCCAGGGGTGACGCGTCGGCGGCGTGGCGCGGAAGCCACTTTTGGCTTGGGTGACCGCCGCGCTTCTCTCTTGCAGTACAGGAAGGCCCCCTTCAGGTACTTGGGGAAGGTGTGAAGGTCGAGTTTCCTCGGCTGAGCCGCGTGAAGGGGGCCTTCACGGACTACCCGACCACGGCGGCGCGCACGAAGGCACCCTTCGCACGGCTCAGCCACAGAAGCGACGTCTGTGAAGGCCTCCTTCCCTACCTTCAGGGTAGGGAAGGAGGCCTTCACGGACCGTACCGCTCACGACCCACCCTGACCTGTGCCTTCCCGCGCCACGGCTCGATGGTCGTGAATGTCTTAGGCACTGCGGTTGATGCGGGTCCGGACCGGTCTTTGCCCACCTACCGCTGACCTGCGCGAAGATGGCGATTCAGGAGAGTGCCGGGCCGACGATGCAGGAATCAGGACGTTGAATGTCCCGATTCCTAACATCGTCGAACGTCCTGAATCCTCCACACTCGACCGCCGGCCACACCAGTGGGTAAGCAAATACGGATCCGCCAGAACGACCCAAAACACTCACGACCCAATCGTGCGACTCAGCCGTGGCGGCCGGTGTGCCAGGCATGCCACGCGTGCGCCTGCGCGTCCGTGAGCGAAGCCACCTGGTCGACGACCACGCGCAGGCGAGCCGCGTCGTCCGGGGCTGCCTCCCACGCGGGCAGGAACAGGCCGTCCAGCGCGTCCGGCGCCCGGCGGCACAGCGCCCCGGCCAGTTCGGCGAGCGTCTGGCGCTGGCCGTCCTGCATCGCGAGGCGCCGCCTGTCGCTCATCACGTACCGCAGCGCGAGCGCCTTGAACAACGCGACCTCGGCCGCGACCTGCTCCGGGATGACCAGCCGCGCGGCGTAGCGGCTCAGCGGGCCTTCGCCGTACACCTCCCTCGTCGCGCCGACGACCGCCGTCGCGAACCGGCCGACCAGTTCACTCGTCAGCCGCTTCAGCGCGACCTGTGCCTTCAGTGATCCGTCGAGTCCCGGTTCGGTGAGTTCCGCGACCACGGGCAGGTCGAGCAGTTCCTTCGCCGCACCCTCCAAAGTGGACTGCGACTGGTCCGAGAACCTCCGCGCCGCCTCGGCCACCGCCGCGCGCTCCTCGGCGTCGGCCAGTACCCGCAACGAGATCCGGCCGGCCAGCACTCCGTCCTCGACGTCGTGCACGGAGTACGCGACGTCGTCGGACCAGTCCATGATCTGCGCTTCCAGACAGGTGCGGCGGTCCGGCGCACCTTCACGGACCCACGCGAACACCTCGGTGTCGTCGGCGTAGACGCCGTACTTCGGATTGCCCACTTCACGTGGCCACGGGTACTTCGTGGAGGCATCGAGGCAGGCTCGGGTGAGGTTCAGCCCGCCGACGGCCCCGTCTTCGAGCAGGACCTTGGGCTCCAGCCTGGTCAGGATCCGCAGGGTCTGCGCGTTGCCCTCGAAACCGCCGCACGACTGCGAGACCTCGTTCAGCGCGCGCTCGCCGTTGTGCCCGAACGGCGGATGCCCGATGTCGTGCGCGAGCCCGGCGGTGTCCACCAGATCCGGGTCCGCGCCCAGTTCGTCCGCGATGCCGCGGCCGATCTGCGCGACCTCCAGCGAATGGGTCAGCCGGGTGCGTGGCACACCGCTGACCTCGGCGCCTTCACCGGGACCGACCACCTGGGTCTTGCCCGCCAGCCGCCGCAGGGCCGCCGAGTGCAGCACCCGCGCGCGATCGCGGGCGAAGGCGCTCCGCCCGTCCTCGGCGCCTTCCAGCGCCGCGCCCTTGGGCCGCTCGGGCAGCAGACGCGCCCTGTCGGCCTCGGTGTAGGTGTCCACGCGACCAGCTTAAACGCGATCACCGACACTTACCGCCGCGTCAGACCTCGCCGGTACCGAACAGAGTGTCCGCCGGGGACTTCGTGAGGCGGTAGTACAGCAGCGCGCCGGTCTCACGGACGATGTAGTGCACCTGCGTCTCGCGGGTCTGCACGATCGGGCCGCGATGGGTGGGCGACGTCCAGGCCTCCAGCCCGAGGTCGTCGGCCATCACCCGCGCGCGGAACGAATGCCACGGGTCGCTGACCAGCACCGCGGTCTTCCAGCCCCGCTTCTGCACCTGCTCGGCGACAGCGCGCAAGCTGCGCAGGGTGTCGCTGCCTTCGCCGACCGGCAGTGTCGCCGACTCGGGCACGCCGCGTTTGCGCAGCCACTGCGCCCCGGCCTGCGCCTCGGTGTAGTTGTCGTCGGCCCGTTTGCCGCCCGCGGTGACGATGACCTTCGCGACGCCCTGTTCGTACAGCGTCTTCGCCTTGGCCAGCCGCGACTGGAAGACCTCCGACGGCCTGCCGTTGTACTGGGCCGCGCCGAGCACCACGATCACGTCGGCCTGATCGCGCACGTCTTCCCGCGCGACCTGCCAGACCCGGAACGCCGTCCCGCCGATCACCGCGACGACGATCAGCAGGAACCCCGCGAGGATCCGGCGCACCCGATTCGCGCGGGTGGGCTTGGTCCGTTCGGCGGTACTCACGGGGGTGATTCTCGCAGAGCGGCGAGACGATCTCAGAGCCAGCCGTGCTCTTCCGCGAGCCGTACCGCCTCGGCCCGGGTCCTCGCCCCGGTCTTGCCGATCGCGGCCGAAAGATGGTTGCGCACGGTGCCTTCGGAAAGGTGCAGCGCAGCGGCGATACCGGCCACCGTGCTGCCGTCCTTGGCCGCCTTGAGGACGTCGTGCTCGCGTCCGGTGAGCGGGCTCGCGCCGGTGGCGAGCGATTCGGCGGCGAGCGCGGGATCGACCACCCGCAGTCCACTGTGGACCCTGCGGACGGCGTCGACGAGCTGCTCCGGCGGGGCGTCCTTGACCACGAACCCCGCCGCGCCCGCCGCCATCGCCCGCGAGAGGTAGCCGGGTCTGCCGAAGGTGGTGCAGATGATGATCCGGCACGACGGCAGCGCGCCGTGCAGCTCGGCGGCGGCTTCGAGACCGTCCTTGCCCGGCATCTGGACGTCGAGCAGCGCGACGTCCGGGGCGGTTTCCTTCGCCCGTTGGAGCACTTCGTCGCCCGAGCCGACCTGGGCGACCACCTCGATGTCGGTTTCGAGGCCGAGTACGGTGGCCAGCGCCCCACGCACCATGGCCTGGTCGTCGGCGAGCAGGACCCGGATCACGCGCAGCCTCCAGCGGGTTCGGTGAGCGGCGCACGCGCGCCGCTCCGCACGGCGGACTCCGGTACCTCCGCGCGGACGAGCCATCCTCCCCCAGGAGGCGCGGTGGCGGTCAAGGTTCCGCCGACAGCGTCCAGTCGTTCTTTCAGCCCGCGCAGCCCGTTCCCCGCCGCGACCTCGCCGCCTTCGCCGTCGTCCTCGATCTCCAGCCAGGTCTTGCCGAGCCGGACCCTGACCCGCTTGGCCCCGGAATGCCGGAGCACGTTGGTGACCGCCTCCCGCAGCACGTAACCGAAGGTCCGCTGCAGGGCGGGTTCGACGTTGTCCACCGCGTGCGGCAGGTCCGCGTCGATCTCGGCCGCCCGCAGCGCCGCCCGCGCCCCGGCGACCTCCGCCGAAAGCGACACCTCGCGATACTCGGAGACCGTGGCGCGGATGTCCGAGAGCGCGCTGCGGGTCAGGCTCTCGACCTCGCTGATCTCCTGCAACGCGCGGGGATCGTCCTTGCCGCTCTCCAGGATCCGGCGGGCGAGCCCGGCCTTGACCGTGATGGTGGTGAGGCTGTGGCCGAGGATGTCGTGCAGGTCCCGCGCCAGCCGCTCCCGCTCGCCCGCCACCGCGAGCGTCGCGATCTCCTGGTTCGCCGCTTCCAGCCTCCGCACCGCGCGGACAAGGTTCGCCATGAAGAACATCGCCGCCGTGATCGAAGTGGCCGCCACCAGGTCGCCGAAGTCGTCCTTCCCGATGACCAGGTGGACGGCCAGAACCAGCAGCAGGGCCCCGCCGTCCAGGATCACCGCCCACGCCGGCGGCAAGGTGAACGACAGCACCGCCGTGGCGTAGATCAGGATGTACGGGTTGTTGTCGTGCAGGAAGACCAGGGCGAGGCCGACGAGCAGCATCAGCACCGAGAAGACGTAGGTCGTCTTCCGCCTGGACGGCCGGAAGGTGAGCGGGAACAGCACATAGCATGAGCCGTAGACGATCAGGAGAGCGGCGATCACCAGCTCTTTCCCGGTCGCCCCGTCGGTGGCCAGATCGACCGCCGCGGGGACGAGGGTCGGCAGGACGAAGGCGATCCCGAGGATCGCCCACCGTCCCGGCCGGGGGCCCCTGCCGGTCCGCGGTGGCATGTCCGACCACCAGTTCGCCCGGCTGTTCAAGCCCGTCTTCACCCTGCCCGGGTAGTCGTTCACCGGTTCACCCTTTTCTCAGACCCGCGCACTGTCTTTACGGTAACGCCTGCCCACCAGCGCCCCGAGGACCACGGTCCACGCCGCCAGCACACCGAGCGCGGCCGGGAGGCTCACCGTCAGATGGTCGGTGACGACCGGGCGGACCAGCTGGATCAGCCAGTACGTGGGCGTCACCTGGGCGATGTCGGCCATCCACGACGGCATCCCGTCGATCGGGATCCACAGGCCACCGAGGAAGCCCATGCCCATCGTGACGATCATGTTCATCGGCTGCATCGACTCCGGGGTGCCGAACTGGCCCAGCAGCAGGCCCAGAAGCACCAGCGGGATCGCGCCGAGCCAGATGCCGAACACCAGCCGCAGCCAGCCCGAGGCGTCGAGGTGGACGTCTTGGAAGAGGACGCCGATGAGCGGCACGAGCAGCAGCGACGGGAGGGCGACGAGCATCGCCGAGAGCGCCTTGCCGCCGAGGTAACCGGAGCCGGTCAGCGGGGTCAGCCGCAGCTGGCGCTGCCAGCCCGTGGACCGCTCGATGGCCAGTTTCGCGCCGCTCGTCATCGCGGCGGAGAAGGTGCCGAAGGCCATCATGTTGACCATGATCACCCCGGAGATGTTCACGCTGGCCGAGCTGAAAACGTTGCTCTGCAACAGGAACATCAGTACCGGGAAGGCGACGGCGAAGAGGACGAACCGCGTCGAACGGAAGGTGCGGACGATCTCGGTCTTGAGATAGGTCGGGTTCATCGGACGGCTTCCTCGGTGTCTTCGGTGCTGTCAGTGGTCAGGGACAGGAAGGCGCCTTCGAGGCCGACGGCGCTGATCTCGATGTCGTGCGCTTCGGGGACTTCGGTCATCAGAGCCCGCAGCGTGGTGTCGGAATCGGAACTGGAGATGGCGACGCGGCCGCCGCGGAGTTCGAAACCGGTGATCGCGGGCAGCCCCGCGATCACCGGCTCCGCCGCCGCGGGCACCGCCGCGCGGATCGTGCGTCCCCCTGCCAGCGCACGCACCTGCGCGACCGAACCGTCCGCGACGATCCGCCCCGACCGCATCAGCACGACACGGTCGGCGAACTCTTCGGCCTCTTCGAGATAGTGGGTCGCGAACAGGACCGTGCGACCGGAGTTCGTGTACTCGTACATCGACTTCCAGAACTCGCGGCGTGTGCCGACGTCCATCGCGGCGGTCGGCTCGTCGAGGATCAGCAGATCGGGGTCGCTCACCAGCGCGACCGCGAACCGCACACGCTGCTTCTGCCCGCCGGAAAGCCTGGTGGAGCGCCGGTTCGCGATGTCCTCGATCCCGGCGCGGCGCAGCGCCTCGCGCACCGGCATCGGCTTGCGGTGCAGCGCGGCGACCATGCCGACGGTCTCGGCGACCGTGAGATCCTCGACGAGCGCGCCGCCCTGCAGCATCGCGCCGATCATCCCGTCGCCGACGGCGTCGCCCGGCTTCCGGCCGAAGACGGCCACGGTGCCGCTGTCGGGCAAGGTGAGACCCAGGATCATGTCGACCGCGGTGGATTTGCCCGCGCCGTTGGGGCCGAGGAGGGCGACCACCTCGCCCGGCGCGATCGTGAGGTCCACGCCGTCGACGGCATGGACGTCGCCATAGTGCTTACGCAGACCGGAAAGTCGTACCGCCGCCCCCGCGGTGATGTCTTGTTCTCGCATGCCCAAAGCATGTCGCGCCGGGGCGTTCCGGCCTTGGGCCGCGCGTCACGACCTGAGGGTGACAGTTGTCAGGGGTGCGAGCCCGGGTGTGAAGCCCCATCCTTTCGCCTGGCGCAAGGAAGGGGCCTTCAAGTACTTACCGGTAGGCAGAAGTGCTCCAGCGGGTGGCTGCGACGACCCGACACTCTCCTGAATCGCCACCTTCACTCAGGTCAGGCGTAGGTAGGCAATACAGGCCGGTTCTCTTGAGGGGTAAGGCAAACGTGGCGTGAAGGGAACCTTCCCCGCATGCGTGCGACGAAAGTCCCCTTCATCCCGACCGACAAGACGCCTTCGCCTTTCGGCCCGATAACCGGCCTAGCCACTCACGAGACCCCGGAAGCGCGAGCCGCCACTGGGTCACCAACGCCATGAAAGGTCCTTTCCTTGCGAATTTCGCAAGGAAAGGACCTTTCATGGCATCAGCCGAGCGGGGTGGTCAGGCGCCGATCAGGCGGCCCGCCAGGTAAGACTCCAGCTTGTCGATCGCGACCCGCTCCTGCGCCATGCTGTCGCGCTCCCGCACGGTCACCGCGTGGTCGTTGAGGGAGTCGAAGTCGACGGTGACGCAGTACGGCGTCCCGATCTCGTCCTGGCGCCGGTAGCGGCGGCCGATCGCGCCGGCGTCGTCGAAGTCGACGTTCCAGTGCTTGCGCAGCGTCGCCGCGACGTCGCGTGCCTTCGGCGTGAGGTCGGCGTTGCGGGACAGCGGGAGGACGGCGACCTTGAACGGCGCGAGCCGGTAGTCCAGCTTGAGCACCGCGCGGGTGTCGGTGCTGCCCTTGGCGTTCGGCACCTCTTCCTCGTGGTAGGCGTCGACGAGGAACGCCATCATCGACCGGCCGACACCGGCCGCGGGCTCGATGACGAACGGGCGGAACCGCTGCTTCGTGGCCTGGTCGAAGAACGACAGGTCGACGCCGGAGTGGTTCGAGTGCGTCGTGAGGTCGTAGTCGGTGCGGTTCGCGATGCCCTCGAGCTCGCCCCACTCCTGGCCCGCGTTGAACGCGAAGCGGTACTCGATGTCGACGGTGCGCTTCGAGTAATGGGAGAGCTTTTCCTTCGGGTGCTCGTAGAGGCGGAGGTTGTCCGCCTTGATGCCGAGGTCCTTGTACCACTCGGTACGCGCGTCGATCCAGTACTGGTGCCAGGTCTCGTCCTCGCCCGGCTCGACGAAGAACTCCATCTCCATCTGCTCGAACTCGCGCGTGCGGAAGATGAAGTTGCCCGGCGTGATCTCGTTCCGGAACGACTTGCCGATCTGGCCGATGCCGAACGGCGGCTTCTTGCGCGCCGCGGTCTGCACGTTGAGGAAGTTGATGAAGATGCCCTGCGCGGTCTCCGGGCGGAGGTAGTGCACGCCTTCCTCGGACTCGACCGGGCCGAGGTAGGTCTTCAGCATCATGTTGAAGTCACGCGGCGCGGTGTACTGCCCGCGGTTGCCACAGTTCGGGCACGGGACCTCGGACAGGTCGTCCTCCGACACCTCCTTGCCCGAGCGGGCGGAGAAGTCCTCGGCCAGCTGGTCGGCGCGGAACCGCTTGTGACAGGAGAGGCATTCGATCAGCGGGTCGGTGAAGACGTCGAGGTGACCCGACGCGTTCCAGACCTGGCGCGGCAGGATCACCGAGGAGTCGAGGCCGACGACGTCGTCCCGGCTCTGCACCACGGTCTTCCACCACTGGCGCTTGATGTTGTCCTTGAGTTCGACACCGAGGGGCCCGTAGTCCCACGCCGACTTGGTACCGCCGTAGATCTCTCCACACGGGAAAACGAAGCCTCGACGCTTGCACAGGCTGACGACGGTCTCAATGGTGTTGGCGGGCACTCCACGCTCCGAAGCATGCGGGGACGGGTATCGGACTAGAACGACAAGCCTAACCGCAGGGTCGTCCATCGCGGCTGCCGGGACCGCGCTGCCAGGGCGCCGGCCATCGAGAACAACTCCCGTTGTCGTGAAAGGTCGCCCTGCCATCGCGATCCCGGAGCCTGAAGGCCGAAAGAGCCGCGACTTCAAAAGATCAAAAGACCTGGGTCGCGGTGGCTTCGGTGGTGGCCGTGGTCAGGGCCGGCTGACCAACGAGGCGGTGACGATGCGGTTGTCTTCGTAGCCGTCGGTCCCGCCGACGTACTCGCCACCACAGGTGACCAGCACCAGCCGGTGCGGCCCGTCCGGCCCGAACAGCTTTTCCGACTGCTCGGCCAGCTTCGTCTTGTGCACGGTGACGATCTCGCTGATCTTGTAGACCCACTTGCCGCCGTCGGTGTCGACGAGAGCGACCTCCTGGCCGGTCTTGAGCCGCCACAGTTCGTCGAACGGGCCCTTCTTCCCCTTCCAGTTCACGTGCCCGGAAAGCAGGGACGCGCCCTGGTCGGCGCCCAGTTTCGCGCCCCACCAGGTGGCTTCGTCGAGGCCCTCGGGGATGGGGAGGGTCCCGTCGGCGGTCAGTTCCTTGCGGATCAGTTTCGCCGTGCCACCACCGGGAAGTTTGACCGTGCCGGGGGCCTGGCCCGTCTCGACAGGGGCTTCCGCGGACGTCTGCCCCGCGGACGTGTTCGCCTGGTCCTGAGCGGCCGCGACGACCGGATCACTCTTTCCGGTGAAAACCAGGACGGCGACCACGGCCGCCACCACGAAGATCGCGGCGGAGGCGAGGATCCACCCCAGGCTGGAGCGCTTCTTCGGCTGCTCCTCGCCCGCCGCGGCGGTGTCGTCCACGTCAAACTGTCCCACCATCGGGTATTACTCCTTGCTCGCGTCAAGCCGCCGGAGCGGCCGGTGTCGCTAGACACGCGACGCGAGCCCAAGTGGGTTGCACCGACTTCTCGCGTTTCGGGCGGGTAGTCAGGCGGGCGGGCCGGAGACGGGAGTGGCGACGACGACGCGGTTGTCCCGGTAGCCGTCGGTCCCGCCGAGGTAGTCGCCACCGCAGGTGACGAGCACCAGCCGGTGCGGCCCGCTCTGCGCGAACAGCTTCGCCGCCTGCGCGGGCAGATCGTTCTTGTGCACGGTGACGACCTCGCGCACGCGGTAGACCCAGATCCCGCCCGCCGCGTCGCTGACGCCCACCTCTTGGCCTTCCCGCATCCGCCACAGCTCGTCGAACGGGCCTTTGACGCCGCCCCAGTTGACGTGCCCGGAGATCAGCGCCGTACCCGCTTCGGCACCGAGCCGCGCACCCCACCAGGCCGCGTCGCCGAGCCCGCGTGGGATCGGGAGGGTGCCGTCGGAGTTGACCTCGGAGCGGACGAGCTTCGCCGATCCGCCTTCGGGCAGGCGGATGGTGCCGGGTCGCTGACCGCGCTTCGCGGTGTCGGCGGGCAGCACCAGGGGGGCGCCGTCATCCCCCGGCATGACCGCGGGTTCCGCCACCGGGACAACGGGTTCCGGCGGGATCCAGGTCAGCACGATCACGCCCGCGGAGATGGCGAGCGCGGAGACGACGGCGGCGAGTCCCGCCGGCCAGGTCCGCACGAGGCCGCTACTTCTCCCGCACCGGAACGGGCTTGCGACGACGGAACAGCAGCATGGCCGCGACGCCGATCACGATGCCGCCGCCCAGCAGCCCGAGCCCGACGACGGTCCGCGTCGAGTCCTCGACCTGCGGCGGGATGCCGCCCGCGGGGACCGTTCCGGGCACCGCCGGCTGCTCGGGTGCCGCACCCGGTCCGGTGCCACCGGCGGGCTTCGCCACGAAGTTCTTCGGGATCGCGCAGCTCACGCCGCCGAGCACGATCGTCGTGCGGGCCTCGCGCAGATCCTTGCCCGCCTCGTCGCGGACGTGCGTGACGATGTCCAGCTTCCAGCCCGCCACCGCGGTCACGTCGCCGTTGCGCCAGCCGTTCTGCCGGATGAGCTGGTCGAAAGCGGTCACCCGGGACACGGTCAGGTCGGAGGTGGTCTTGTCCTTGCTGGGGCTCTCGTTGGCGACGAGCGACGGCGGGCCGAGCTTGAGGCCCTTGACGTCGACACCCGAAGCGCCGGACGGCTTCAGCGCGCCGTTCTCGTCCCGCACCCAGATCTTGCCGACGCTCGTCGACGACGTCGCCTTGCTCGGCGAACTGCAGTCGACGGTGCTCTTCGCGCCTTCGAGTACCAGCACGGTGTTGTCGGCGGGCTTCGCGCCGCCGCGCCCGTTGTCGATCAGGGCGTAGTTGCTCTCCGCGACCGCTGTCGGGACGGTGGTCTGCTGCAGCGCGGCGAGCACGTTGTGGTCGCGGCTGGCGATCCCGGCCGGGTACGGGCTGTCGGCACCGTAGCGGCCGAGGTTGATGTCCCATTTCTTGCCGAAGGTATTCCGCTCGCCGTCGTCACGGGGCACGACGATGCGATCCGGGGAGAGTTTCGATTGGCCGGGCGTCAGCGGTGAACGCTGGGTCTCGGTGATCAGCGATCCCGGGTTCCCGATGCGCACCGACGCGACGTTCGCGAACGACACGGGGCCGGTCTTCTCATCGACGGCCTGCGTCGTCTGCGCCGAGGCCAGCCCCGGGGCAGACGCCAAAGCGAAGGCCGCCGTCGCGGCGGCCAGCTTCGTCACGAAACGAGTCATGTCTCCCCACTGCCCTCTCCAGCCCTCGCGACAACCTTGCACCGTTGACGACCACATGCGAAGTGGAATGGTCATTTCTTCGCGAAGTCACCCGAATGGAGCAGTAACGTGGCCGCCAAGTGGTCGCCCGGTCGGCGAACAGACCCACCCGGGCGGGAACACTAAGATGGACTCGACTGTTACTGGCAATGACTTCGGAAATCATGATGGACATGGAGGCGGCGATGGCTACGGTGACCCCGGACTCTGCCGCCCCTGGCGTCACGGAAGACGCCGGACCGCACTCGACGGCCCGCCCCCTCGCCGAACCTGCCGCGTCGGCCTCGGCCGCCGCCCTCGCGGACGCCGGAGACCTGCTCAGGGCCCTCGCCGCGCCCGTGCGCATCGCCATCGTCCTGCAGCTGCGTAACGCGGACAGGTGCGTACACGAATTGGTGGACACACTCGATGTCGCGCAGCCGCTGATCAGCCAGCACCTGCGGGTGCTCAAGACGGCGGGTGTCGTACAGGGTGAGCGACGCGGCCGCGAGGTGGTGTACCGGCTGGTCGACGATCACCTTGCGCATATCGTGGTGGACGCCGTAGCCCACGTTCAGGAGGGGAAGTGAGCATGAGTCCGACGACGGCCAACAGTTCCGCGCCGGTGCCGGGCCGCCGGTCGACGAAACAGCGGGCCGCCGTGGTCGAGCTGCTCAAGGCGATCGACGACTTCCGTTCCGCCCAGGAACTGCACGACGAGCTGCGCAAACGCGGCGACGGCATCGGGCTCACCACGGTGTACCGGACGCTGCAGTCGCTCTCGGAGGCCGGCGAGATCGACGTTCTGCGCACCGACACCGGCGAGGCCATCTACCGGCGTTGCTCCTCGCACCACCACCATCACCTGGTGTGCCGCCTCTGCGGGAGCACCGTCGAGGTGGAAGGGCCCGCCGTCGAGCGCTGGGCCGAGAAGATCGCTTCGGAGCACGGGTTCTCCGACATCAGCCACACCGTGGAGATCGTCGGGACCTGCTCGAACCACTGACGCCTGGCGCGTGCCCCGTGCCGGAGACATCCAGGCCTCAGTACTCGTAAGGGTCCTTCGGCGCCGGCACCTGCCGTACCGAAGTGAGCGTCAAGTCCGGCATGTAGCTGTTCGCCCGCACCGCCGTACCCGGCACGACGGTCCCGGTCACCTCCAGCCACGTGTCGTCGCCGAAGCCCGACACGCCCTCGCCCACCAGCCGCACGGTGATCGGGTAGGCGTCGGCCGCGCAGCAGCCGATGACCATCCTGGCCAGCATCGTGTTGCCCTCGTTGTGCACGACGAACCCGGACAGCCGCACCGTGCGCCCGTTCAGGGTCCCGCTCTTGTCCCAGCCCGCCCGGCTGACGAAGTCGTTGACCTCCAGCGGCACCACGTCACCGGCCGGCAGCGGCGGAAAGGCGGCCGCGTTGCTCGCGGAGGCGCTTTGCGGCGCTCTGGCCTCGGTCCGGTTCACCGAGTCGGCGCCCAGCGCGGGCGGCGCGACCAGGAAGACGGCCAGCACCGGCACCATCAGCAGCCAGGCCGAACGCGTGTTGTGGTCGTGCGCGTGAACCTCCAAAGCGGCGGTGGCCCGCGCGGCCAGCAGGTCGCGAAGGATCGCGATCGCGCCCAGGGCGACCATGATCGCGCCGCCCGCGATGATCCACGGCTGCTGCGCGGGTTTGACGTAGCGCAGGTAGTCGCCGTTGATCGTGATCTTGAGCAGCGCGCCGCCGAGCAGGATCAGCAGGATGTTCTGGGTCTCGCGTTTCACGCGCCACCTCCCAGGATCAGCACGCCCGACACGACGGCGCAGGACAGCGCGACGACGAACGTCACCGGCGCGAACCGCAGCGCGAACGACTTGCCGAAGGTGCCGGTCTGCAGGGCGAACAGCTTCACGTCGATCGCGGGCCCGACCACGAGGAACGCCAGTTTCGGCAGCAGCGGCATCGCGGTCAGCGACGCGGCGACGAAGGCGTCGGCCTCACTGCACAGGGCCAGCACGACGGCGAGCACGGCCATCACCAGCACCCCGAGCACGATCTGCTCCCCCAGCACGCCGAACCACCTGGCGGGCACCAGCACGTTCATCGCGGCGGCGATCATCGCGCCGAGCACGAGGAACCCGCCTGCCTCGACCAGGTCCGCCCGCGCGGTCTCGGCGAAGGTCTTCCAGCGCGAACCGTGCTGGACGTCCGGCATGCGCCGCAGCGCCCGCTCCGCGATCCAGTCGAGCTTGCCCCACTTCGCCCACAGCCAGCCCATGACCATCGCCGTGGCGAGCGAACCGGCGAACCGGGCGAACACCATCTCCGGGTTCCCGGGGAACGCCACCGCCGTGGCGACCAGCACCACCGGGTTCACCGCGGGCGCGGCCAGCAGGAACGTCAGCGCGGCCGCGGGCGCGACACCCTGGCCGATCAGCCGCCGCGCGACGGGCACCGAAGCGCATTCACACCCCGGCAGGGCGACCCCGGCCAGCCCCGCGACACCGACCGCCGCGCCGGCCCGGCGAGGGAGCACCTTCTCCAGCACCCGCGCGGGCACGAACGCCGCGATCGCGCCGCTGATCAGCACTCCGAGCACCAAGAACGGCAGCGCCTGTACGCAGACGGCGACGAACACCGTCGAGCCGGTCCGCAGCGCGGGCACGTCGAACACCTGCTGAAGCCAGCTCTGCCCGAGGATCGCGATCAGCAGGATCGCGCAGAGCACCTCGATCGAGGTGATCTTGAACCGCCGGACCGGCTTCTTCTCCGGGGCGCTCTTGGAAATGGTTTCCATGCGCGAAATGATGCCAGGTGACCCAGAGTCCCGGCGGTCAGTCCCCGGTGGCGCTGCCCAGCAAGTCGGAGCGCAGCTGCGAAGCGGTCGACACGACCAGCATGAGCAGCGTCCCGAGCGGCGAGGCGTCCATGCCCTCGGCCGGGAACGCGTACCTCAGCGTGATGTCGATGCCCTTCTCCGAACGCACGACACCGAGCGTCCCGAACAGGCCCTGCCCGGCGCGTTCCGCCGCCGAGGCCGCGATCGCCGGGTCGTCCGGCAGATCCCAGGCGACGACGCAGGTCAGGCTCAGCACGGTCAGCCCTTCGGCCAGCCGGGTCGCCTGGATGACGCATGGGACGTCCGCGTGCGAGAAGGTCAGTGCGCCGTCGTCGTCGACGTGGACTTCGAGATAGCGCTCAAGGGCTTCTCGCGCCGCGGTGAGCAAAGCCGCCGTGTCCGCCGCTTCGGTCGTCATGAGGTTCCTTCCGAAGCCTGGTCGATGGCCCCGCCGAACCGGCGGTCCCGTTTCGCGAACTCGAGACACGCCCGCCACAGGTGGGTGCGGTCGAAGTCCGGGAAGAGCGTGTCCTGGTAGACCATCTCGGCGTAGGCCGACTGCCAGAGCAGGAAGTTCGACGTCCGCTGCTCCCCCGACGGCCGCAGGAACAGGTCCACGTCGGGCATGTCGGGCTGGTACAGGTACTTCCCGATGGTCTTCTCGGTGACCTTGTCCGGGTTCAGCTTCCCGTCGGCGACGTCCTTGGCGATCCTGCTCATCGCGTCGGCCAGTTCGGCACGGCCGCCGTAGTTGACGCACATGGTCATGTTCAGCGCCGTGTTGTCCTTGGTCTTCTCCTCGGCGACCTGCAGTTCCTTGATGACGCTCGCCCACAGCTTCGGGCGGCGGCCCGCCCAGCGGATGCGGACGCCGATCGAGCCGAGGTAGTCGACCTGGCGGCGGATGGTGTCGCGGTTGAAGCCCATCAGGAAGCGGACCTCTTCCGGGCTCCGCTTCCAGTTCTCGGTGGAGAACGCGTACACCGACAGCCATTTGACGCCCAGCTCCACGGCACCGCTGGCGACGTCGATCATCACGGCTTCACCGCGTTTGTGGCCCTCGATCCGCGGCAGTCCTCGCTGGTTGGCCCAGCGGCCGTTGCCGTCCATGACCAGCGCGACATGCTTCGGGAGGAGTTCCTTGGGGATCTCCGGCGGCCGGGCACCGGACTCATGCGGCTCCGGCGCGCGAAGTTCGAATTGTGACGCCTTGTTCTCGCGTCCCCTGCGCAGCACCTTCGAGCCTCCTGATCGAGTGAACCTGTGCCTGCGACCCTACTGCGCTCCGGTGGCGCTCTCCCGCGCACGCCTCTCCACCAGCGGCAGCGAGCGCAACTGACGCTCCAGATGCCACTGCAGATGCGCCGCGACCAGGCCGGACGCGTCCCGTCGCGGCACGGGCAGCGACGCTTCGGCCACCGGCCACTCGCCGTGCAGGAGCGCCGCGAGCAGGGTCAGGACCTCATGCGAAGGATGGACACAGCCGGGAACCCGGCAATCCGGGCACATCGAGCCGCCGGCCGACACGCTGAACGCCTTGTGCGGTCCCGGCAGGCCGCAGCGGGCGCATTCGGTGATCGCGGGCGCCCACCCCGCGTAGGCCATGGCCCGCAGGAAGAAGGCGTCGAGGATGAGGGAACTGTCCCGTTCGCCGCCCGCGAGCGCCCGAAGGGCTCCGACGACGAGCATGTAGAGCTTGAGCACCGGCTCGCCCTCTTCGGCGGACAACCGGTCCGCCGTCTCGGCGATGGCGCTGGCGGCGGTGTAGCGCTGATAGTCGGCCACCAGCGGTAACGCGAAGGCGTCGACCGTCTCGACCTGGGTGATCACGTCGAGGGAGCGGCCGGTGTAGAACTGGACGTCGACGTGGCCGAACGGCTCCAACCGCGCGCCGAAGCGCGATGACGTCCGACGCACGCCTTTCGCGACCGCACGGACCTTGCCGTGCCGCCGCGTGAGCAGGGTGATGATCCGATCGGCCTCACCCAGCTTGTGCGTCCGCAACACCACTCCGGTGTCGCGATAGAGGTTCACCACCCCGACATCGTCCCACCAGGGACCGACATCGGGGTGGCGCGCCCCGGAATCAGCAGTAGCGGCCGTAGCAGCTGGGCACGGACGCGGCCGCGACGATCGAGATCACGATCATCACGATGGCGAAGAGACAGCCGAGACCACCGATGATCGAAGCGATCATGCACATGGTCCTCGTCGACCTCGACGCGTCCGCGGCGGCGGCGTAGTTGCCCTGCATCTTGTAGGTGTTGACCTCGTTGGACTTCATGATCGCGAAGATCGCGATGATCCAGCAGAGGAAGATGCAGCCGATCGCCCAGCCCTTGTAGTCCTTGATGGCGTTGATGTCGCCGCCACCACCGGGCATGCCGCCCGGCGCACCGTAGGGAGACGGCGCGCCGTAGGGGGCAGGCTGGCCATAGGGAGCGGGCATGCCACCGGAAGGCGGCCCGTAGCCGGGCTGCTGCTGTCCGTAGGGCTGCTGCTGGCCATAGGGGTTGGTCATGGTGAATGGTCCTCGTTGTTCTTTAGGGTGAGAGCTAGAACGCCGTCGCGGCGGCCAGGATGATCCAGAGAATGGAGAACAGGCAGCCGACGCCGCCGATGATCGAGGCGATCAGGCACATGGTCTTCGTCGACTTCGACGCGTCCATGGCGGCGGCGTAGTTGCCCTGCATCTTGTAGGTGTTGACCTCGTTGGACTTCATGATCGCGAAGATCGCGATGATCCAGCAGAGGAAGATGCAGCCGATCGCCCAGCCCTTGTAGTCGGGGATCGAGTTGATGTCGCCGCCACCGGGCATGCCGCCCGGAGCGCCGTAGGGCGCGGGCTGACCATAGGGAGAAGGCTGGCCATAAGGCGCCGGCTGACCGTACGGCATGGGGGTCGCACCCGAAGGCTGACCGTACGGTGCGGGCGTCGCACCGGAGGGCTGGCCGTACGGCGAGGGCGTGGCACCGGACGGAGGTCCGTATCCGGGCTGAGGCTGCTGGCCATAGGGCGGCTGCTGGCCGTATCCGGGCTGCTGGCCGTACGGGTTCGTCATCGGGTTCCCCACTGTCGTCGCGCTTCCCGGCGGGTGGATCCCGCCGGTCTTTCCTTACTGCTGCGGCGTTCCAGGCCCGTTCGGCCCGTCCGCACCACCGGGCGACTGCTGCCTCAGCTGCTCCGGCGTGATCTTCTGCGTCGGCTCGGCTTCGGCGAACCCGGACGGTGCCTGCTGAGGCGGCTGACCAGGGCGGAGCACCTGGGTCGGCTCCGGCTCGCCGAAGCCCGGTCCGGGCTGGGACTCCGGGGACGGCGCCGCGGTTCCCTGCGGCTGTTGCCCGAACGGCTGCGACGGCTGACCGAACGGTGAGGGCTGCTGCGGCTGCTGACCGAACTGACCCGGCTGCTGCTGGGGCTGCTGCGCGCCGAACGGCTGCTGCGGCTGCTGCTGACCGAACGGCGAGGGCTGCGCGGGGAACGACGGCGAAGGCGAGGGCGGCGCCGGGAATCCCGGGGACTGGCCGAACGGCGCCGAAGCGGGCGCGGCGTCGGCTTCGCCCGGGACGACGACGGTGCTGAGGATCTTGTCGGCGAACGTCTGCTTCTTCGGGTCCCACAGCGGCCAGAGGTAACCGAGGCCGCAGACCCAGCCGTCCAGGTTGTGGCACAGGTCCCGGACGAAGGCCATCAGCGGGCCGATCGGCCGGCCGTCGCTCTCGCGGACGAGCTTGATCTTCATGATCTTCTTGCCGAGCGACTGGCCGGTGGTGCCCATCTGGATCCACCGGTTGTAGATGGTCCAGCCGAGTCCTGCGAGGTACCCGAGACCGGCGATGATCATGCCGACCGTGTAGGACCCCGTCGCGGAGATGATGGAGCCGATGATCGGGAGCACGACGATCGGACCGAAGTCGATCAGGGTTCCGGCCGCGCGCAGACCCCAGTGGGCGTAGTCGGTCTGCGGGCCGAACTGGGTGGCCTGGCCGAACGGCGCCTGCCGGCCCGGCTGCCCGAACGGCGAAGGCTGGCCCGGCTGCTGGCCGAACGGCGACGCCTGCTGGGGATGCTGCCCGAACGGTGACTGTTGCTGTTGCTGCGCGCCGAACGGCTGCTGCGGTTGCTGGGGTTGCTGCCCGAAGGGCGACTGCTGCTGCGGCTGCTGCCCGAACGGCGATGACGGCTGCTCACCGGCGGCCTGCTGGCCGAAGGGCGAGGGCTGATCACCCGGTGAAGGCTGCTGCCCGAACGGCGAGGGCTGCTCTCCCGATGGCGGCTGTCCGAACGGCTGCTGCGGCTGCGGTGACTGCTGCTGCCCGCCCCCCGGCGGGGGCCCGGATCCGGGTGACGGCTGCTGTCCCGGCGGCTGCTGGCCGTAGGGAGTGGTCATCGAAATCCCCTCGCTGGTTCCTCTGCCCCTGGCGCACGGGGCCTCGTGCGGCGAACCGGGCTGAATGTACGGCATGGGTGCACGCCGAGCAGACCGGTGCGCGGGAGCGTACTCGGTGCCACCGACGATCCGGGGCTCGGCCCGGCACTCAGACGTACAGCGAGGTGAACGGGGCGAAGGGCAGGTTACGGATGGCGAACCACACGACGAACACGACGCCGAACGCGAGCGGTGTCCAGCGCCAGTGCAGCCAGCTGTCCACCGAACGGCCGCGGAGCCTGCCGACAGCCCAGGCGACGGTGCTCCAGACGAGCAGCAGAAGGACCACAAAGGACACCGCGTTGTAGTGCAGCGCGGCGGGGATGTCCCCGTGCAGCGCGCTGTAGACCATGCGCATGCCACCGCAGCCGGGGCACGCGATGCCCAGCAGGGCTTTGGTGGGGCAGACCGGAAGCGGCCCGCCCGGGGTGGTGGGATCGCCCAGCCAGAGGACGACGCAGCCCGCCGCGGCGCCGGCGGCGACGGCGAGGGGCGGTCCCAGCGCGCGGGTCCGTGCTTTGAACCCGCGCGCCGGGAATCCCGTGTAGACGGACGTCGTCACGGCGTGAAGCTTCCCGCCGACGCGCCGATGATGACCATCACGACGATGAAGATGATGTACAGCAGGAAAAGACCGCCGGTGGCGATCGCTCCCCACATGGACCACTTCTTCGCGTCGTCGGCGGCCTTCTGCGCTTCGGCGTGGAAACCCTGCGCCCACAACGTCTGCACCTGGCTCGACTTCACGATCGCCACGATACCCAGCGGCAAGCAGCACAACACCGTGCAGAGAATGGCCCACACCAGGTTGTTGTCCGGCGGCGGACCGTAGTTCGGCATGCCGCCGTAGTACGGCTGCTGCGGCGGTGGCCCGCCCGGAGGCGGGTAGTTCGGGTACTGGTCGGTCATGAGGTCTCCCCCTCGATCACCGCTGTCAGCGGTAGTTGTTCACGTCCACAGAAGCCGCGAAGACGCCCAGGACGACGACGAGGACGACGTACAGGATGGCGAGCACGACACCGACGATCGCGGCGATGATCGACCACTTCTTGGCGGCGTCGGCCGCTTCCTGCGCGGCGGCGGGCTGGCCCTGCGCCCAGAGGGTGTTCACCTGGTTCGACTTGACGATCGCGACGATGCCGAAGGGCAGGCAGCACAGGATCGTGGTGAGGATCGCCCACACCAGGTTGTTGTTGGGCGGCGGGCCGGGGTTGTTGAAGCCGCCACCGCCCTGAGGGTCGCCGGAGTAGTTGGGCAGGCCCTGGTTGTCGGTCATTTACCGCTTTCCCTTCACGAATGAGATGTGGAAATCGCCCCGCGCGCCGCCGCCCGATCAGCGATCACCGGAGTCGAGGAATGAGACTCTAAGGTCACCCGTCCGGTTCCACACCATCAACCGGTCTCCGCGACCGAATCGAGACATTCCGTTAAGTCAGAAGCCCAGCCGTCGCAACTGACGGGGGTCGCGCTGCCACTCTTTGGCTACCTTGATGTGGAGATCGAGGTAGACCTTCGTGCCGAGCAGGCCTTCGATCTGCTGCCGGGCGCGGGCGCCGACGTCCTTCAGGCGCTCACCCTTGTGCCCGAGGATGATGCCCTTCTGACTCGGTCTTTCCACATAAAGGAACGCGTGCACGTCGATCATGTCGTCCCTGCCCTCGTGGGGCAGCATTTCCTCGACGGTGACGGCGATCGAGTGCGGGAGTTCGTCCCGGACACCCTCCAGCGCGGCCTCGCGGATCAGCTCGGCGACCAGCGTCTGCTCGGGCTCGTCGGTGAGTTCACCGCCCGGATACAGCTGGGGACCTTCGGGAAGGTGACGCACCAGCAGGTCCGCGAGCGCGCCGACCTGGAAACCGTCCACAGCGGACACCGGGATGAGCTCGGCGAACTCCATGACCTCCTGCAGGGCGAGCAGCTGCTCGGCGACCTGTTCGGGTTTCACGAGATCCGTCTTGGTCACGATGCCGATCACGGGAGTGCGCTTGGCGATCTTCTTCAGTTCGGCGGCGATGAACCGGTCACCGGGACCGACCTTTTCGTTGGCGGGCACGCAAAGCCCGACAACGTCCACTTCGGACCATGTCGAGTGGACGATGTCGTTGAGCCGCTCGCCGAGCAGCGTCCTCGGCCGGTGCAGGCCCGGCGTGTCGATGATCACCAGCTGGGCGTCGTCGCGGTGGACGATGCCGCGGATGGCGTGCCGGGTGGTCTGCGGTTTGCTGGAGGTGATCGCCACCTTGCTGCCGACGAGCGCGTTGGTCAGCGTCGATTTGCCCGCGTTGGGCCGCCCGACGAAGCAGGCGAAACCGGAACGGTGCGGCTCGGTCATCAGTTCAGCACCTTGCCACTGGGGTCGGCGAGATAGATGGGCGCCTCTTCGGCGATGTCGCGCACCGCGTGCACGGACGCCTCCTTGAGCAGACCTTCGGCGCTGACCACGACGGCGGCTTCGATTCCTTCGGCTCCGCTCGAAACGGCGGCGGCGACGGCGGCCTGCAGCGCGGTGAGCTTGAACGACGGCTGGTCGACCGTGCTCGCCGCGTAGGTGCGGCCGTCGGTGTCGCGGAGCGCGGCGCCTTCCGCGGCCTGGGTGCGGGCTCGCGCGGACCTGGCCAGGGTCACCAGCTTCTCGTCCTCGGCGTCCAGCTCAGGCATGTTCGACACTCCTGTCACTTTCATCGGGCTGCGGGACCCGGGTGCGGCGCCTGCCCTGGGCTGCGTCGGTCACCGCGTCCGCGTCGGCGGGGTGGACGACCACCGTGGTGATCCGCATCCGCCCGCGCCGGTCCTTACCGCCTTCGGCGAACAGCCGAAGTCCGGCGACCTCGGCTTCGGCCCCCGGCAGCGGGACCCTACCCAGTCGCTCGGCGAGCAGCCCGCCCACGGTCTCCACGTCGTGGTCTTCGAGGTCGATCCCGAACAGTTCGCCCAGGTCGTCGATCGAGAGCCGGGACGAGACGCGGACCGCGCCGTTCTCGAGTTCCTCGACCTCGGGGCGCTCGTCGGTGTCGGACTCGTCGGTGATCTCGCCGACGATCTCCTCGAGGATGTCCTCGATGGTGAGCAGGCCCGCGGTGCCGCCGTACTCGTCGACGGCGATGGCCATGTGGTTGTGCGAGACCTGCATCTCCTTGAGCAGGTCGTCGAGCCGCTTCGAGTCCGGCACGAAGCTCGCCGGGTTCATCAGCTCCTCGACCAGCCGCCGCGAACCGCCCTCGGCCATGTAGGCGGGCATGAGGTCCTTGATGTTGACGACGCCCACGACGTCGTCGACGGAGTCGCCGATCACCGGCAGCCGGGTGAACCCGGTGCGCAGGGCCAGCGCGAGCGCCTGGCGCACGGTCTTGTCGTGCTCGATCCAGACGATCTCCGTGCGCGGCACCATGACCTCGCGCGCGACGGTGTCGCCGAGTTCGAACACCGAGTGGATCATCTCGCGTTCGGATTCCTCGACGACGCCGCGTTCCTGGGCGAGGTCGACCAGTTCACGCAGCTCGACTTCGGAGGTGAACGGGCCTTCGCGGAAGCCCTGGCCGGGGGTGATGGCGTTACCGAGGACGATCAGCAGCCTGCTGAGCGGGCCGAGGATGGACCCGAGGACGCGGACCGGGCCCGCGACGACGAGGCCGATCCGGTACGGGTGCTGGCGGCCGAGGGTGCGCGGGCCGACTCCGATGAGCACGTAGCTCACCACGACCATCACTCCCGCGGCGACGACGATGGCGAGCCACAGCGGCCGGATCCAGCCGAGGATGTCGACGGTGACCAGCACGGTGGCGGTCAGCTCGCAGGTCATCCGCAGCAGCAGGATCAGGTTGATGTGACGGCGGCGTTCGGCGATGACCAGCGCGAGCTGGCGCGCGCCGGGGCGCCCGAGCCGGACGAGACCGTCGGCCCGGGCCTTGGAGACCGTGCTGACCGCCGCGTCGGCGGCGGCGAACACCCCGGCGAGCAGGATCAACGCGATCGCGATGAGCAGCAGGGCCGTGGGACTACCCATGACTAGGCGGGGGGTTCTTCGGCGGGCGCGGTGTCCAGACCGGCGGTGCCGAGGAGCCTGTCGTCCGCGGTGCGCTGCGCGTCGCGGCGATTGTGCGCGGAGACGGCCGCCTGGAACTCGCCGAGGATCCGCTTCTGCAGACCGAACATCTCGCGTTCTTCGGCGGGTTCGGCGTGGTCGTAGCCGAGCAGGTGCAGCACGCCGTGCGTGGTGAGCAGGTGCAGCTCGTCGATCAGCCCGTGCCCGGCCGTCTTGGCCTGGTCCTTCGCGAACGCCGGGCAGAGCACGATGTCGCCGAGCAGCGCGGGTGAGGCGTCGGGCGCGTCGGGGCGGCGCGACGAGTCGAGCTCGTCCATCGGGAAGGCCATCACGTCGGTGGGACCGGGCAGGTCCATCCACCGTTCGTGCAGGTCCTCCATCACCTCGAGGGTGACGAGCAGGATGGACAGCTCGGCGAGCGGGCTGACCTCCATCTTGTCGAGCGCGAACCGCGCGGCCGACACGATCGAGGTCTCGTCGACGTTCACGCCCGATTCATTGGCGATCTCGATGCTCATTTTTCATCCCCGATGCTGCGCGCGACCGCTAATCCGTAGACAGACCTTCGGCCTGCCTCCGCATTAGCGAGGCCTTCGGCCGGAAACGCGCGCGCCTTGGTCAACTCGGGCAACGGGCGCTCAGTCCTCATCTCCGCTGCCCTTTCCAGCCACTGCCTTGGTTCTGACGGCCCTGGTCCTGGCTGTCCTGCACGGCCTGCCACTTCTCGTACGCGTCGACGATGTCGCCGACGAGCTTGTGGCGCACCACGTCCTGGCTGGTGAGCTGGGCGAAGTGGAGGTCCTCGACGCCTTCGAGGATGTCCCGGACCACCCGGAGGCCGCTCTTCTGGCCGTTGGGGAGGTCGACCTGGGTGACGTCGCCGGTGACGACGATCTTGGCGCCGAACCCGAGCCGGGTGAGGAACATCTTCATCTGTTCCGGCGTGGTGTTCTGCGCTTCGTCGAGGATGATGAAGGCGTCGTTGAGGGTGCGGCCGCGCATGTACGCGAGCGGCGCGATCTCGATGGTGCCCGCCTGCATCAGCCGCGGGATCGACTCGGGCTCGACCATGTCGTGCAGCGCGTCGTAGAGCGGGCGCAGGTACGGGTCGATTTTCTCGTTGAGCGTGCCCGGCAGGTAGCCGAGGCGCTCGCCTGCTTCGACCGCGGGCCGGGTCAGCACGATGCGGCTGACCTGCTTGGCCTGCAGCGCCTGGACGGCCTTGGCCATGGCGAGGTACGTCTTGCCGGTACCGGCGGGGCCGATGCCGAACACGATCGTGTGCTTGTCGATGGCGTCGACGTAGCGCTTCTGGTTGAGCGTCTTGGGCCGGATGGTCTTGCCGCGCCGGGAGATGATGTTCATGCTCAGCACTTCGGCCGGTGATTCGGAGTCACCGGTGGTGAGCATGCCGACGGTGCGGCGGACGGTGGCCGGGTCGACCTGCTGGCCGCGGCCGGCGAGCGTCACGAGTTCGGCGAAGACACGTTCGGCGAAGGCGACGTCGGCGGGGGCGCCGGTCAGGGTGACCTCGTTGCCGCGGACGTGGACGTCGGCGGCGAGGAGTTCTTCGGCGACGCGGAGATTTTCGTCCCTCGAGCCGAGCAGGCTGAGCGCGGCGGCGTCGGGGATGGGGAATCGGGACTGGGCCGCTTCGGTGACGGCGGCCTCGTCGGCCTTCGTCGGGGTGACGTCCGCGGGAACGTCGGGTCGGGCGGCTTCACCCGGTACGGTTCCGGCCACGTGGCCTCTGGCCTACTTCCTGCGCTTACGCTGCGATTTTCAACGACACTGACAAGGTCGATGCTACTGGTTGCGGGTGGCGGCACGCAGTCCGGTTTCTCCGGCTCGTGACCTTCAGCGGCCGAAATGCCCCAGCTGCTCGCCACCAAGCACATGCGCGTGCACGTGAAACACCGTCTGCCCAGCGTCACCGTCGGTGTTGAACACCACCCGATACCCGGACTCCGAGATCCCCTCGGCGACCGCCACCTCACGAGCCGCCAGGGCCATGTCGGCAAGGAGTTGCGGATCACCGGCGGCCAACTCGGCCAAATTCCGGTACCGCTTCTTCGGCACCACGAGCACATGGACCCGCGCCTGCGGCGCTATGTCCCGAAACGCATACGTCGTCGCGTCCTCATAAACCTTGTCGGACGGGATCTCGCCCGCGATGATCCGCTCGAACAACGTCTCCGCGTCACTCATCCCCCCACCCTATCCCCCACCCGCACCCGCACGATCAGCCCCAGATCTCGCGAGTCACGCCTTCCCCTCACCAGGCGAGGGCCGCCAGGCCCTACGCCGATACCGAAGACCAACCGCCACCGGACGCTTCACTTAGTCTCCCGGCCGCCAACCGCCGCCGACCGCACCGTGGGGGTCCGGGGGGCTCGGCCCCCCGGGTACTACGCGGAACCGCGCCGCGGCGCGGAATTTGGGGCGCAGCAATGAGCGAAGCGAACTTGCGAAGCCCCAAATGAAGACGCCGCGGCGCGGTGGGCCCTGGGGGTCGGCCCACCGCCGCCGCGGCTCCGCCGGACCGAGGGGGGAGGTGCCCGGCGGGGATTCACGCGCGCGACTGGGTTTCATCCCCAGTGGCGCGCCGAAACCGTGTGTTGCGCGTCAGTTAACGAGAGTAACGGCTGTTTGCGTGATCGCGCCATAACCGGCCGCAAATTAGTGGGGTGTTTTTTCACTTCCAGCGGTCGGTGAGAACTCCGAGTGCGCCGAGGGCGACGGCGGCGGCGGTGGAGGTGCGCAAAACGGTGGGGCCCAACCGGATGGCGGTCGCGCCGGCGTCGGTGAGGGTGGTGAGTTCCTCGTCGGTGATGCCGCCTTCGGGGCCGACGATGAGGAGGATGTCGCCTTGTGCGGGGAGTTCGATCTCGGTGAGGCGGGTGGTGATGCCGGATTCGAGGACGAGGGCGCGGGAAACGGTCTGGGCGAGTTCGGCGAGTTCGCGGGTGGTGGCGGGTTCGGTGACTTCGGGGAGGTGGGCGCGGCGGGCTTGTTTGGCGGCGGCGCGGGCGGTGGTGCGCCAGCGGGTGAGGGCTTTGTCGCCGCGGGTTCCTTCTTCCCAGCGGGCGACGCTGCGGGCGGCGCGCCAGGGGACGATCGCGTCGGCGCCTGCCTCGGTGGCGAGTTCGACGGCGAGTTCGCCGCGGTCGCCTTTGGCGAGCGCCTGGGCGACGAGGACGCGCAGTGCGGGTGGTTCCTCGGTCCAGTGTTCTTCGATGGCGAGGGTGAGTGCCGCGTCCCGGCCTGCCTGGACGGCTTCGACGACGCAGCGCGCCATGCCGCCTTCGCCGTCGGAAAGCACGAGACGTTCGCCGACGCGCAGCCGCCGGACGGTGGCGGCGTGCCGGGCTTCCTCGCCGTCGAGCGTGGTGCGCCCGGAGGCGGGCAGCGTGTCGGCGAGGAAGACCGGCAGTGTCGTCTCGGGCACGGGTTACCGGTGGTTCTTGGTGCGCAGCTTGGAGAACAGCCCGCCGGGCTTGGAACCGTTCGAAGAAAGCGAAGGTACGTCTTCGCCGCGCTGCTGGGCCAGTTCGACGAGGAGGTCGCGCTGGGCGTCGTCGAGTTTGGTCGGTACGACGACGTCGATGTGGACGTGCAGGTCGCCGCGGCCGTCGACGCGGCCGGAGGACCGCAGTCGCGGCATGCCCTTGGCGGTGAGCACGAGTTCGGTGGCGGGCTGGGTGCCCGGCTCGATGTCGAGTTCGTAGTCGCCGTCGATGAGCGTCTCGATGGGCACCGTGGCGCCGAGGGCGGCGGTGGTCATCGGGATGCGGAAGTTGCAGTGCAGGTCGTTGCCCTGCCGGACGAACACCTCGTGCGGTGCCTCGTCGATCTCGACGTACAGGTCGCCGGCCGGGCCGCCGCCGGGGCCGACCTCGCCCTGGCCGGAGAGCCGGATGCGCATGCCGTCGCCGACGCCGGGCGGGATCTTGGCGGTGACGTTGCGGCGGGAGCGGACACGGCCGTCGCCGCCGCACTGGCGGCAGGGGTCGGTGATGACCTCGCCGAAGCCGCGGCAGACCGGGCAGGGGCGGGCTGTGACGACCTGGCCGAGGAAGGACCGCTGCACGGACTGGACCTCGCCGGCGCCACCGCAGGTGTCGCAGGTCTTGGTGCCGGTGCCTTCGGCCGCGCCGGCGCCGCGGCACAGGTCGCAGACGATGGCGGTGTCGACGGTGATCTCGCGGTCGACGCCGGTGGCGCAGTCCTCCAGCGTCAGGCCGAGGCGGATGAGCGCGTCGGAGCCGGGCTGCACGCGGCTGCGCGGGCCACGGCCGCGGCCGCCGCCACCTCCGGCCGCGCCGAAGAAGGCGTCCATGATGTCGCCGAGGCCGCCGAAGCCCGAGAACGGGTCTCCGCCGCCGCCACCGCGCGCACCGCCGTCCATCGGGTCCCCGCCGAGGTCGACGACCTTGCGCTTCTGCGGGTCCGACAGCACCTCGTAGGCGGTGGTCACCTCGCCGAAGCGATGCTGGGCGTCTTCCGACGGGTTGACGTCGGGGTGCAGTTCCCGGGCCATCTTGCGGTACGCGCGCTTGATCTCCTGATCCGTCGCGTTCTTCGCAACCCCGAGAATGCCGTAATAGTCCCTCGCCACCGTCTTCGCCTTCTCCTTCTGCTTTGGCCCTCACCACCGCGTTCAGCGGCCGGAGAGGATCTGCCCCACGTAGTTCGCCACCGCACGCACCGCGGCGATGGTGTTCGGGTAGTCCATCCTGGTGGGCCCGACGACGCCCATCCCGCCCAGCAGCAGGTCGTCCATGCCGTAGCCGATGGACACCACCGAGGTGCTGCGCATCTGCTCGTCTTCATTTTCCTCACCGATGCGCACGGTGATCGCACCGGGGTTGCGGGCGGCCGCGAGAAGCTTGAGGACGATGACCTGCTCCTCGAGCGCCTCCAGCACCTGCCGCAGTGATCCGGGGAAGTCCGAGACGTTGCGGGTGAGGTTCGCCGTGCCGCCGAGCACCAGCCGCTCTTCGGGGTGCTCGACCAGCGATTCCACCAGCACCGTGCAGACGCGGGTGAGGTTGTCGCGCAGCTCGCCCGGCGACTTCTCGGGCAGCTCGGCGACCGCCGCCGCGGCCTCGGAGAGGCGACGGCCGGCCAGTGCCCCGTTGAGCACCGTGCGCAGCCTGCCGACGTTCTCCTCGGTGATGACGTCCCCGAGGTCGACCGTGCGCTGGTCGACGCGGCCGGAATCGGTGATCAGCACCAGCATCAGCCGGGCGGGGGTGAGCGGCACCACTTCCAGGTGACGGACGGCGGAGTTGGTCATCATCGGGTACTGGATGACCGCGACCTGCCTGGTCAGCTGGGCGAGCAGCCGCACGGACCGGCGCAGGACGTCGTCGACGTCGGTGCCGCTGTCGAGGAAGGCCGTGATGGCCCGGCGTTCGGCCGAGCTGAGCGGTTTGACCTCGGCGATCCGGTCGACGAAGAGCCGGTACCCCTTGTCGGTGGGGATGCGGCCGGCGCTGGTGTGGGGCTGTGTGATGTAGCCCTCTTCTTCCAGCGCGGCCATGTCGTTGCGCACGGTGGCGCTGGACACGCCGAGGTTGTGCCGGTCGACGATCGCCTTGGATCCGACGGGCTCCTGGTTGGACACGTAGTCGGCGACGATCGCGCGCAGCACTTCGAAGCGGCGCTCTTCCGCGTTGGCCACCTGCACCTCCTTCGGCTCGTCCTCACAACGAGTTTACGGAAGGCATAGTGCCCGGGGAGCCGAAGGACGCTTTCACCGCATGCGATGAGGTGAAAGCGCCCTTCGCCGCGTCCTCTGCGGGGATGGTCCCCTTCGGCTCAGCTGTTGCGCGGGAATCCGAGGTTCACCCCGCCCTGCGACGGATCCGGCCACCGCGAAGTGACGACCTTCGTCCGTGTGAAGAAGTGGAACCCCTCCGGCCCGTAGGCGTGGCTGTCCCCGAACAGCGAGTCCTTCCAGCCGCCGAACGAGTAGTAGCCGACCGGCACCGGGATCGGCACGTTCACGCCGACCATCCCGACCTCGACCTCGTTCTGGAACCGCCGCGCGGCCCGCCCGTCGTTGGTGAAGATCGCGGTGCCGTTGCCGTAGGCGTTGGCGTTGATCAGCTCCAGCGCGGCGTCGTAACCCTCGGCCCGCGCGACAGCCAGCACCGGTCCGAAGATCTCGTCGGTGTAGATCGACATCTCCGGGTCGACGTGGTCGAACAGGGTCGGGCCGAGCCAGAACCCGCCGTCCTCGCCGTCGACCTCGATGCCGCGGCCGTCGACGACGAGCCGGGCACCCGCTTCGACCCCCGCTTCCACATAGGACTCGACGCGTTCGTGGTGGGCGGCGGTGACGAGCGGCCCCATCTCCGAAGTGGGCCGCCTGCCGTCGCCGACGCGCAGCCGCGTGATCCGCTCGGCGATCTTCGCGACCAGTTCGTCGCCGACCGGGTCGACCGCGACGACGACCGAAACCGCCATGCACCGCTCCCCCGCCGAGCCGAAGCCCGCCGAGACGGCCGCGTCGGCGGCGAGGTCGAGGTCGGCGTCCGGGAGGACGACCATGTGGTTCTTCGCGCCGCCGAGCGCCTGCACGCGTTTCCCGTGCCTGGTCCCGGTTTCGTAGACGTACTTCGCGATCGGCGTCGACCCGACGAACGAGATCGCCTTGACGTCGCGGTGTTCCAGCAGCCCGTCGACGGCGGCCTTGTCGCCGTGCAAGACGTTGAGGACGCCGTCGGGCAGGCCCGCCTCCGCGAACAGTTCCGCGATGAACATCGCCGCGGACGGGTCCTTCTCGCTCGGCTTGAGCACGACGGTGTTGCCGCAGGCGAGCGCGTTCGGCACGAACCACAGCGGGACCATCGCCGGGAAGTTGAACGGCGAGATCACGCCGACCACGCCCAGCGGCTGCGAGATCGAGTAGACGTCGACACCGGTGGAGGCGTTCTCGCTGAACCCGCCCTTGAGCAGCTGCGCGGCACCGCAGGCGAACTCGACGTTCTCGATGGCCCGCGCGACTTCGCCCGCCGCGTCGGATTCGACCTTGCCGTGCTCGCTGGTGACGATCTTCGCCAGCTCGTGACGTCGCGCCGAAAGCAGCTCACGGAAGGCGAACAGCACCCGCGTCCGCCCGGCCAGTGACGTCCCGCGCCAGCCCGGCAGCGCCCGGGACGCGGCCGCGACGGCGGCGTCGACGTCGTCCTGCGCCGCGAAGGGGACCTTCGCCCGCACTTGACCGGTGGCCGGATCGAACACGTCACCGGATCGTTCGCTCACGCCTTCGCACGGTTTGCCGTCTATCCAGTGGTTGATCCGGTCGGTCACGGTTCCGCCTTCCCGCTCGGGTGCCTGCTCCCGGTCGAGTCTGGGTGCGCGCGCCACACCGACGCCATCGGCAACGTGTACGGACTCCCGGTCCCGGCCGTACAGTCTGTCTCCTGCGTTCCGACCAGGTGGGAGGCCGATGTACCCGACCGTCGCCGAGGTGCTCGCGCTGCCGGTGCTGCGTCAGGGCAGGCCCCATGTGGTGGCGGGGGCGGCGGGGCTGGACGCGCCGGTCCGCTGGGCGCACGTCGCCGAGGTCGCGGACATCGCCCCGCTGCTGCGCGGCGGGGAACTCGTGCTCACCACCGGGGTCGCGCTGCCCGACGACGGCGCCGCGCTCGCCCGGTACGTCGCCGACCTGGCGGGGGTCGGAGTGGCCGGGGTCGTCGTCGAACTGGTCCGTCACTGGAGCGAGAAGCTGCCGCCCTCGCTGGTCGAGGCCGCGGACCGGCACGGCGTCCCGCTGATCACCCTCTCGCGGGAGACGCGTTTCGTGTCGGTCACCGAGGCGGTGAACGGGCTGATCGTCGACGCCCAGGTCGCCGAACTCCGCGCGGCGGAACGGGTCCACGAGACCTTCACCGCGCTGACGGTCGCCGGCGCCGAACCGGGCGACATCCTGCGCGAGGTCGCGAGGCTCACCGAACATCCCGTCGTGCTGGAGACGCTGTCGCACGAGGTCCTCGCCTACGACTCGGCGGGGGCCGACCCCGGCGAACTGCTGCCCGGCTGGCCGTCGCGGTCGCGGCCGGTGCAGGTCGGCGAGCGCACCGGCTTCCATCCGGGCGCGGGCTGGCTGATCACCGTGGTCGGCGCGCGCGGGCACGACTGGGGACGGCTGGTCGTCGTCTGCGGGGATCCGCCGCCGCACCGGCACGTCGTGGTCGCCGAACGCGCCGCGTCCGCGCTCGCGGTCCACCGGCTGGTCGCCAAGGACACCGACAGCCTCGAACGCCAGGCGCACCGCGCGATCCTGACCGAACTGCTGGCGAATCCGGTGCCGCCCGCCGAACTGGCCGCGCGGGCCTCCGCGCTGGGTGTCCCGCTGACCGGGCGGCTGCTGGTCGGGGTCGCCGTGCGGCCCCGGATCACCGCGACCGCCAAGACCGCGCAGTCGACTCCGGTGCTGCTGAGGGAACTCGCCGAGGCGACCGCGCTCGCCGCCCGGCGCGCCAAGGTGTCCGCGCTGGTGGCCACCGACGACACGCAGGTGCGCGCGCTGATCGCGCTCTCGCCGGAGGCGGGGGTCGACGCGGTCCTGCGGCGGCTGGCGACCGACGTCCACGAGGCCCGCTCCGGCGCGCCCGCCGTGGTCGCGGTCGGGACCACGGGCAGCGGGCCCGCCGAGGCGCGCCGCACCCTCGTCGAAGCCGCCCAGGTCGCCGCCGCGGCGCTCGCGGAGAACGCCGACAGGGTGGTCCACCGCCTCGACGACGTCCGGTTGCGCGGGCTGCTGCACCTGCTGGCGGGCGACGAACGGCTCACCGCGTTCGCCGCGCGGGAGCTCGGCCCGCTGCTGAGCCGCGACGCCGCACAGGGCAGCAGACTCGTTCAGGCGTTGAGGCATTACTGCGAGCACGGGGGCAACAAGTCGGCGGCGGCCGCGGCCGCGCACACCTCCCGCACCGCCTACTACCAGCAGCTGGCCCGGATAGAGCAGGTCCTAGGGGTGCGGCTGGAAGATCCGGAGTCGATGCTCTCCCTTTATGTCGCCTTGCTGGCGCACGACATCCGAGAAGCGGACGCCCACCCGACCGGGTGAGCAAATCTCACCCAGGCGTGGAACACAGTGATCGGGTCACCTCGGCCGATAGGGTAGATATGGCTTTCTTCGAACCGATCGGCGCCTGCGTACTCGCGTTGGCCTGTATGGCCCCGGCGCAACCCGCCGAATCCACGTTCCAGCTGACCAGCCACGACGCACGAGGCCGGGTCGGCACCGTCTCGCTCACCTGCGAGCCCACCGGGGGTTCCCACCCGAAACGCGGTGGCGCCTGCGCCAAACTGTCCGAAGTGGACGGAAAGTTCGACAGGCTACGCGCGGAACCGCGGGCCTGCACCTTGGAGTACAACCCGGTGGACGTGTCCGCGGTCGGCAAGTGGCGCGGTGAACCGGTCACCTACCGCACCTCGTACGCCAACCGCTGCGTCGCCGACACCGAGTCCGCGGGCGTCTTCACCTTCTGACCCGGTTCACCACCACCTTGATCGCCCTCACCCCCACGAGGGCGATCAAGGCCGTGGTGTCGCGGCTCAAGGACGGGTCAGGTAGCGACATCCCGGCCTGTCCTGCGCGGCAACGGGGGTCTGACGCGCGAGGGACCGGCTCAGGTTCCATTCGCGCCAATCATCTTCCGAGATTCCTCTCACGACCGGTCCGAGCACGCAGGACCGCAGCGGTTCCGGGAGCCTGTCCGCCGAAGGCACGACGTCGGCGGAAAACGTGGCCAGGTAACCGGTGTCGAGTGTCTTGCCGTGCGCGAGCCGGTCGATGTTGCGGTCGGCGATGAACCGCTCCGGGTCCAGGACGGCCAGCCCCAGCAGCGCCGCGACCGCGGCACCGATGGCCGCACGCGGCAGCCAGGCCGACCGCAGCGGGATCAGGGATGCCAGTACCAGCAGGAAGATCAGGCCGATCCAGAGTTCGCAGACCTCCACCAGCAGCCGCAGCGTGGTGAACCCGTACGCCTGCTGGTATGTCCACATGCGACTCAACGCCGACGCGACCAGCACCAGGCTGAGCACGCTCAGCGCCCCGAGCAGCCCGCGCTGCCAGGCACGATCGGCCATTGAGGACTTCGGCGCCCATCGCAGTGCGGCGGCGACCAGCAGCAGGGTCAGCACGGTGATCGCGGAGAGCTGCCAGAACCCGCTCCTGGCGTATTCGGCAGCCGTCAGGCCGCTCGTGACCAGGACGTATTCACTGCCGCCGAACAACACGACCAGCCGGACCACGACGAAGCTCGTGAAGAGCAGCACCAGCACGCCCAGCGGCAATGTCCATTCGAGCCGGTGCGCCAGCCGTTTGCGCGGCGCGTCGTCGTCGGCGGGCAGTGGCGGCGCGGCCAGCAGGTAACACGCGCCGGTGACGGCGAACGCGGCCACCACGAACAGGAAACCCCAGCGTACGAAGGTTCCCGGATTCAACTCGGGGATCACCGCGTCGACGACGTTCGCGAACGCGGCGTCCGCGCCACGCAACAGCGGGACGAACACGAGCAGCAGCAAGGCGCTCACCAGGACGGGCACCAGGAACTTCGGCCTGCCGCGGCCATCCGACTTCTTGCCGAGCTTCACGAGCCCGCGCCCGATCCACGGGACCGAGAGCAGCGCTTCGATCGGGACCGCGAAGACGTCGTAGATGATCGTGTTCACGGTGCGCCTCCCGACCACCGCGAGGGAGCCCGCGACACAGGCTGCCAGCACGCAGAGCACGTTCAGCCAGATCGACGCGCGGAACATGCCTACCGCGAGCAGTCCGAGCGCGGCCACCGCCCACAACGCACTGACCAGGCCGAAATGCGGTTCGGCGTCCCCGCGGGCTCGCTTGTCGGCGAAGTAGACGGACACCGTGAAGGCTAGCCCTGCCACGAACCAGCCGACTCCGGGGTCGTCCGGCATGACCACGGCGGCGAGCAGCCCTGCGGCGACAGCGGCGGGCAGTACCGAACCGGGCAACGGGACAATCGAGGACTTCGGCGGCGGAACGGGCCGGTGCAGCACCGGGACCGGCGGCGCGGGCGGCAAGGTGGCCGTCACCGACGGCGGGGACGCGTGCGCCTGCCGGTCCTCTTGTTCTTCGCTCATCAGACCCTCCAGTTCGCGAAAGCACATATCGTTGAAGATGAGGAGCCGCCGAAGGAAACGCGGCAAGTAGTCAGGGAACGGGGATCACGACGCGGATGACGCAGCCCGGCCGCCGTTCGGGCGTGACGACGGCGATGCTGCCGTCGTGGAGGTCGACCACCCAGCGGGCGATCGCGAGGCCGAGGCCGGTACCCCCGCCGCCCGCCCGCTCGCCGCGGGTGAACCGTTCGAACACGCTGTCCCGCTCCCCCGGCGGGATCCCGGGTCCTTCGTCTTCGACCTCGATGACGACGTCGGCTTCGCGGGTCTCGGCCCGCACGCGGACCTCTCCCCCGGCCGGTCCGTGCCGGACGGCGTTGTCGAGCAGGTTGACCACGACCTGGTAGAGCCGGCCGCGGTCGGCGACGGCCGTCGCGCCGGGTGGCTGGACGTCGACGGCGAACCGCACGCCACGGCCGGTCGCGGCGGCGGTCACCCCCGCTTCGGCGGCGACCTCCTCCAGCAGCAGTTCGAGGTCGAACTCCTCCAGCTGCAACGGGAACGCGCCGGCGTCGATCCGCGACAGGTCGAGCAGTTCCGACACCAGCCTGCCGAGCCGTTCGGTCTGCTGCAGCGCGGTCTTCAGTGTCGCCGGATCGGGTTTCGCGACCCCGTCGACCAGGTTCTCCAGTACCCCGTTCAGCGCGGTGATCGGGGTGCGGAGTTCGTGGGAGACGTTCGCGATCAGCTCACGGCGGCGCTGATCGGAGGCGTCGAGGTCGGCGGCCATCTGGTTGAAGGCGTGCGACAGCTCCCCGACCTCGTCGCGGGCGGTCGCCCGGACCCGGCGGGTGTAGTCGCCCTTGGCCATCGCGCGGGCGGCGGCGGTCATCTCGCGCAGCGGCCGCGTCATCCCGTGCGCCAGGATCTGCGAGGTGACCACGGCGAGCACCATGGCGGCGATCGTGGTCCGCGGCGGCAGCCAGCCGATCTGCCAGTTGAAGAAGGCGAACGCGATACCGCCCGAGGACACCAGCAGGATCGCGAGCTTGAGTTTGATGGAGCGGACCGGGTCGAGCGGTCTCGGGAGGGCGTCGACGATCCGGCCGAACAGCGGGCGGAGCTTCACGATCCCACCTCCAGGGCGTAGCCGACGCCGTGCACGGTGCGGATGAGGTCCGCGCCCAGTTTGCGGCGCAACGCCTTGATGTGACTGTCGACAGCGCGAGTGCCCGAACCGGTGCCCGCGACGTCCCAATCCCAGACTTCGCTCAGCAGGCGTTCCCTCGGCTGAACCGCCCTCGGGCGCTTCGCGAAGTGGACGAGGAGGTCGAACTCGATCGGCGTCAGCTGGGCCGGGGTGCCCGCCCGCGTGACCCGCCGCTGTTCGACGTCGATTTCGAGGTCGCCGAGCACGATCTTCGTGCCCGCTTCGCTCACGTCGGCCCTGGCCGATCGTTCGACGCGGCGCAGCAGCGCGTGCACCCTGGCCGAGAGCACCCGCATCGAGAACGGTTTGGTGAGGTAGTCGTCCGCGCCGACACCGAGGCCGATCAGCATGTCCGTCTCATCCGAACGGGCGGTCAGCATCAGCACCGGGACCGGGCGGCGGGCCTGGATCCGGCGGCAGACCTCAAGCCCGTCGAACCCCGGCAACATCACGTCGAGCACTACCAGGTCCGGCTCCCGCTCGACGTCCGTTTCGACGCCGGAAGGGCCGTCGTGTGCCAGATCCACGGTGAAACCCTCGGCCCGCAGCCGCGCGGCGATGGCTTCGGCGATGGTCACGTCGTCCTCGACGACCAGCACCCGGCGTCCTCCCAGTTCCATGGGGATGACTGTAAGCACCGGCCGTGGAGACCATCCGGGTGAGCTGTGGAGATCCTGTGGAGATGTTTCAGCCGGTTTGCCGGATTGCTACGCGCCTGTGTGTGACGCAGGTCATGCACCGTGATCCTTCGAAAGCAATCGACAGTCTGCGCTCCGACGCCATCAACAGTGAACAGTCTGCCAGTCCCACCCGCGCGGGGCGGGCGAGCACGATTCCGCAATGGAGCCGACGGCACGCGGAACGCAGCACGTGCACCCTGATGGCCGGGTAGAACTCGGCGAGGTCGAGTCCTTGAAGGACAGCCGCTTCTACAACGACGAACTCGCCCCGGTACCGGTCGAAAAGCGGACCTGGACCACCTACACCTATTTCGCGCTGTGGATGGGCATGGCGCACAACATCCCGTCCTACGCGCTCGCGGCGTCGCTGATCGCGCTCGGGATGAACTGGGTCCAGGCGCTGCTCACGATCACCATCGGCAACCTGATCGTGCTGGGCCCGATGTTGCTCAACAGCCACGCCGGGACGAAGTACGGCATCCCGTTCCCGGTGTTCGCCCGCGCCTTCTTCGGCATGCGCGGCGCGAATCTGGCGGCGTTGCTGCGGGCGTTCATCGCCTGCGGCTGGTTCGGCATCCAGACCTGGGTCGGCGGTGAGGCGATCTACATCATCGTCGGGCGGCTGGCGGGCTCCGCCTGGAAGGACTCCGCGGTCGTCCTCGGCCAGCACTGGACGCTCTGGCTCTCCTTCGGACTGTTCTGGCTGCTCCAGATGCTCATCATCTGGCGTGGCATGGAGGCGGTCCGCCGGTTCGAGAACTGGACGGCTCCGCTGGTCTCGGTCGGCTTCCTGATCCTGCTGGGCTACGTGCTGGTCAAGGCGGGCGGGCTCGGCCCGATCCTGTCCCAGCCGGGGGAACTCGGCTGGGGGCCGGACTTCTGGAAGGTGTTCGCGCCGTCCCTGATGGCGATGATCGCGTTCTGGTCGACGCTTTCGCTCAACATGCCGGACTTCACCCGCTTCGGCGGCAGCCAGGGCAAGCAGGTCCGCGGTCAGATCCTCGGCCTGCCGACCACGATGACCTTCATCGCCGTCGTGGCCATCCTGACCACGTCGGGCGGCAGCGTCCTCTACGGCGAGCAGATCTGGGATCCGGCGAAACTGGCCGACCGGTTCGACTCCCCGGTCGTCGTCGTGGTCGCGCTGATCGCGCTGGTGCTGGCGACCGTGTCGGCGAACCTCGCGGCCAACGTGGTCAGCCCGTCCTACGACTTCTCCAACGCGTTCCCGAAGAAGATCACGTTCGCCGTCGGCGGGCTGATCACCGGGATCATCGGCATCCTCATCCAGCCGTGGCGGCTCTACTCGGACCCGAACATCTACATCTTCGCGTGGCTCGGTTTCTACGGCGGCCTGCTCGGCGCCGTCGCCGGGGTGCTCGTCGCCGGCTACTGGGTGGTCAACCGCACCGAACTGAAACTGCGGGACCTTTACTCCGAACGCGGCGTCTACTGGTTCAACGGCGGCTGGAACTGGCGCGCGCTGGTCGCGACACTGGTCGGTGCCGTGCTTTCGGTCGGTGGCGCGTACGGCGGGCCGTTCCCCGCCGACGGGCTGATCCCGGTCCTGAAGCCGCTCTACGACTACAACTGGGTCGTCGGCCTGGCGGGCGCTTTCGTCGTCTACCTGCTGCTGTCCCTGCCCGAACGCAACCGCACCACCGATATCAGTGCCGTCGAATCAGAGGAGGACGCAAGTGAGCGACGTGGTCCGAGCCGGATTGATCCAGCAGCGGTGGACCGGTGACAAGGAGTCGATGATCGCAGGAGCGGTCGAAGCCATCGGCAAGGCCGCTTCGCAGGGCGCACAGGTCATCTGCCTGCAGGAACTGTTCTACGGCCCGTATTTCTGCCAGGTGCAGGACACCGACTACTACTCCTACACCGAAGGCATCCCCGACGGGCCGACGACGAAGCTGATGCAGGAGGTCGCCGAACGCCACGGCGTCGTGCTGGTCGTCCCGATGTACGAGGTCGAGCAGCCCGGCGTCTACTACAACACCGCCGCGGTGATCGACGCCGACGGCACCTATCTCGGCAAGCACCGCAAGAACCACATCCCGCAGGTGAAGGGCTTCTGGGAGAAGTTCTACTTCCGGCCCGGGAACATGGGCTACCCGGTGTTCGACACCGCCGTCGGCCGCATCGGCGTCTACATCTGTTACGAGCGGCACTTCCCGGAGGGCTGGCGCGCGCTGGGCCTCGCCGGGGCGAAGATCGTGTTCAATCCGTCGGCGACCAGTCGTGGCTTGTCGGAGTACCTGTGGCGACTGGAGCAGCCCGCGGCCGCCGTCGCGAACGAGTACTTCGTCGGCACGATCAACCGTGTCGGCGTGGAACCCTTGGGCGACAACGACTTCTACGGTCAGTCGTATTTCGCGGATCCGCGTGGCCAGCTCATCGGCGAAGCCGCGTCCGACACCGAAGAGGAGATCGTCATCCGCGATCTCGACATGGGCAAGCTCGCCGAGGTGCGGGACTTGTGGGCCTTCTACCGAGACCGCCGCCCTGACAGCTACGGACCCCTCGCGGAGGCGTGATGACCACCCTCATCAGCGGCGGGCAGGTGCTGTCCACGATGGGCGCGTCCGCCGCGGACGTCCTCGTCGACGGCGAGATCATCGTGGCCGTCGGCGCTCCGGGAACCCTGGGACCGGCCGACGAGACCATCGACGCCACCGGGAAGTACGTGCTGCCCGGCGGGATCGACGCGCACACCCATATGGAGATGCCGTTCGGCGGGACGCATTCCGTCGACTCCTTCGGTACCGGGACGACGGCGGCGGCGTGGGGCGGGACGACCACGATCATCGACTTCGCCGTCCAGGCCAAGGGCACCTCGCTGCTGTCCACCATGGACAAGTGGCACGAGAAGGCCGACGGCAACTGCGCCATCGACTACGGCTTCCACATGATCGTCTCCGACGTCAACGACTCGTCACTGAAGGAGATGCAGGCCTGCGTCGACGGCGGGGTCGGCAGCTTCAAGATGTTCATGGCGTATCCGGGGGTCTTCTACTCCACGGACGGCGAGATCCTGCTGGCCATGCAGAAGGCGCGCGAGATCGGCGCCACGATCATGATGCACGCGGAAAACGGCATCGCGATCGACCAGCTGGCCGCGCAGGCTTTCGCCGCCGGGAAGATCGACCCGGTGCAGCACGGGCTCACCCGGCCACCGGAGCTGGAAGGCGAAGCGACGTCGCGCGCGATCCAGCTGGCCAAGGTGACCGGGGCGCCGCTGTACATCGTGCACCTCTCGGCGTCGCAAGCACTGGCGGCGGTCGCGGAAGCGCGCAACGACGGGCAGAACGTCTTCGCGGAGACGTGTCCTCAGTATCTCTATCTGTCCATCGAGGACTTGGCGAAGCCGGACTTCGAGGGCTCCAAGTACGTCGCTTCTCCCCCGCTGCGCGAGAAGTCGCATCAGGCGGACCTGTGGCGAGGGCTGCGGACCAACGATCTGTCGGTGGTGTCGACGGATCACTGTCCCTTCTGTTTCAAGGACCAGAAGGAACTCGGTCGCGGCGACTTCCGCGCGATCCCCAACGGGATCCCCGGCGTCGAGCACCGGATGGACCTGCTGCACCAGGGTGTCGTGGCGGGCGAGCTCACCCTCGGCCGCTGGGTCGAGACCTGTTCGACCACCCCGGCGCGGATGTTCGGGCTGTACCCGCGCAAGGGTGTCATCGCGGCGGGTTCGGACGCGGACATCGTCATCTACGACCCCGCGGCGAAGCAGACCCTCTCGGTCGAGACGCACCACATGAACGTGGACTACTCGGCCTACGAAGGGATGGAGATCACCGGCAAGGTCGAGACGGTGCTCTCGCGCGGCCGTGTGGTGGTGTCGCCGTCCGGGTTCTCGGGCAGTACGACGCACGGGAAATTCCTCTCGCGCGACCTGAACCAGTACCTGAACTGAGGCGGTGACCGTGGATTTCGGGATTGTCCTCCAGACCGACCCGCCCGCGCGCGACCTCGTACGGCTGATGAAGGCCGCCGAGGACCAGGGTTTCCGCTACGGCTGGACGTTCGACTCGTGCGTCCTGTGGCAGGAACCGTTCGTCATCTACTCGCAGATCCTCGCGGCGACGTCGTCGATGATCGTGGGCCCGATGGTGACCAGCCCGGCCACCCGGGACTGGTCGGTGATGGCGTCGACTTTCGCCACGCTCAACGACATGTACGGCAACCGGACGGTGTGCGGGATCGGCCGCGGCGACTCGGCGCACCGGGTGGTCGGCATGCCACCGTCCACTTTGGCCACCGTGCGCGAGTGCATGCACGTGGTCAAGGAACTCGCGGAAGGCCGCGAAGTCCTGTTGCGGGACAAGCCTGTCCAGATCCCCTGGATCCGCAACGGGCGGCTTGAGATGTGGATGGCGGGCTACGGGCCGAAGGCGCTGAAGACGGTCGGCGAACACGCGGACGGCTTCATCCTCCAGTGTGCCGATCCCGCGATCGCCCGGTGGACCATCGGTTCCGTCCGCGAGGCGGCCCGCGCGGCGGGGCGGGATCCGGGCGGGATCACGATCTGCCTCGCGGCCCCGGCTTACGTCGGGGACGATCTGGCGCACCAGCGGGAACAGTTGCGCTGGTTCGGCGGGATGGTCGGCAACCACGTCGCGGATCTCGTGGCACGCTACGGCGATTCCGGGCCGGTGCCGCACGAGCTGACCGACTACATCCGTGAGCGTCAGGGTTACGACTACTCGCACCACGGGCGGGCGGGGAACCCCTCGACCGACTTCGTGCCGGACGAGATCGTCGACCGGTTCTGCCTGATGGGTCCCTCTTCGGCGCATGTGGACCGGCTGGAGGAGCTGGCTTCGCTGGGCGTGGACCAGTTCGCGCTGTACCTCATGCACGATCAGCGCGAAGAGACACTGAAGCGGTACGGGTCGGATGTCATCACCCGCTGAAGCTCGTGAGCGGTAAGGACGGTTCCCTTGCCAGAACGCGACTTACCACTCACGACCATGGCGAGGGGGCGCTGTCTGGAGGCGGCCCGTCCGTGAAGGCCTCCTTCCCTACCCTGACGGCAGTAAAGGGGGCCTTCACGGCGTCCCGGCATCGCCACTTCTGGCGCTGGTCGCCGCGGAGGCACAGCGAGCAGGCCTTGGGCCAGGGTGGTCGTGAGTGGTAAGTGCCGTTCTAACGGCACTTACCACTCACGAGGCCTTGAACCAGGCCGCGAGCGCCTCGCGAAGGCCGCCGCCGTCGCCCGCCCAGGCGATGTAGCCGTCCGGCCGGATCAGCAGGACGTCGGCGGGCCGGTCCTCGGCCTTCGCGAGATGGACGTCGACGCCCGCCGCTTCGGCGAGTTCGCGGAGTTCGGGATGCCCCGCGAGGTCGAGCATGACCGGTCGTGCCGACCGCAGCAACTCCCCGATGCTGGTCGCGCCCTCGTCGGTCTCCAGCGCGAGATCCGGGACGAACGTGCCGGCGAGCGCGTGCCCGGAGCCGGGCATCGGGTAGCGCAGGTCGGTCCCGGCGACGTGGGCGGACAGTCGTCGCGCGGCCCGCTCGTCGTCCAGCAGTTCCTGGAAGACCGCCCGGAGCGCCTCGGCGGCTTCGTCGTGCCCGCGCCGCAGCGCGACCTGGGCCTGGGACTGCAGCAGCGCGCGGGCGCCGGCGGCGTACCGTTCCGCGTGGTAGCTGTCCAGCAGTCCTTCCGGGGCGCGGCCCTGGATCTCGGCGGCCAGCTTCCAGGCGAGGTTGACCGAGTCGGACATGCCGACGTTGATCGCCGTGCCGGTCGACGGCAGCAGGTGGGCCGCGTCGCCCGCCAGGAAGACCCTGCCCTCGCGGTAGCGCTCGGCCTGGCGGGCGGAGAACTGGTAGCGAGAGAGCCGGACAGGGTCGCCCAGCGGGACGTTCTTGCCGAGGACCCGGCGGATGCTCTCCCCGAACTCGGCGAGGGTCAACGGCACATCGTCGTCGACCTCGCCGGGATCGTCCTCCGTGGTCTGGATGAACACGATCCCCGGCGTCAGCGAGCCGAGCGCGAACACACCGGTGTCGGTGCGGGTGAAGCCCGCCTCGACGCGGCCCAGTTCCGGCGTCTCGATGTCGCCGTTGTCGTGCACGGTCAGCCCCTCGGGGATGGTGACCTGCCCGATCCGGTTGACCTCGGGATAGGTGGTGCCGGGGAACCCGATCCCGGCCATCGACCGGACCGGGCTACGGCCGCCGTCGCAGCCCACCAGGTACGGGGCGGTCACCTCGTACTCCCCTTCCGGCCCGCGGACCTGAGCGGTCACGGAGGTGTCGTCCTGGCGCACCCCGACGACCTCGTGCCCGCGGCGGACTTCCGCGCCGAGTTCGAGGGCGTGATCCTCCAGCAGCCCCTCCAGCAGCGGCTGGCGCACCGACAGCGCCTTCAGCGGGGGCTCCTCGAACCGGGTGAGGTCGACGTGCACCCCGCCGAACGGGAACCGATGGGCCGGGACGGGGTCCGTGACGAGTCCCCGCACCCGGTCCAGCAGGCCGCGATAGTGCAGCAGGTCCAGGATCTGCCCGCTGAGGCCGTGGGCCTTCGGTGTCTTCCCCTGTTCCGGCCGCCGTTCCAGGACCAGCGGGCGCGCACCGGCGAGCCGCAGTTCGGCGGCCAGCATCAGACCGGTCGGCCCGGCCCCCACGATGATCACGTCGACGTCGGTCAAATCTTCACTCCTGTTCGGCCTGTTTCAGCTACGGCCGAGGATTCTGCGGTACCACCGGGGTCTTGCCGCAAGCCCCCCGGTGCGCTATATGTTGAACATGGAGGGGCGCACCCCACCCTGTTTCCGGGTACGCGCACCAGGGATCGCGCGCCCGCGAGGCGGGACGCTGAGCCGGTGACCATCATCGGAGTCCGCACCGCAACTCTGCTCACTCTCACCGCACTCGCCGCCGTCACGATCGCGCCCGCGGCCTCGGCCACGCCGAAAAGCATCGACTGGGGTCCTTGTCCGGCCGGGTCGCCACCGGGCTACGACTGCGCCGAAGTCGAGGTCCCGATGTCCTATCAGGACCCGGGCGGTCCTCGGATCACGCTCGCGCTCGGCCGTCTTCCCGCGACGGACCAAAAGCACAAACGCGGCACGCTCTTCACCAATCCCGGCGGCCCCGGGAACCCTGGCCGCTTCAGCAAGTTCAAGACCGCGTCGCTGCACCGGCAGTTCGACATCGTCGGTTTCGACCCGCGCGGCGTCGGCGCCAGCACACCGGTGCGTTGTTTCGCGAACGACGCGGAAACCGAGCCGCTCAAACGGGTTCTGGGCACCTTCCCGATCACCGCCGAGCAGGAGACCCGGCACACCGCCGACGTCCGCGAGGTCGCCGCCTCGTGCGGCCGCAACGCCGGACCACTGCTGGAGCACCTGTCGACCGCGAACATCGCCCGGGACCTCGACAAGCTGCGCGAAGCCGTCGGCGAGCCCCGCCTGCGGTACTACGGCCTCTCGTACGGCACGTATCTCGGCGAGGTGTACGCCAACCTGTTCCCGCACCGTGTCGGCGCCCTGGCCCTGGACGCCGTCGACGATCCGATCGCCTGGTCCACCGGGCACCGGCCGGAGGACGCGAACGTCCCGTTCAGCACCAGGCTCGGCGGTTTCCGTGACGCGGACCGCGCGCTGCAGGCGTTCCTCGACACGTGCGCGGCCGACGTCCGGTGCGCGTTCCGCGAACCCGGGACGGACCTGCGGGCCAAGTACGACGGCATCCTCGACCGGCTCGAAGCCACGCCGGGCGCGATCTCCTACCAGGAGGTCATCCGGCGCACCCACAACGCGCTGACCGACGAGGCCAACTCTCCCGCGCTGGCGGAATTCCTTCAGTCCGCGACGAAGTCAGTGTCGGCGAAGGCCATCGCGACGCCGTTCGACTCCGTGCTGGGCGGCGGCGGGACGATCTGCGCGGACACCACGAACCCGCGTGACCCGGCCGCGTGGCCGAAGGCGGCCCGCGACGCCGACCGTGAGAGCCGCGGTTTCGGTTCCTACGACGCGTATCTCTCGATGCCGTGCGCCTTCTGGCCCGCCTCCGACCAGGCGCGCCACACAGGACCGTGGAACCGCCCGACCGCGCCGATCCTGTTGCTGGCCAACGGCAAGGGTGACCCGGAAACGCCGTACGCCGGGGCGAAGCGGACCGAACGCATCCTCGGGAACGCCCGGCTCCTGACGCTGGACGCCTGGGGGCACGGCGCCGCGAACCGCAGCGAATGTGTCGACGCGGCTCTCGACGCCTATCTGACCTACGGCCGTCTCCCGGCTCGCGGCACCGTCTGCGCTCCGGATCACGCGCCGTTCGACGCCAGGTAAGCCCGGGCGATCCCCTCGTCGGTGAGCCAACCGGCGTAGTCGGCGGGGTCGGAGAAGATGTTCGCGAACCGGCGCGCCACCTCGGGCGCCGTCCGCGCGGCCGCCAAAGTGGCCAGCACGTGATCCGGCGGCGGAGCGAGCAGATCGTTGCTCAGCCGGGTCGCGTGCTGCGCCTTTTCCCAGTATGCGGCGAAAGTACCGCGCAGGAACGCCTCGTCGAACGGGCGGTCACCGTGGTCGAGGATCCGCCGTTCGTAGACCGCGGCCGCGTGCGCCGCCATGTTCGCGCCCTGTCCGGCGATCGGGTCGTTCGTCACCGCGGTGTCGCCCATCGCCAGCACCTTCGCCCCCGACGGGAGCGTCCCGACCGCGTCGCGCACGATCGGCAGGACCCTGCCGCGCAGGGCGTCCAGCGGCCCGCTCGGGCGGGCATCGGCGAGTGACTCCTCGACCCACGGGAACCGCTTGTGCAGCACCGTCATCGCGAGTTCGAAGTGCTCGTCGGAATCGGTGACGTCGTCCCAGACGTCCATCGGACCGCCGGGCACCCCGAAGAACCCGAGACCGAAGACAGGCCCGCGCAGCGACTGGATCGGCAGCCCGAACAGTTCACCGGCCGGGGAGAGCCCGAAAGTCAGGCCCGGATACACCGGGAGCGGCTCCTCGCTTCCGGAGACGAGGTACAGGATCCCGATGGTCCGCTGCGGTTCGCGGTACGGGGAACGGGCGTCGTCACGCGGGAAGAGCGCGTCGAACTGCGGCCCGCGCCCGGCCGCGACGAGGACGAGGTCGAACTCGCGGGCGTACTCCTCCAGCCCGTCCGGCGTCACCGTGCCGATCCGCACCTCGCCGCCGCGTTCGGTGAAGGCGGTCAGCCAGGCGGACACCTTGACCCGCTGGTCGACCGACTGCGCGGGATGGTCGAACCGGGCCTGCCACGCGACGGCCGGTTCCGCGGAGTCCCCGGCGAGCCCGAACGACGCGCCGAGCATCTCCGGGGCCGTCCCGTCCCAGAAGTTGATTCCCAGCGCGCGTTCCCGGGTCAGGGCGGGGTGGAACACGCACTGGTTCGAGATGAGCCTGCCCGCGCGGATCGTTTCGGCGTCGCGGTCGGTGACCACGGTGACGGCGTATCCGTGCTTCTGCAGACCCAAGGCCAGGACCAGCCCGGCTTGACCGGCCCCGACCACCACGATCCGGCGCATGAAGACCCCTCCCCCTCGGCTGAGTCCCAGTGTGGCCGGGTTTCCGTCAGCCGACCAGGGCCTGGTACACCAGGTTGCGCAGTTCGACGCGGATCGGATAGGTCGTGGACGGCAGCAGCTGGGTGAAGAACAGCACCGTGACGTCTTCGTCCGGATCGACCCAGAACGCGGTGCTCGCCGCGCCGCCCCAGGCGAATTCCCCGGCGCTGGAGAGGGTCTTCGCCTTCACCGGGTCTTCGAGGACGGAAAAGCCCAGTCCGAAGCCGAAACCGTCGTAAGGCGCCTCGGAGAACGCGCCGCGCCCGTAGGTCTCCAGATCCACGCCGCCCGGCAGGTGGTTGCTGGCCATGAGCTGCACCGTGCGCGGGCCGAGCAGCCGGACGCCGTCGAGTTCGCCGCCACGCAGCAACATCTGCGTGAAGCGGTGGTAGTCGCCCGCCGTCGCGACCAGGCCACCGCCACCCGAGAGACACGAAGGCGCGACGCGGCCGACGTTGCCCATTTCGTCGTGGCGGAACGGCGCCTTCGTCGCAGGGTGGGGCACGTAGAGCGCGGCCAGCCTGTCGAGGGCGCCGGGGTCCGCCTGGAATCCCGTCTCGGTCATGCCGAGCGGCGTGAAGATCCGCTCGGTGAAGAAGGCGTCGAGTGATTGACCGGAGACGACCTCGACGAGCCTGCCGAGGATGTCCGTCGCGACCGAATAGTTCCATTCCGAGCCGGGCTGGAACAGCAACGGCTGTCGCGCTATCGCCTCGGAGAAACCGGCCAGGTCGAGCCCCGGCGGGGTGCCCCAGTCGAATCCGGCGTCGCGGTAGGCCGAGTCGACCGGATGCGTGCGGTGGAACCCGTAGGTCAGCCCCGCGGTGTGAGTGAGCAGATGCCAGAGGCGGATCGGCTCCGTCGCGGGCTCTGTCACCATCTTGACCGACGAGCCCACCGTGAAGACCTTCGGTTCCGCGAACTCCGGGAGCCAGCGGGAGATCGGGTCCTTGAGGTCGATGAGTCCCGCTTCGACGAGCATCATCGCGGCGACCGACGTGACCGGCTTCGTCATCGAGAAGACGCGCCAGATCGTGTCGGTCTCGACCGGAAGCGCGGCCTCGATGTCGCGCATCCCGTTCGACGCGAGATGCGCGACCTTCCCGTTCCTGGTCACCACGGCCAGATACCCGGGAAGCAGATTCCGCTCCAGGTATCCGTCGAAGTGCTTGTCGATCCGTCGCAGCCGCTCCGCGTCGAAACCTACCTCGGCCGGGTCGACGTCCACCTTCAGCTCGATCATGGGATCGAGGCTACGCGTTCCGTTCGGCCTGTTTCTCCAGTCGCCACGCCTCGTCGGTCTTCCCGACGCGCCAGTATCCGGAGATGGACAGCAGGTCGCGCCGCATCCCTCGGTCGTCCAGCAGGTGACGGCGCAGGTCCTTGACGAACGCGGCTTCGCCGTGGACGAAGGCCTGCACGACGCCTTCGCGCCACTCGATCGCGCGGACGGCGGCCGCGAGGTCGTCGCCCCGGCTCCGGTGCAGCCAGGTGATCCGAGCGTCGCCCTTGGTGGTCAGCGACTGCTCTTCGGCCGCGTCCTCCACGAGGATGACGGCGTGCACGGGAACGCCCGCCGGCATCGCTTCGAGGGACGCGGCGATCGCCGGGAGGGCGCTCTCGTCACCGGCGAGCAGATGCCAGTCGGCCTCCTCGCCCGGCGCGTACGCCCCGCCGGGCCCGGAGATCAGCAGCTCGTCGCCGGGTTTCGCGGCGGCGGCCCACGGCCCGGCGACCCCCTCGTCACCGTGGTGGACGAAGTCGAGCACCAGTTCGCCGAGATCCCGGTCGAAGGCCCGGACGGTGTAGGAGCGCATCCGCGGCCACTGCTCACGCGGCAGTTCTTCGCGAACCCGCGCCAGGTCGAACGGCTCGGGATAGTCGACGCCGGGCACCCGGAAGTGCACCTTGACGTAGGCGTCGGTGAATTCGTTGGGCTGGAACGAGGCGAGCCCTTCGCCCCCGGCGACGATCCGGACCATGTGCGGGGTGATCCGCTCGGTGCGCAGCACCCGCAACCGGGTCGACGACACCCCTCTCCGCGCCTCGGCCATCCACGATTCCTTTCCTGGGTTAGGTGAACCTAACCGAGCGTACGCCTCTCCCTGTCCGGCCGGGCCAGGTCTCCCAGCATCCGCTCGAAGCCCTCCCCGGCCCGCCCGGCGAACCCGACGAAGAACCGGTTGGCCAGCGGGACCGCCCATCGGCTCCAGGACGCGACGTTGTACACCCGGTGGGTGATCAGGGCGCCGGCCGGATCCTCCTCGACGGTGTACTCGCCGCGATACCACCAGCCACCCCGCCGGGCGAGGAAACCGCGCTCGGCGTCCACCTCGAAGCCGGGGTTGTACGGTTGCGCGGGAACCACGTCGGACACCTCGACCAGGAGTTTCACGAAGCCCTCGCGGACGGATCACTCACCCGGGTGTTCTGGAACGACGCGACGCGCCACCCGTCGGACTCCTCCACCAGCACGTAGGTCAGCGTCGATTCCCTGCCCGGCTCGGGCTTGCCGCCACCCGACAGCGACGACCCGCCGCCGGACACGACGATCGCGACGTCCGGACGGATGAACCGGACCTTGGGCTCACCGCTCCCAGGCACCAGTTTCGACCCCTTCATCGGCCCCTCGAACAGGGACTTGTGCGCGCTTTCGATGATCGCGCGGCCCGGCATGTTCATCCCGAAGAAGGTCACGTAGTCGGCGTCCTCGGTGAACAACCTCCCGTACGCGGCCGCGTCGCCCGCGTTCCACGCGTCGGTGAGCCGGCTCAGCACGGCCAGGACTTCGTTCTGTCGTTCGGTCATGATGTCCTCCAGTTAGACGAACAGCGTTCGTGTTACGAACACTGTTCTACAGACGAACGGCGTTCGCGTCAAGTAGAGTTCCCGGCGGAACCCAGGACCAGGAGGCGAACGAAGTGAGCAGGCCCCGGCGTCGCGCCGAGAAACCCGTGCTGTCCCAGGAGCTCGTGGTGAAGACGGCACTGGACCTCCTCGCCGCGGAAGGGCTGGAGGCGGTGAGCATGCGGCGCGTGGCCCAGGCGCTGGAAACCGGTCCCGCGTCGCTCTACGCCCATGTCGCGAACAAGGAAGAGCTCCACGAGCTGATGGTCGACCACGTCCTCGCCTTCGGCCCGTTCCCCGAGCCCGATCCGGAACGGTGGGTGGAGCAGGCGAAAGACCTGCTGCGGGGGAACGTGCGCGCGCTGACGTCGGTCCCGGGAATCGCCAAGATCGCGTGGGCCATCCCGGTCCCGGTCGGCGCGAACGCTCTCCAGCAGGCCGAAGTCATGCTCGCGGTGCTGCGCGCGGGCGGCCTCGACCTCAAGCGGGCGTTGTACGCGGCCGACGCGTTATGGCTCTACGCCAAGGCTTTCGCCTACGAAGGCGCCGGCTGGCAGCACGGCGACATCGACCTGGCCGAGCAGGAAGAGCGCGGCAGGCGGATGGTCGAGTACATGACGTCGTTCCCGCCAGGCGCGTTCCCGAACCTGCTGGGCGCGGGCGAGCACTTCACCGCGGAGACCGCGCGAGAGCGGTTCGAGTTCGCGATCGACCTGTTCCTCGCCGGTCTGGCTTCCCGCGTCTGAGGTTCGGAGCAGCGCGACGGCGGCCGCCTACCGCAGTCCCAGTCGCGCTCCCGGCTCTGCTTTGGTCGGGGTGGTCGTGAGTGGCAAGTCGTGTTCTAACCCCACTTGCCACTCACGACCACCCCGGCTGAGGTGCGGCCTGGCGGAGAGCGCACGTCCCGAAAGTGGCTTTCGTGGACACCCGACCCGACGCCTTCGCACCCCGACAGGACCGCAATAACCACTCACGACTCAGAGCAACGCGACAGCGGCCGCGTACTGCGGCACCAGATCCGCCCCCAGCGACGCCTTCGTCTCGGACATCTTCTTGCCGAACATCACCTGAGGCCGCCCGGTCTCCAAAGCCCACCGCACCACTTCGCCGTAGAAGTGGAAATACAGGTTGCTCCGTCCGCCCAGCTCCGGCGGGAGCGCCGCGAAGTTGCGGACGACCGGCAGAGCCGGGTGATCGAAAAGGGTCGCGATGGCGACCACCCGGCCGTTGGCGGTCTCGCGGTAGGTGAGGACGTGCACGTCCGGCTGCCGCAGCAGGGCGCTCCAGTAGCCCACGAACGCCGGAAGCGGCACGATCGGCACATCATGGTGTTTGGATTCGTTGTGCCGCAACAATTCCGCGATCTCGACCGGATCGGCGTCGCTACCGGGCACGACCCGCGCCTCGATCGAAGGATCGGCCTCGAAGGTGCGGAAGATCTTGCGCAGGTTGTACTTGCGTTTCTTGGCCAGCGAGTTCACCCAGTCGTCCCGGTTCGAGAACGGCGTGACGTCGAGGACGGCGACGTCCTCGGTCCGGCGCACCATCTTCAGCTTGCCCCGCACACTGTCCACTCCGGACTCGCCGACCTGGCGCACCAGCAGTCCGCGCAGACCGAAGCCGAGTTCCCCGCGCATGGCCGGGACGAAGGTGTCCAGCAGCCTGCCGACGCCGCCGTCGCCGTCCTCGTCGTCGAACCACCAGCCCGGCATCGCGGACGAACCGGGTGAACGGACGTCGAGCCCGCCGAACCGGCCACGCCCCGCCGGGCGGGCGAACCGGTGCCGCCGTGTGAGTCCGGTGACCCACGCGGAACTGACCACGCCACGTGGCTCCCCGTCTTCGAGCAGCACGGTGACCGGCTGCTCGGTGCGGGCCGCCCACGCCTGCGCGGTGAGCACCTCCCAGCTCCAGTCCGCGCGCAGACCGGCCTTGGCCCGCAACGGTTTCCAGTACGCGGGTTCCGGATCGCGCCGGGGGTCCAGCACCTCGATCACCATCGGGTCACCGGCCTCGGCACGATGACCCCGAGCAGCAGGACAGGCTGGAAACCGAGCGTCGCCTTCAGTTCGGTCATCCCCCGCCCCATCGACAGGGACTTCCGGTTGCCCTCGATCATGTACCGCACGTTCCGGACGACAGCCTCGAAGTAGAGATGCTTCGGCCGCCCCTCCTCCGGCGCCACCGCGGCCCAATGCTGGTGCATCGGCGCCGCAGGGTGATCGAGCACGGTGGCGAACGCGAGCAGCCTGCCGTCGGCGTCGTGGTAGGTCGAGGTGATCACGTCCGGGCGGCGCACGAGTTCGGCGAGGTATTCGGCGGTGACCGGACCACGCCGGTCGAACTTCACCGGCCCCATCCGCTCGCGGTGCTGCCGCAGCAGCGTGGCCAGTTCCAGCGCGTCGAGGTCCGTGCGGGCGGCTTCGGTGCGAACGACCACTCCCGGGTCCGCGGCGACCTTCTTCACCTGCCCGCGCAGGCTCAGTCGCCTGCTGCGACGCAAGGACGCCAGCCATCCTTCGACGTCGACGAAGCTGTTCTCCAGCACCGACGTCGGTTTCGTGTCGCGCACGGGCCTGCCCCGTCCGGACAGCATGTCGAGCGTTTCCGGCTCTACGGTGCGGTAGACGACGCCGAGGCAGCCGGGCCCGGTGAAGCGGCAGACGGCCCGCTCGAATCGGCGCATGATCTCCCGCCTGTCGCCGGCGTCGACGCCGTCCGCGAACAACCACGGCGGATATCCGGAAAGCCACGCGTGCTGCACTTCGACCCAGCGCGGTCCCAGTCGCGCCACGCCGCGCACCGCGCCGGGCCCTTCCGGGGAGACCGGGGCGCACAGCATCGCCAGCACCGCGGCGACGATCTCGCCGCCGTCGCTGATCACGGTGAGAGCGTTGGGGCTGCGCGAAAAGCGTGACTCCACGCGGAGCAGGTGGTAGTCCCAGGGAACCGGCGCCTGCTGGGCGGCGAGGAACGCGGCCCAGCCCTCGGGCTCGGCATCGGTTCGCGGGTCGAGCACCCGCACTTCCCAGCTCATCTGCCCAGCACCGGTCTCGGTACGGCGACCGAGACCAGGGACCTGGTGCCGAAGCCGAGCGCGGTCTTGTTCTCCAGCATCGCCCGGCCCGCGGTCAGTTCGCGGCGCCCGTGCGTGATCATGTGCTCCACGCCCCTGGCGTAGAAGTCGACATAGAGTCCCTTCCGTCCACCGCCCGCACTCGGCAGCGCGGCCCACTGGTGCAGCACGCACGCGCCGAAGGTGTCGAACAGCGTGCCGAATCCCAGCAGCCGTCCGGATCCGTCACGGTAGGTACGGGTGACGACGTCCGGGCGCCGCACGAGCGCGTCCAGACAGGACGGTGCGATCGGACTCCGGGTGTCCATGTGCAGCCCACCGAACCGCGACCGCTGCCCTCCGGCCCAGGCCCGTTCGTCCTGCCTGGCGCGGTGGGCGTTGAGCAGGACGGCGAGTTCGTGGCAGTCCAGGTCCTGGCGGGCGGTGGCCGCCTCGGTGCGCAGATCCCCGTCCTCGCGCAGGTCGTGCAGCGTCTTCCGGCTCTCGTCGCCGAGTGCCCGTTCCCATTCGTCCACAGTGGAGTAGTCGTTGGACAGTACGGCGGCCGGGTCGATCTCGCGGGAGATCCGGCCCCGGCCGTCCAGCGCCGGGAGGAGTTCCGGGTTCATCGCACGGTAGATCACGCCCAGCAGCCCGGGGCCGAGGTGAGCGCACAGTGCCCGTTCGAACCGGCGGACCACTTCCCGCCGCTCGGCGTCGTCCAGCCGCTCGTCGAGCACCACGGCGGGATAGCCGCTGAGCTGCCAGAGATAGGCCTCGGCCCAGCGAGGGCGGAACCGTCCACCGAGGACGGACAGCGGCGCGAAGTCACCGGCCTTCCAACTCCGGCACACCATGACGGTGAACGCGCCGACGACCTGCTCGCCTCTGCGGAGTACAGCGAGGACCGCCGGATTCTTCGCCAGCCAGGCTTCCCGCCGCAGGACCTCGTACTCCCAGACCGGCGACAACCTCGCCCGGTGCAGGAACTCCCGCCATCCCCCGGGTTCGGCCGCCGTCCTCGGATCGAGCACCTCGGCCTCGAACGCGGTGCTCCGCGCCGCCACCTTCATCGTCACCATCCCAGTACCGGTCTCGGCACGGCGGCGGAATACACGGGTCGCGCCCGGAATCCCAGCGTGGCCTTGAGTTCGGGCAGTCCGCGCCCGGCGGTGAGTTCCTTGACCCCGCGCCGCGTGGCGTAGCGCATGGCGTGGATGTAGGAGTCGAACAGCAGTCCCTGCCGCCCGCCCTCGTCCACCGGCAGGGTGCCCCAATGCTGTTTCGCCGGACTGTCCGGATGGTCGAGCAGCGTGTTCACCGCGAGCAGCCTGCCGTCGGCGCCGGTGTAGGTCAGCGTGTGCACGTCCGGGCGCCGGAGGAACCGGTGCAGGAACGCGGCGGACGGCATGGTCCTGGCGTCGAGCGCGAACTTGCCGTGTCGTTCGCGATGCGCCTGGATGAGCGCGGCGACCTCGGCGCTGTCCAGGTCGTCGCGGCCGGGGCCGCCCTTGACCACCAGACCGGGGTCGGCCGCGAACCGGCGCCGCTGCCGCCTGAGCCCGCCACGGCGTGACTTCGCCAGCGACGCGATCCACTCGTCTTCCGAGTCGAAGCGATTGTCCAGTACCGCGACCGAGTCCACGTGTTTCACCAGCCTGCCCCACCCTTGGAGATCCTTCGCGAAGTCCTCCCCGAGCGCCCGGTACAGCACGCCGAGCAGCCCCGGTCCGAGCCGCGTGCGCAGGGCCCGTTCGAATACCCGGATCAGCGGACGTCGTTCGACGGCCGGGACCCGCGGCGCGAACGCCAATCCGGGGTAGCCACTCAGCCAGGGTTGGCACACCTCGGCCCAGAACGGGCGCAGCAACCGGTGTCCCGGTATCGGCGCGAAGCGGTACCGCAGCCGGGGACGGCAGACGAGCACGGAAAACGCCGCGACGATCCCGGCGTCGTCGGCGACGGTGGCCAGCACCGGCGGGTTTCGCGCGGTCCAGCCGTCGAGCCCCATCACTTCGTAGTCCCACACCGGATGCAGGCGCGCCGCGTCGAAGAACCCCGGCCAGCCCGCGGGAACGGGGTCGGTGCGGGGATCGTGGAAACCGATCTTCACGTGAGCACGACCGGCGTGCCGTGTCGCGGGCACGGCGCGATCTCACCGCGGACCCCGCCCGCCGGGAGCACGTCCACGAAACGCGGGGAATCCTGCCGCAGCAGGGTGAACGCGAGCCCGCCGGAAGTGGGGCGCGCGTAGACGCGGGGCCAGTCGAGGTGCCAGCGACCGCACGCCTCGATCGCGCCCAGGTAACCCAGCGCCGGATCGTGGAGCACTCCGTACGGGCCGGTGTCCAAAGTGTCCAGCTCTCGTCGCGGTACGGATTCGACCCGGTACGCACGGTCTTCGGGCAGTGCCGCGGCGAAGATGGCCAGCTGCTTGTCGTCACCGACCGCGACCACGCGATGACCACCGCGAAGCGCCGAGGCCAGTTCCGCGAGGACGCCCGGCGCCGGCGCGTCGGGATCCACCACACAGCACCGGACCCCGCGCGGCAGGTCCGACGGCGGCCGCGTCCTCTCGTCGCCGAGCACGACGACCAGCGCGTCCCCGGTCACCGAACGTGCCTTGCGCAGCACGGGACCCAGCCCCCGGTTCGACTCGATCCGTTGCGTGCCACCGGCCAGCGGTACGAGATCGACGATCTTGTGCACCGCCTCGGCCAGCGGCGCCGCGCCGGAATCCGTCCCGGTGCGACCGGGCACCAGCACGGGATCCGTCCTGCCGTCGAGTGCCCAGCGCTCGCGATAGAACGGCACCGTCGCGAAGGCCGACCTCACGGATCGCCGATAGGCGGCCCGCCAGGCAGCACTCACCCCCACTTTCCACATGGCGCGCAAGCCTGCGTCATCGACGCCGGTTTGAAAACACCCCATGTCTGGTTCATCCGGTTTTCTGCGAACTTCCCACCTTTTCGACTGAGCTGAAAGGACCAACTTTCGGCAGGTACTGGCGAGAGCAAAGCGAACCTGCCTATAACACCGGGACCTTTCGAGCCGGCACGATCTGCCGGCCCGGTCCGCGCCGAGGGGAAATATGAACCATGAAATCAGCACAGGTGACGCTACGAACACAGTAGCGCACTCACCGCAGGGATTCGGCGGATGAACTTGTCGACCCCCGGCCCTGTGCGCGGTGGCCTCACCGTGGTCGTCCCGTGCTTCAACGAAGTCGACAACGTGGAGCCCTCCTACCAGGAGATCATCGCCGAGTTGGGCAATCACCCACTCGAACTGCTCTATGTGGACGATGGGAGTACGGACGGGACGCTCGACGTCATCCGCGCGCTCGCGCATACGGACCCTCGGGTACGTTATCTGTCCTTCACCCGCAACTTCGGGTTCGAAGCCGCTTTCTCCGCGGGCTATCGTTACGCGGGGAAACCGTGGATCTTGCACATCGACGCCGACCAGCAGTTCCCCGCTTCCGAAGCGAAGAAATTGATCACCGCGGCCGAGGAAGGGTACGACGCCGTTTTCGGCGTCCGGACCAATAGGCAAGATCCTTTACTACGGCGCTGGGGCACCGCGGCCTTCCATTTCCTCGGCCGCCGGGTGCTGCGCATCGAAATCCCGCCCGGCGCGACGGCCTTCCGGCTGGTGCGCACCGAACTCGCCCGCGAGATCGTCGACCTCCGGCTGGGCACCCCGTACTTCCTCGCCACCGTGCCGAGGCTGACCAGCCGCTACACCACGGTCCCGGTGGCGCACCGGGCCAGGGAACGCGGTGAGTCCAAAGTGGGCTTCGGTTTTCTGTCTTCGCACGCCATCGAACTGTTCGTCGGCTTCACCCGGCGATTGACGACGGTGGCTTCGGTCACGGCGGTACTGACAGCCGGGATCTCGGTGCTCGCCGGGATCGCGGCCGCGTCCGGGCTTCTCGGCCTGAATGCCGTGTCGGCGCTGGAATTCGTCATGTTCGCCGTGCTGCTGACCGTGCTCGCGCTGACCGTCCGCTATCTGGTCGTGGTCGGCGCGGGACAGGCGCGCCCGCGGCAGTTCTACATCAGGGAAGCCAACTTCGCGGTCGACGAGGACGACCGGCTCTACGCCTCGGCCCTTGCCGAGGTCCATCCTGGGGAAAGGCAAGCGGGAGTGAAGAACACCGAAGACACGGCGGCACCTCGAAGCCTGGTGATCCTGGGCGGCGCCGACGGTTCGGTCAGCACGTATCACCGGGCGCGGGAACTCGGTTTCCGCACCATCTGCGTCGACGTCCGCGCGAGCGCGCCGGCGGTGGCGCTGGCCGACGAGTTCGTGCAGGTCAGTGTCCGCGCGCCGGAACAGATCGCGGCCGCGCTGGACGGGCGGGACGACATCGCCGGGGTGCTTTGCCCCGCCAGCGACGTCGGCTTGCCCGCGCTCGCCTGGCTCACCCGGCACTGGAACCTGCCGGACCCGCTGCCCGAAGCCGCCGTCGCCGCTTCCGTCGACAAGTCCGTCTTCCGTGAACTCTGCGATCGGCTGCGCCTGCCGACCTATCGCAGTGTCGGCGGGAAACCCGGGCCGGACCTCGTCCTCGCCGCGCAGCAGCTGCGGTTCCCCACACTGGTGAAACCCGTCGACTCCTCCGGGAGCCGCGGCGTCGTCTCGTGCGCGAGCCCCGGCGGCCTGGACACCGCTTTCAGCGAGTCGCTCGCGTTCTCGCCGTCCGGACGGCTCGTCGTCGAAGAGCACCTCGACGGCTCGCACTACACGATCGAAGCGCTCGTGGTCGACGGGCGGATCGTGTTCCACGCGGTCACCCGGCGCACGCTCACCCCGCCGCCGTTCTTCGTTACGTCGTCCCACCTCCTGCCCGCCGGGTTGCCGCCGGTGGTCGATCGCGCGTTACCGCTGACGCTGACCGCGTTGTGCGCCGAACTCGGCTACCGCACCGGTCCGCTCACGCTCGACGCCGTCCTCGGCCGCGACGGCAAGTTCTACCTGATCGAAATGGGCGCACGGATGGGCGGGAACGGCCTGGCCGAAGCGATCGCGCTCAGCACCGGCGTCGACCTGATCGCCGCGGGGATCGCCGCCGCGACCGGCGGCGAGGTCGTGCTCTCGCCGCGTGACCCGCGACCGACGCTGGTGCACATCCTCGCCTCCGACCGCGGCGGCCGGATCGTCCGGATCGAAGGAGCCGACGAGGTCCGCGCGATGTCCGCGGTGAGCAGCCTGGAACTGTTCGCGGAACAGGATTCCTTCGTCAAACCGTATGAGCAGGCCGGTTACAAGATGGGCTACGCCGTGCTCTCGGCGTCGACCGTCCCCGGAGTGCTGGCGGCGGAGGACGAGTTGCGCGGCACCCTGAAGTTCCTGCTCGACGAGCAGGGTCTGGCGGTACCGCTCCCTTGACCGGAACCTCGCTCGCCGACGGCACCGGCGCCGCGTCGATCGAAGCGCCGAAGACCTCGACGGTGCTCCGGCTGCTCGCGGGCCGGGGCGTCTTCCGGTTGGCGATCCAGGCCATGGGGCTGGTCCTGGTCACGGCCTGGGGAGCGCCCGACTACGGCCGGTTCGCCACCGCGCTCGGGCTGATGACGTGGCTGAACTTCGTCCCGTCCGCGGCCGAGAAGTCGGCGCTGAAATGCCTGCCCCGGCTGAACCTGACCCGGAACGCGGTGGCGGCACTGGCGGTCCGGACGGCCGTGGCGCCGGTGCTGGTGGTCCTGGCGGCGATGGCCGTCACGCTCGTGCTCGCGCCGCATTCGGACGCGGCGTTGTACCTGACGGCCGCGGGGTGGTCGATCTCCGGCGGGCTGCTGATGACCGTCTCCGGACTGCACCGCCTGCGCGGTAAGTCCACTTTGGACGCACTGGCCTTCACCGCCGGGGCGCTGGTGGTCGGCGCGGTGACCGCGGGCACCTGGTTCGCGCACTGGTCGCCGTTGACCCACCTCGCGTCGCTGCTCGGCGGGATCCTGCTCATCCTGGCCTGCTCCGCGGCGTTGCTGCCGAAGGAGTGGCTCCGCGCGGAAAGGATCGACGGTCACCGGCTCTGGCCCGCGTTCGGCCGCAGCACCGTGCTGCTCGGGCTGACCGAGGTGCTGGACGTCCTGGCGACGTCGACGGTGTTCGGGATCCTCGCGTTGGCGGGGCGGACCGTCGACAGTGGACCGTTCTACGTCGCTTTGCTGGCCGGCAGCGCGTTCTGTTCGCTGTTGTTCTATCAGCTGCGGGTGCACCAGCCCGCGATCTCGGCACGGATGCGCGGCAGCGGGGCGGCGGCGGGCCGGGCCCGCGCGGCGGATCTGCTCAAGCTGGTCGAACGGGGCTCGCTGATCTTCCTGGCACTGGCGGGTATCGCGCTCGCGATCCCGGCGACCCGCGCGGTGCTGACCGCCGAGGGAACCGTCGGCGCGTACGTGGTGCTCGGCGTCTTCGTCCTGGCCGAAACGGTGCTGTTCGCTGTCCGGCTCTACGCGGGCTTCCTGATCGAGAACACCAACAGCAAGGTCTTGACTTTGACCGCGTCGGCCTCGATCGCCGGACTGGTCGCCACTCCGCTGGCCGCCGCCGCGCTCGTCCCGGCGATGGGTCCGGTCGGCGGGTTCGCCGCCCTCGTCTTCGCCATCGGCACCCGGGCGGCCGTGCTCCGGCGGCTGCTGCGCCGCCACCATCCCGAACTCTGAACGTCGCACTGGAGAAGGAACATGTACGTACTGGGTATCAGCAGGGTCCACGATTCGGCGGCGGCGCTCGTGCGCGACGGCGAGATCATCGCGTTCGCCGAAGAAGAACGCTTCACCCGCGTGAAGCACGACGGGGGCTTCCCCGCGGAGGCGATCAAGTTCTGCCTGGAGCGCGGTGGGATCACGCTCGCCGACGTCGACCACGTCGCCTACTACTGGCAACGCTGGCGCGAGGGCATCCACGCGGCGAAGGTGTTCGCGAAGTACTTCCCGGCGACGCTGGAGGTGTTCCGCAACCAGAACGGCGACGAAGACGGCTCCTCGGCCGGACTGGTGGAGACGCTCAAAACCGGTGGCGGCAAAGGGGTCGACGACTACCACGTCGGCGGCGCGGTGCTCGCGCACCTCAAGCGGTCCTTCACTCTCGAACGCGACGTGAAGGAGGCCGTGGGCTGGACCGGTCCGACGAAGTTCAAGACGCATCTGGTCGACCACCACAAGGCGCACGCCGCCAGCGGATACTTCATCTCGCCGTGGGAAGAGTCCGCGGTGCTCACCTTCGACGGCATCGGCAGCGACGGGACAGCGACCTATCTGGGACACGGCAAGGGAAGCCGGATCATCGACCTCCGGCGGATCAAGTTCCCGCACTCGCTCGGCGCGATGTACGCCGGCGTCACCGGCTACCTCGGCTTCTACCCGACCCGCGACGAAGGCAAGATCATGGGCCTGGCGCCGCTGGGCAACGACACCTACGTCGACGCGTTCAAACAATTGATCCATCTCGACGACGACGGCGGGTACGAGCTCGACCTGAGCTTCTTCGGTCACCATCGCACCGGCAAGCACGTGATGTCGACGAAGTTCACCGACCTGTTCGGCGCGGCGCGGCCCAAAACCCGGGTCACCGCGGAGAACCCGGTGCCGCAGCACTACTGCGACATCGCGTACGCCTTGCAGGTCACCCTGGAAGAGGCCGGGCTGCACCTGGCGCGCTGGCTGCAGCGGGAGACCGGGTCGCGGCGGCTGTGCGTCGCGGGCGGTGTCGCGCTGAACAGCGTGATGAACGGGCGGATCCTGCTGGAAACCCCGTTCGAGGACTTCTTCGCGCAGCCCGCGGCCGCCGACGACGGCTGCGCGGTCGGTGCGGCGCTGGAGGTGTCGGTCGGCAAGTACGGCAAGCCGCGGCCCCGCGACGGCTACACCTACACCGGCCCGGACTACACCGAGGCCGAGCTGGAACTGGCCCTGCAGGACGCCGGAGTCCACTACACGAAGGTCGACGACATCGCCGCGCACACGGCGAAGAAGATCGCCGAGGGCAAGATCATCGGCTGGGTGCAGGGCCGGATGGAATGCGGGCCGCGCGCGCTCGGCAACCGCTCACTGGTGGCCGACCCGCGCGACCCGGACTCGAAGACGCGGATGAACGAGAAGGTCAAGCACCGCGAGGCGTTCCGGCCGTTCGCGCCGTCGTGCCTGGCGGAACGCGCGGGCGACTGGTTCGTCAGCGACTACCCGTCGCCGGTCATGCTGCTGGTGTTCGACGTCCTGCCGGACAAACGCGACGAGGTCCCGGCCATCACCCACGTCGACGGGACCGCTCGCGTGCAGACGGTGAGCGAATCGGACAATCCGCTGTACTACCGGATGATCAGCGAGTTCGAGAAGCTGACCGGGGTGCCGATGGTGGTCAACACCTCGTTCAACGACAACAACGAACCGATCGTCGCGAGTCCGGCCGACGCGGTGGCCTGCTACCTGAAGACCGACGTCGACGCGCTCGCCCTCGGGCCGTTCTGGGCCGAGAAGGACACCCTGTGACGGCCACCCTGCCGGAGACCGGATGGGTGCCCGCGCTCTACCGGCGGCGCAAATGGCTGTGGCTGGTGGCCGCCGTCCCGGCCGTGGTGACGGCGCTGCTGATCATGGTGATCCTGCCGCCGGACCAGAAGCTGGACAGCGTCATGGACTGGGCGTTCAAGCTGTGCCCGTTCGTGTTCGCGGTCGCGACTGTGGCGCTCTTCCCTCGTACCAAGTGGGGCCCCGCGCTGATCGTGCTCGCGGTGTTCGTCTACATGTCCTATTTGGACACCGAACTGGTCATGCGGATCCAGGCTTTCGCGCGGAACGCCGCCACCGACGAGGACGCCTTCCAGCCGGTGTACCAGTTCGAACTGTTCGTCGTGACGTTCATCGTCCTGTTCGGGCTGATGGCGTACCGGCTGGGCGGCGCCCGGACGGCGAACGTGCTCAAAGCCGGGATCGCGTCGATCCTGGTGGTGATCTCGGGCGCGAACGACCTGACGTTCTGGGCGCTCAACGACGTCTGGTCCGCCGGGACGAAGCCGACGGAGCTGAAGTGGGCTTCGCACATGATCGTGTTCCTCGGCGGGCCGCCGAGTGTCCCGGTCGCGGTGATGTTCATGCTGGTGCACCTGGTACTGGCGGCGATCGTGGTGGCGCTGCCGGTGGGGCGTTGGGTCGATCGAGCGTTGGGTCTCAGGTGAGTTGACGCTGTCGTGAGTGCCGAAAGTAGGCGATCGCGAACGTAGTGAAGGCCTCCTTCCCTACCTTCAAAGTAGGCATGGAGGCCTTCACGGACACCCGGCAGCACTCAGGTCGCGAGTCCCGCAAGCTCAGGTAAGCCGCCGCACCAGACCATCCGCCAGCAACCGCCCGCGATCGGTCAGCACCGCCCGCCCCTGACCGTCCAAAGCGGACTGATCGAGCAACCCCTCACCTGCGGCGACACGCGCCTCGGCACGACCGTCGTCGTCAAGCGCGTCGAGCGGAAGTCCTTCGGAAAGCCGGAGTTCCAGCATCACGCGTTCCAGATGACGGTCTTCCCCGGTCAGCAGTTCGCGGCCCGCGGCCGGTGACTCACCGGCGGCGAGCGAGGCGGCGTACCGGGCCGGATGCTTGACGTTCCACCAGCGGACGCCGCCGACGTGGCTGTGCGCGCCGGGTCCGGCGCCCCACCAGTCACCGCCGCGCCAGTAGCCGACGTTGTGCCGGCAGCGCGCTTCCTCCGAGGTCGCCCAGTTGGACACCTCGTACCAGCGCAGGCCCGCCGACGCGAGGACGCGGTCGATCATCTCGTAGTCGGCGGCCAGCACGTCGTCGTCCGGCGCGGGCAGTTCGCCGCGGCGGATGCGGCGGGCGAGCGCGGTGCCCTCTTCGACGATCAGCGCGTACGCCGAGACGTGGTCGACGCCGGCGGCGAGCACCGCGTCCAGCGAAGCCTGGAGGTCTTCGATCCGCTCCCCCGGTGTGCCGTAGATGACGTCGAGGTTGACGTGCTCGAACCCGGCGGCGCGTGCCTCTTCGGCGGCCGCGACCGGACGGCCGACCGTGTGCACGCGGTCGAGGATCCGCAGGACGTGCTGCGCGGCCGACTGCATCCCGAGCGAGATCCGGTTGTACCCGGCGTCGCGGATACCCGCGAAGAACTCGGGCGAGGTGGACTCCGGATTGGACTCCGTGGTCACTTCCGCGTCCGGCGCGAGGCCGAAGGTGTCACGAACGGCGTCGAGGACGCTTCGGAGCCCGTCGGCGCCGAGCAACGACGGCGTGCCTCCGCCGACGAAGACGGTGTCGACCGCGGGCGGCTCTCCCAGCACGCGCGCGGCGAGGTCGAACTCGTGCTTGAGTCCTTCGAGCCAGGATTGCGGCGACGAAGCGCTGTCGAGCTCTCCGGCGGTGTAGGTGTTGAAGTCGCAGTAGCCGCAGCGAGTCGCGCAGAAGGGGACGTGCACGTAGACGCCGAACGGCCGGGTGCCGAGCCCTTCCAACGCGCTCTCGGGGAGCGCCGACTCGACGGGCGTGGTGGTTTCGGGCAGCAGAGCGGGCACACCCCAGTGTCCCTCACGCCGTGAAGGCCTCCTTCCCCGGGGAAAGAGGCCTTCACGGATCACGCTATCTGTCGGCGATGCGCACCTTGACCGAGGTGGAGCGGGTGCCGTCCTCGAACCGCACCCAGACGAGGGTCTCCATGTTCAGCGAGTAGTCGTTGACCACGTAGTCGAGCGACCAATCTCCATAGTCGTCCGCCGCGGCGTCGCGACTCATGGCCACTTCGACCAGCACCGTCTGGGACAGATGCCCCCGGACGTCCGGCGAGCAGCCGACCGCCTCGAACCGGTATGAGCTGCCCTTGTGCAGCACCGCCCCCTCATCGGGCGAAACCAGCCTGCAGCCCTGCTGAGCCCCGGATGCCGTACCCGGGATCAGCAGGGACGCCAGCACCATCGCGGCGACCACCCATCGGCGCATGCGCAACTCCTCCGTCCTCTGTGGATCGGAGACCGAAGCTAGCGGCGACGGAGGCCCCGCGCGGCCCCACTCACCCGAAGCGGTACTAGGCCAACCCGTTAGCGGCCAACCACTCCGTGGACGGCGGGATCACCTCGATGATGTCGATGAGGAAGCCGTTGAGGTCCTCGATGTAGAAGTGCCGCTGCCCGAATTCCTCGTCCACGAGTTCCGTGACGATCTTGACCCCTTCCCCGCGCAGCCGCTCGTACTCGGCCGCCGCGTCGGCGACCATGAACCCGACCATCGATCCGGCCGCCTCCTGCGCCCGCCACGGCTCCGGCGTGGCCTTGTGGCCGCGCTTCGCGAAGCTCATCTCATAGCCCGGCACTCCGGCGTTGAGGCTGGAGAACCAGTCGAGCTCGATCGTCACCGTCAACTGCAGGTGCCGCTTCCACCAGGCGGTGGTCTCGGCGATGTCGTCGACGAGCACACAGGCACCGAAACCGCTGAGTTGCATCTGGTGTTTCCTCCCAGTTCGAACCACTTGATGCGTAGTACTATACGCATAGTGGTTTGACCGAGGCAAGGAGAATGTCCCGATGCGACAGAACCCGGAGCGCCGGACAGCGCTCACCGACGCCGCCATCACCGTCCTCGCCCGCGAGGGCGCCCGCGGGCTCACCTACCGCGCGGTGGACGTCGAGGCGGACGTCCCGCCGGGGACGACGTCCAACTACTTCCGCAACCGGGACCAGCTGCTCGGCGAGGTCGGCGTCCGCGTACAGGAACGCCTGTCGGCGCCGGCCGAGGTGATGGCGAACCCGCGGGCGGAGTCGCCCTCCCACGACCGGGTCGGCGTCCTGCTCGGCGAACTCATGGGACGGCTGACAGCCCATCGTGAGCCGTATCTCGCCCTGCTCGAACTCCGGCTCGAAGCCACCCGGCGCCCGGATCTTTCGGCCGAGCTGACCAAGACGATCCGCGAGGGCATCGACATGAGCGTCGACTGGCACGTCGCGGCGGGGATGCCGGGCGGGCGGCCCGAGGTGCTGCTGATGTACCTCGCGCTGACCGGGCTCACCGTCGAACGGCTCACCCTGCCGGAGGTGCTCGCGGACGTCGCCGACGAGGACGTCATCCGCATCATCGTGGACCGCGTCCTGCCGTCTTGAGCCGTGCGCGTTCTGCGTCACAGTGGCGGCGGCGAACCCGGACTTGACCTTCGAATCGGGCCGCTGACCTGCGACAACGTCCGCGTCCGGACCCTGTTCCCAGCATTCGGACCGGCCTGGACCACATAGTGGGCGCGTGGCACGCTGAACGAATGACCCGCGCCGGAATCACCCTCGTGGCACGCCGCCACGTGGATCTCCGTCGCGTGGCGAGCGCGCTCTGTGCGACGAACCGCTGACTCCCCGCCACCACCACGATCTGCCGGAGGATTCCCATGTCGTCGCCCACGCGCGAGACCCCTGCCCGTACGCCCCGGGTCAAACAGAAACGCGGCGAAGGACAGTGGGCACTCGGGTACCGCGAGCCGCTGAACCCCAACGAGCGGTCCAAGAAGGACGACAACCCGCTCAACGTCCGGGCGCGGATCGAGAACATCTACGCCCGCGGCGGGTTCGATTCGATCGACCCGGGTGACCTGCGCGGCCGGTTCCGCTGGTTCGGCCTCTACACCCAGCGCAAGCCGGGGATCGACGGCGGCCGTACCGCGACGCTCGAGCCCGAAGAGCTCGACGACCGCTACTTCATGCTGCGGGTCCGGCTCGACGGCGGCGCGCTGACCACCGATCAGCTGGCCGTGCTCGCCGAGATCTCGCAGACCCACGCGCGCGACACCGCCGACATCACCGACCGGCAGAACATCCAGTACCACTGGATCCAGATCGAGGACGTCCCGACGATCTGGGCGAAGCTCGAGAAGGCCGGGATGACCACGATGGAGGCCTGCGGCGACAGCCCGCGCGTCATCCTCGGCTCCCCTGTCGCCGGTATCGCCGCCGACGAGATCATCGACGGCACGCCCGCGATCGACGAGATCAAGCGCCGCTACATCGGCGACCCGCGCTACTCGAACCTGCCGCGCAAGTTCAAGACCGCGGTCTCCGGGCAGCAGGACGTCGTGCACGAGATCAACGACATCGCCTTCGTCGGCGTGAACCACCCCGAACACGGCCCCGGCTTCGACGTCTGGGTCGGCGGCGGGCTGTCCACCAACCCGATGATCGGGCAGCGCCTGGGCGCCTGGGTCTCGCTCGACGAGGTGCCCGACGTCTGGGAAGGCGTCATCAGCGTCTTCCGTGACTACGGCTACCGGCGTCTGCGCGCCCGCGCCCGGATCAAGTTCCTGGTGAAGGACTGGGGTGTCGCGAAGTTCCGCCAGGTCCTGGAAGACGAGTACCTGAAGCGCAAGCTGACCGACGGCCCCGCACCCGAGGTGCCCGCGACCCAGATCGACCACGTCGGCGTGCACCGGCAGACCGACGGCAAGTTCTACGTCGGCGCCGCGCCGGTCGCGGGCCGGGTCTCCGGGGCGACCCTGCTGGCGGTCGCCAAGGCCGCCGAGCGGGCCGGGTCGAACCGCGTCCGCCTCACCCCGCACCAGAAACTCGTGGTCCTCGACGTCCCCGAAGCCGAGGTGGACGGCCTGAAGACCGAACTGGCCGACCTCGGCCTGCACGCCGAGCCGTCGCCGTGGCGGCGCGGGATCATGGCCTGCACCGGACTGGAGTTCTGCAAGCTCGCGATCGTCGAGACGAAGGCCCGCGCGATCGAGCTGGTCACCGAACTGGAGAAGCGCCTCGCCGACATCCAGGCCGAGATCGAGAACCCGGTGACCGTGCACCTCAACGGCTGCCCGAACTCCTGCGCCCGCGTCCAGACCGCCGACATCGGGCTCAAGGGCCAGATCGTCACCGACGACGACGGCAACCAGGTCGAAGGCTTCCAGGTGCACCTCGGTGGAGGCCTCGGCCTCGACGCCGGATTCGGCCGGAAACTGCGCGGCCACAAGGTGACCGCGTCGGAGCTGACCGCGTACGTCGAACGGGTCGTGCGGGCGTACGTCGCCGGCCGCGAACCCGGCGAGCGATTCCCCCAGTGGGTCCTGCGGGCCGACGAAGGCCTTTTGCAATGACCGAGCGGGCCACGCCGTACTACTGCCCTTTCTGTGGCGATGAAGACCTGCGGCCGGAAGAGGGCGGCTCCTGGCTGTGCTCGGGCTGCCGCCGGGTCTTCACCGTGAAGTTCCTCGGACTTTCCTTTCCGGAGGTGTCGCAAGGATGACCGCCACTGCCGACTACAAGACCCTCGCCGAACGAGCCTCGAAGGAGCTCGCGGAGGCGACCGCGACCGAGGCCCTGCGCTGGACCGCGGAGACGTTCGGCGACGACTTCATCATCGCGTCGAACATGCAGGACGCCGTCCTCATCGATCTGGCCACCCAGGTCAAACCCGACGTCGACGTGCTGTTCCTGCAGACCGGCTACCACTTCCCGGAGACCATCGGCACCCGCGACGCGGTGCAGGCGGTCTACCCCGGCGTGCGGATCGTCAACGCCCAGGCCGCGCAGAGCGTCGCCGAACAGGACGCGGAGTACGGCCCGAAACTGCACGAACGCGACCCGAACCAGTGCTGCCGGCTCCGCAAGGTCGTACCGCTGCGGAACACGCTCGCGAAGTACTCGGCGTGGGTGACCGGCGTCCGCCGCGTCGACGCGCCGACCCGTGCGAACACCCCGATCGTCACCTGGGACGACCGCAACGGGCTGGTGAAGATCAACCCGATCGCGCCCTGGTCCGACGACGAGTTCAACGGCTACATCAGCGAACACGGGATCCTCGAGAACCCGTTGGTGTCCATCGGTTATCTGTCGATCGGCTGCGCGCCGTGCACCGCGAAGGTCGCTCCGGGTCAAGACCCGCGCAGCGGCCGCTGGGCCGGGCAGGGCAAGACCGAGTGCGGCCTGCACGGGTGAGAAGGGACGAAATGACCACGCTCGAACCGGCCACAGACGCTGCCCAGGACAACCTGGCGGCGCTGGAATCCGAGGCCATCCACATCTTCCGCGAGGTGGCGGGTGAGTTCGACCGGCCGGTGATCCTGTTCTCCGGCGGCAAGGACTCGACACTCCTGCTGCATCTGGCGATCAAGGCGTTCTGGCCCGCGCCGGTGCCGTTCCCGTTGCTGCACGTGGACACCGGGCACAACCTCGACGAGGTCATCGACTTCCGCGACCGGGTGGTCGAACAGCACGGGCTGCGGCTGCTCGTGGCGAAGGTGCAGGACTGGATCGACGACGGCAGGCTCGAGGAGCGCGCCGACGGGATGCGCAACCCGCTGCAGACCACGCCGCTGCTCGACACGATCGCCGAGAACAAGTTCGACGCGGTCTTCGGCGGCGGGCGCCGTGACGAGGAACGCGCCCGCGCCAAGGAACGGATCTTCAGTCTCCGCAACGCTTTCGGCCAGTGGGAGCCGCGCCGTCAGCGCCCCGAGCTGTGGAACCTCTACAACGGCCGTCACCGCCCCGGCGAGCAGGTCCGCGTCTTCCCGCTGTCCAACTGGACCGAGGCGGACGTCTGGAACTACATCGCGCGGGAGAAGGTCGAACTGCCGTCGATCTACTACGCGCACCGGCGCGAGGTCTACCAGCGCGACGGCATGTGGCTGACCGAAGGCCCGTGGGGCGGGCCGCGGCCGGACGAGGTCGTCCGGGAACTGACGGTGCGTTACCGGACCGTCGGCGACGGCTCGTGCACCGGCGCCATCGAATCGACCGCCGCCACGGTGGACGAGGTCATCGCCGAGGTCTCGGCCTCCCGGCTCACCGAACGCGGCGCCACCCGCGCCGACGACCGGATGTCGGAGGCGGCGATGGAAGACCGCAAGCGGGAAGGGTACTTCTGATGTCCAGCCTCCTCAGGCTCGCGACCGCGGGCAGTGTGGACGACGGGAAGTCGACCCTGGTCGGGCGGCTCCTGTACGACACCAAATCCGTTCTCGCCGACCAGCTGGACGCGGTCACCCGCGCCAGTGTCGACAAAGGACTGTCCACTCCGGATCTTTCGCTGCTCGTGGACGGTCTGCGCTCGGAACGCGAGCAGGGCATCACGATCGACGTGGCGTACCGGTATTTCGCGACCCCGAAGCGCAGTTTCGTGCTCGCGGACACCCCTGGCCACGTGCAGTACACGCGGAACACGGTGACCGGGGCGTCCACCGCGCAACTGGCCGTCCTGCTGGTCGACGCGCGCAAGGGCGTCATCGAGCAGACCCGTCGTCACGCCGCGGTGCTCGCGCTGCTGGGCGTGCCGAACCTGGTGCTGGCGGTGAACAAGATCGACCTCGTCGGCTACGACGAAGCGATCTTCACCGTGATCGCCGAGGAGTTCGCCGAGCACGCGGCGTCCCTGGGCTACGAACGGGGTTCCGTGCTCGCGGTGCCGGTTTCGGCGCTGGAGGGCGACAACGTGGCGGTGAAGTCGGACAAGACCCCGTGGTACTCCGGCCCCACCCTGCTGGAGCACCTGGAAACCGTGCCCGTGGCACCGGATCCGCACGATTCGGCGTTCCGCTTCCCGGTGCAGTACGTGATCCGGCCGCGCACGGCCGACCACCCCGACTACCGCGGGTACGCGGGGCAGATCGCGGCGGGCACCGTCCGGCCGGGTGACGAGATCGTCGTGCTGCCGCAAGGCATCCGCAGCCGGGTCGAAGGCATCGACACCGCCGACGGGCCGCTCGCCGAAGCCGGCGCGGGCACCTCGGTGACCCTGTTGCTCGCCGACGACCTCGACATCTCGCGGGGTGACCTGATCGCCGCCGCCGACCGGCAGCCGACGGTGACCGACGAGATCACCGCGACCCTGTGCTGGCTCTCGGCGAAGGCGCTCAAACCGGGTGCGCGGGTGCTGGTGAAGCACGGAACGCGGACGGTGCAGGCCCTCGTCGGCGAACTCCACGCCCGCTTCGACGAGCAGGCGTTGTCCAGTGTGGACGATCCGGCTACCTTGGAGCTCAACGACATCGGCCGGGTCACGCTGAGGCTGGCCGAGGAGATCGGCGTGGACGACTACGGCGTCAGCCCGCGGACGGGCGCGTTCCTGGTCATCGACCCGAAGGACGGCGACACCCTCGCCGCCGGACTCGTCGGCGAAAGGTTCGCATGACCCCAAGCCGCACTCCGCCGCTGGTGGCCGTCGCCCACGGCAGCCGCGATCCGCGGTCCGCCGCGACCATCCGCGCCCTGCTCGACGTCTCCCGCGGGCTGGCACCGGGCCTCGACATCCGCGAGTCCTTTTTGGACCTCTCGGAGCCGTTGCTCACCGACGCCCTGCGTGGCCTCTACGCCGAGGGGCACCGCGAGGCCGTCGTGGTGCCGCTGCTGCTCGGCGTGGCCTACCACGCCCGGGTCGACCTGCCCGCGCTCGTCGCCGAGGTGACCGCGGACTGCCCGGGCCTCGACGTGCGGGTTTCCCCGGTGCTGGGCATCGACCCGCTCATCGAGACGGTCGCGCTGGACCGGCTCACCGAGGCGGGTGCGGACCTCGATGATCCCGGCTTGGGTGTCTTGCTGGCCGGTGTCGGCTCGTCGAACGTCGCGGCGAACGACGCGGTCGCCGGGATCACCACTCGCTGGCATCTGAGTCGCGGACTGCTCGCGACACCCGCCTTCGCCAGCGCCGCGCAGCCGGACGTGCCCGCCGCCATCGCGCGGTTGCGGCTCAGCGGCGCCCGGCGGCTCGCGGTCGCGGGCTGGTTCCTCGCGCCGGGGCTGCTGCCGGACCGGATCGCGCGCCTGGCCCGCGAAGCCGACCCGTCGGTGATCGTCGCCGGGCCGCTGGGGCCCGATCCGCGGATCGCCGGGCTCGTCCTGAACCGCTACGACCTCGCGGCCTCCCGGCTCGCCGCCTGAGTAGCAGGACTTGTCCCGTTCGGGCGCTTGATGCCGATCTTCGGAGGGTCTTGTTCCCAGTTCCGTGACGCCTCGCGTATGGGAACGGAGAATTCTTGACGAGTTACTTAACTTGCCGGTAACTCTCTAAACGCTGCGCAGCTCCCTTTCTCCCCATCGAACCCCCTGGTAGGTGGAACATGAAGGCTGCCATCCGTGCCCTCTTCTGCGCTTCGGCCGTGCTCGTCCCACTCGTCGGTATCGCCGCCCCGGCTTCGGCGGCGACCACCGTCGTCTTCGACTGTGAGGCGAAGCCGCCGCTCGTCGGCAACAAGTACCTCAAGCTGAACCAGGACGCCGACGTCACCGCGCCGGCCACGGTCGCGCCCGGTGCCGCGCTCGACGTCGTCATCGACCCGGCGGCCAACACCGTCCCGGCCGAGGTCAGCGGGTACAAGGTCAAGAACATCAAGGACTTCTCCCTGAAGATCCCGATCCCGGCGAACTCGACCTGGGTCGGCGCCGACCTCGCCGGGGGCTCCGGGATCGGCTCGACCCCGCCGAAGCTCACCGTCTCGGGCAGCGTCGCGACGCTGAGCTTTCCCGGCCCGATCGCGGGCGGCTCGACGTTCGAACTGCCGACCGTGACCGCGCACCTCACCGCGGGCTCGTCCGGCACCATCGAGACGAAACTGGGCGGCGCCAGCTACGCCGACCCGGGCCTGACGTTCACCGCGGTGGTCAGCGCGGGCTTCGACGTCTCGGCGCCGACGGCCTGCTTCCCCAACCCGAGCCCGACCTTCACCACGACGACGATCGGCTGAGCAGCGCCTGCGCCACCATCTCGCATGGTGGCGCAGGCCACTGCCCGGCCCGACTTCGCCCGTGCGAAGGTGAGGCATGGCTGACGAACTGGTGCACTACGACGTGGTGGGCGGCACCGCCACGATCACCTTGGACTCCCCGCACAACCGCAACGCGCTCTCCGCCCAGCTGCGGCGCGAACTGAGCGAGTCGCTGGACAAGGCGCGAGCCGACGACGCGGTACGGGTCATCGTGCTCACCCACACCGGCCCGGTGTTCTGCGCCGGCATGGACCTCAAGGAGGCCCGCGGCGCCGGTGCGGGCGCCCAGGGCGTCAACGAGTTCCCGAAGATCCTCGAGCAGCTGTGGACCAGCCCCAAGCCTGTCGTGGCGAAGCTGGCGGGACCCGCGCGGGCGGGCGGCATCGGCATGGTGGCCGCGACCGACATCGCCGTCGCCACCCGCGATGCGACCTTCGCCTTCTCCGAGGTGCGGATCGGTGTCGTGCCCGCCGTCATCTCGCTCACCGTGCTGCCGCGGCTCAACGCCCGCGCCGCGCACGAACTCTTCCTGACCGGCGACACCTTCGACGCCGAGCGCGCCGTCGAGATCGGCCTGCTGAACTCGGCCGTCACCGCCGACGAACTCGACGGCGAGGTCACCCGCTACGTCAAAGCGCTCGCCCTCGGCGGGCCGAAGGCGCTCGCGGCGACGAAGGAACTGCTCAGCAAGCCTCGCCCGGCGACACCGGGCGAAGGGTTCGAGGCCATGAACAAGCTGTCCGCCGGGTTCTTCGCGAGCGAAGAAGGCCAGGAGGGCATCACGGCTTTCGCGCAGAAGCGCAAGCCGAACTGGGTCCCCGAGGCTTAATCGGGCAGGACGACGGTGAGGCGCCGGGAATCCGATCGATCCCCGGTCGGCCCCAGCGCCCGCTGTGCGTCCGAGAGCACACTGCGGACAGCCAAGTACGCCTTCGGGTCGTGGTCCTTGAGCGCCGAGGAACCGGCCCAGATCAGCACGTGCTCCCCCGGCGGAAGCCAGGACAGGTCGGTGAGGCAGTCGTAGAGCGCGTCGAGGTTCTTCCCGAAGTAGTCGGGGAAGGACAGCGCCTCCGCGATCGCGTCGAGCGTGGAGGCCTTGTCGACCGTCCGCGCGCCGTCGATCAGGTGCGGATACGCCCCGCGGGTGAACGCCTTGTCCGCCGCGTCCTCGCTCGCGCTCATCGGGCGGGGTCCACTACGACGAAGGACTTGTAGTGGTCCTCGGTGTAGTACAGCTCCTTGCCGGTGCCGGTCACCAGCCGCTTCGCCCCGCGATCCGGGCTGCCGGGCGTCTTGACCGTGTATTCCCGGTAGTAGCCGGAATCCTTGGCGGGCAAGACCTTCTCCCGGTTCTGGAAGGTGACGTCGTCGTTGCGCGGATACGGGTACGGCCCGCCCGCCTTGATGAGCCGCCAGGTGTCGGACGCCTGCGAGGGCAGCCCCGTGAGCGGTTTGACCGGAAGCCCGGAATCCTCGCCCGCGACCTTGCCCTTGGCCGCACCCGACGGTTTGGCTTGAGCTGACGAACTCGCCGGACCCGAAGCGCTCTTCGTGTCGTCACCGCTGATGCCGTCCTTGACGAACCAGCCGGCGAGCACCAGCACGATCAGGCCGATCAGGGCGGCGGTGATCCGCCTACGGTTGAACATGGTGTGCCAGCTTAGGAGGACCGGTCGGGGTCGTTCACATCGCGGGCCGTGCCGAAGACCCGGGCGACCTTCCCGAAGACCGTGTCGAGCAGCCAGGCCGCGACCACGCACAGTGGCACGACGACCACCATGACCAGCACGAACTGCACGGGAAACGGGGCCTGCGCGAGCCACAGCTCGGCGCCGTCCCACCAGTCAGCAAGCCCGTTGAACACGCTGCGATCCTACGCTCACGCCCCCTGCCGCCGCCGGTCAGGCCATGTAGGTTGCTGACATGTTCGCCGTTTACGCTTCCGAACCCAACGCCGAAAAGCCGCTGGACTCGCTCGTGATCGGCGAGCGGCCCGAGCCCGAGGTGCCCGAGGGCTGGGTGCGGGTCTACGTCAAGGCCGCCAGCCTCAACATGCACGACCTGTGGACACTGCGCGGCGTCGGCATCAAACCCGAGCAGTTCCCGATGATCCTGGGTTGCGACGGGGCGGGCACCCTCGACGACGGCACCGAGGTCGTCCTCCACTCGGTGATCAACGCCCCGGGCTGGCAGGGCGACGACACTCTCGACCCGAAGCGCACTCTGCTCACCGAGAAGCACCAGGGCAGCTTCGCCGAGCAGGTCGTGGTCCCCGCACGCAATGTCGTGCCGAAGCCGGCGAGCCTGAGTTTCGCGGAAGCCTCGACCATGGGCACGGCCTGGCTGACCGCCTACCGGATGCTGTTCGTGAAGTCCGGGTTGCGGCCAGGACAGACGATGCTCGTCCAGGGCGCCTCGGGCGGGGTCTCGACCGCCCTCGTGCAGCTCGGGCGTGCGGCCGGATTCCGGGTTTGGGTGACTGGGCGTAGCGAAGAGAAACGCGCGCTGGCCGAGAATCTGGGCGCACATCAGACCTTTGAGTCCGGCGCGCGGCTGCCGGAGCGGGTCGACGCGGTCTTCGAAACCGTCGGGAAGGCGACCTGGTCCCATTCGGTGAAGTCGCTCAAACCGGGCGGGATCATCGTCGTTTCGGGCTCGACCAGCGGTCCGGACGCTCACGCGGAGTTGCAGCGCGTGTTCTTTCTGCAACTGCGCATCGCGGGTTCGACGATGGGGACCAGGGACGAACTGACCGATCTCCTCGCCTATCTGGAGCTCACGGGGGTCCGTCCGCAGATCGGCGCCGAACTGCCGTTTTCGGAAGCCGGAACCGGGTTTAAAAACATGCTCGACGGGGAAACTTCGGGAAAGGTCGTATTCGCGCATTGATCGGAGGGGTGACTTCGCCCCCTCGCCTGGATCAAGCGCGCACAGAGGCGCACGTCCGCGCGTCCCGCGCAGGTCAACCAGTCATTTTGTGGTCTTGTCAAGTGTCAAGAACGTTATGACTCAGCAAGATTCTCACGACCGAAGTTCGACCAAAATCCGACGTCTCGCGGTTAACCTGGAACCATGACCGCATCGCAGCGGCCCGAACCGGCGGACCCGGGGGGCCGGACCACCACCGACACCGACCCGATCCGCGTCTCTTTCCGGCGCTACGCCGGTGTCCGCACCAGAGTGCTCGAAGTCGGACCGCAACCGGCGGAGTCCGCCGACCGTGGGCCCCGGCGAGTTCTCGGCAAGCGGGCCACCGCGCGCGGGCAAGCCAAGCCGACGGCGCCGAGGCTGGTGCTGCTCCACGGCTACTGCGACAGCGCCGACACCTGGCGCCCGGTTCTGGAACTGCTCGCGGCCGCCGGTGTTCCGGCGGTCGCGGTCGACCTGCCCGGCTTCGGTGACGCTCAGCCACTTCGGCCGGGCCCCATGCTCCCGCAACTGGACGCCTTCGCCGCGGCCGTGATCAAAGAACAGGCCGTGCTCGGCACGGTGGTGCTCGCCGGCAACTCGCTCGGCGGCACGATGAGCCTGCGTGCCGCCGAAAACCACCGGCTGCCGGTAGCGGGCGTGGTGTCGATCGCCGCGCCCGGTTTCGTGGACAGCTGGCTGATCCGCACCGTGGCCCGCTACCCGCTGCCGCTGCGGATGTACTCGGCCCTGCCGCTGCCGATCCCCGGCTTCCTCGTGCGCGCCGTCGCCGAGCAGGTCGTCCCCCGGCTGCTGTACGCCGACGCCACCGCCGCGGACGCCGACCAGGTGCGCCGGTTCACGTCGCTGTTCCCGGACTACCGGTCCACCACCACCCGGCTCGAACAGGCGAGGCAGCTCGTCGAAGAGCTGGCGAACGCGTACCGGCTCGAAGAGGTCCGCATCCCGCTCCTGGTCGTCGTCTGCGGCAAGGACAAGCTGGTCAGCGCCGCCTCCGGGCGGCAGCTGCACGCGCTGGTCCCGCACAGCAGGCTCATGGTGCGCGAGGACTGGGGCCACTGCCCGCAGCTGGACGATCCCATCGAGATCTCGGAACTGCTCACCTACTTCTCCGCCAGCGCGTCCAGGCCGTCGAAGATCGCCGCGCGCGTGGCCGCCGAAGTGAGTGAGGACACCGCCGCCGGATAGGTGCGAAGTCCCATCTCCCGCTACTCCATCCATGCCCCCGCCACCACCCTCAACGGAGCCGCTTCGCGGCACTTGCCTAGTCTCCATTCGGACTGTCGACCCAGTCCGAAAAGCACAACCCGTTGGGAGACGACGATGTCCGCACCGCGCAGCCTGGGCTCGGGATCCGGGGTATTCCGCCGCAAACCGATCGAGCAGATCGAGGAACTCAGTGGGGGCGGCGGGCTTCAACGCACGCTCGGCCTGCGACAACTGACCGCGATCGGGGTGGGCGGCATCATCGGCGCGGGGATCTTCTCCCTGGCCGGCGCGGTCGCGAACAAGACGGCGGGCCCCGCCGTGCTGATCTCGTTCCTCATCGCGGGCATCGCCAGCGCGGCCGCCGCGTTCTCCTACGCCGAGTTCGCCGGGCTGATCCCCCGCGCCGGATCCGCCTACACCTACGGCTACACCGTGCTGGGCGAGATCGTCGGCTGGTTCATCGGCTGGGACCTGCTGCTGGAGTACACGGCGATCGTGGCGGTGGTCGCGATCGGCATCTCCGGCTACTTCAACGAGCTGCTTGGCTATCTCAACATCGACCTCCCGACTTGGATGCTGGGCGCTCCAGGCACCGAGAAGGCCGGGGTCGACCCAGGGTCCTACAAGATCAACCTGTTCGCCGTGCTGCTGTGCCTGCTGATCGCCTTCATCCTCAACCAGGGCATGAAGAACGCGGCCCGGTTCGAGACGCTGCTGGTCTACTTGAAGGTCGGCCTGGTCCTGCTGGTGATCGTCGTCGGTGTCTTCCACATCAACACCGACAACTACTCGAACTTCTTCCCGTTCGGCCTCAGCGGTGCGTTCACCGGAGCAGCGACGGTGTTCTTCGCCGTTTTCGGTTATGACGCCATGTCGACCGCAGCCGAGGAATCGACCGACTCCCAGAAGCACATGCCGAAGGCGATCCTCTACTCGCTCGCCATCTCGATGGTGCTCTACGTGCTGGCCTGTCTGGTCCTGACCGGGATGGTCAACTACAAGGACATCGACAGCGAAGCCGCCTTCTCCAGCGCCTTCGCCGGTCTCGGGATGAAGTGGCTCGGCCTGATCATCGCGGTCGGCGCGATCATCGGTATCACCACGGTGCTGTTCACCTTCCTCATGGGCGCGAGCCGGGTCGGCTACTCGATGAGCCGCGACGGCCTGCTGCCCAAATGGTTCGGCAAGACCCATCCGGTGCGCAAGGTGCCGAACCGGATGACCTGGGTGCTCGGCGGCGCGTCGGCGCTGATCGCCGGGCTGCTGCCCATCGGTGAGGCCGCCGAACTGACGAACATCGGCATCCTGCTCGCCTTCGTCGTCGTCTGCGTCGCGGTGATCGTGCTGCGCTACAAGCAGCCGGATCTGCCCCGGTCCTTCAAGACCCCCGGCATGCCGGTCGTGCCGATCATCGGGATCGTCTTCTCGATCTGGCTGATCACGTTCCTGAACCCGGAGACCTGGCTGCGGTTCGCGGTCTGGTTCGCCATCGGCCTGATCATCTACTTCGCCTACAGCCGCCGTCACTCCGCGATGAACGCGAACAACGGCGACGCGAAGCAGGTCAGCGGAGACGACTCAAACGCGTAGCGGCTTCGCGGGCTTCGGTCTGGAGGCGTTCGACGATCGACGCCGCCGGGCCGGAGCCCGCGAGTTCGTAGGTCTGCCCGGCGTAGAGGGACATCACTTCCGGATCCCCCGCCTTTCCGGCCGCCGCACGAATCGGTTTGGTCAGATTGTTGACCTGTGGGTACGCGGACGGAGCGGTGGCCGAGAAGTCCGCGACCGCCCGGTTGACCAAGGAACGGGCCGGGCGTCCACTGAACGCCCTGGTGAACGCCGTCGTCCTGCCGCCGTCCGCGAGTGCCTGGCGGTGCGCGGGCTGCGTCCCGGCTTCGTCCGCACGAAGGAACGCGGTCCCCAGCTGGGCCGCGACGGCACCCGCCGCCAGTACCGCCGCGATGTCGGCACCGTGCACGAGCCCACCGGTCGCGACGAGCGGCAAAGCCGTCCGCGCCGAGACCAGGCGAAGCAGGCTGAGCGCGCCGTACTGCGCTCCCCCACCTTCGGCTCCGGCCTCGTCAGCGAAGAGCCCTCGATGCGCCCCTGCCTCGAATCCCTGGACCACGAGAGCGTCCGCGCCGACCGCCACGGCCTGATCGGCCTCCGCCGGGCTGGTGACGGTGACGGCCACCTTGCTCCCGTTGGCGTGCAGGCGTTCGACGTCCTCGGGGGAGGGCGTGCCGAAGGTGAAGGAAACGACCGGCACCTTGCGCTCCAGCACGATCTCGAGCTTCGCGGCGTAGGCATCGTCATCCCAGCGAGGCTCGCCCGGCTCGACGCCGTAGCGCTCGGCCTCGGCGCGCCAGCGCTCACTGTGGCCACCGAGATCCGCCTCGGCCTCGCCACCCGGGACGAAGAGGTTCACACCGAACGGCTCGCCGGTGAGTTCGGCCGTCTTCGCGATCCTGTCGGCCAGGGCGTCGGCGCTCAGATAGCCGCCCGCCAAGAAGCCGAATCCGCCCGCCGCGGTCACCGCGGCCACGAGCTCGGGAGTGGTCGGCCCGCCCGCCATCGGGGCCGCGATCACGGGAAAACGCAGATCTTCGAACACGATTCCGACGATAGTCCTCTCGTGACGACACGGAATGTGACGTTCGAGTCACGCCAAGGTTCCCCCAGGGTCCCGGTGGAGTGTTCCCGCTTTTGTGGACGCGGGTTTAGGCCGCGATTTCGTTGATGTTTCTGTATCCTAGCTCGTATTCTTGGGGTGTCAAGTATCCGAGCGTTGA
>NZ_JBHRWK010000045.1:0-42580 GCF_042647925.1 Amycolatopsis speibonae
CCGCGTCCTCTTCGAGATCCAACACACCTTGAAGTCGATCACGCGGTGGCCGTCCTCATACCCACGACACGCCGCCACATCACACACTGCTGCTGCCGTACTAGACGCCCTTCGCAACCCTGGAAAGGCAGGTTGAATGGGATCACGTTCGGCTCTTTCAGTTTTGGCGACAGCTGCATTACTTGTCAGCGCATGCGACGATTCCGACAAAGGCAACTCGACGACACCGGCCCCTTCGTCCTCTGTCGAGCAGTCGACTTCGCTACCGCGTGCCGGTGCGCCGAACATCGACAATCCTCTGGACACCGCTGCTGCCGAAGCCGATCCCTGCGGCGTTGTGAAAAGTGATCAGATCCAAACCTTCGGTGGCGGCACCGTGGGCCGATCCCGGGTGGATGACCTGTCATCCGGCAAGGTCTTCACCTGGGTGTTCGCCGACGGGCTGGGCACGATCAGCGCAGGAATGAACACCGGAGAGCGTGATGGCCTCAGTCATCTGTACGCATTGAACGCGCAGGGCAGCGGCCTCACGACATTCAAACCGTCGGAGGCGATCGACGGCTATCCCTCGGTGGTCTTCGCGAACGGCGGGGAACGTGGCTATGTCTGCAACCTCGCTGTCGGGGTCCGCAACGACCTCATGTACACGATCGTCGCGACTCCTGGGACCGGCAACCCGAACAGATCCGACCCGTGCGGAATGGCCACCAAACTCGGTACGCTCGCAATTCAGCAGCTCAAGGCAGCGCATTGACCCGCTCATCACGACCTCCAAGATCGCAGGCGACAACATGAGCCGCGCCCGCCAGCCGATGTACGACCAGAACGCCTCGTTTACAGTGGCAGCGAGCCCAGGACAGATGTCCTGACTGGACAAATGCCCTCTTTCAGGCCAGAGCACGCTGATCGTCCCACCTTTCGATGGTGATCTTTCGCAGAACAGCTGATCAGCGATCTACCTGCTGCTATCGTCACCGGTTGGAGTCAGAGGTGAACTACGGGTAGGTCGCGCCCCTTCGCGGCCCGTGCGGGGAGGCACGACATGACACGACCGGGAAGCGGCCCTCAGGGGGTCTACAACCAGCTCAACACGACGCCGCCGCAGGCACCGCCGCAGGGGGCCGGGCTGATCCAGGGCGCCACCGCCGCGCCGCCACCGCCGGGCCCACCGCCGAACTACACCGAACTGGGCAAAGGGCAGGCGCAGGCCGACTTCGCGTCGGCGTCGGCGAACGGCGGCTGGGAGTTCGACCCCGAAGCCATGGACAAGGTGATCAAGTCCCTTGAGGACAGCCTTGAGAACCACTTCCGGCGGGCGCTCACGGAAGCCAGTCATCTGACCGGCATCGATGCCATGGGCGACGAGATCGCGAGTGATGGCTACGTGGCCACCGCCAACAAGTCAGGCGAGGCATATCAGAACTTTCTCGACGGGGCCGCGAACTACACGAGGGCATACGTGGCTACCTTGAGGGACATCAAAAAGGCCTACGAACAACAAGATCAAACAGCAATCGACGCCCTCCGCACCGTGGGAAAGGCCCTCTGAATGCGCTTCCGTCTCGTCGCAACGGTCATCGCCACGGCAGCAATGCTAGCTGGCTGCGGCACCGAAAACGGGGGAACACCCACGCCCGCACCGTCGTCGCCGAACGCGACAGAACTGCCGAGGGCCGGCGCACCCAAGGTCGCGACCCCCTTGGATACCGCCAAGTTCGCCTCCGATCCCTGTAGCGCCGCCACCAACGCGGAGATTGAAGGCGTCGCCGGCAAATTGAAGCGTACGGAGGCCGAGGACATCGCAGGCGGCCGCGGCTGCGCCTGGATCTTCAATGACCTGGCAGGCTCGGTCAGCGGCGGCCTGAACGTGAGCCAACCGGATGGCTTGAGCCATCTCTACGCCCTCAACAAGCAAGGCAGCGGAGTAACCACTTTCAAGCCACTGCCGGACATCGGGGGTTACCCGGCCGTTGTGTTCGCGAACGGTGGCGAAGGCGCCGGGAACTGCAATCTCGCGGTCGGGGTTCGCGACAACATGATGTACACCCTGGTCACGAAACTCTTCGAAAACAATCCCGCTTACAACGATCCCTGCGGGCTCAACGTGAAGATCGCCGAATTCGCGATTCAACACTTGAAGGCGGCCCAATGACCTACAGCGGCTGGGAGATCTTCACCAAGCTCAATGCCAACCCCAAAACGACCACGCGACTCGACGCGGCTCAGGTGGCATCCCACCACCTCATGGTGATCCATGAGGAAATGAGCAAGGCGATGGAGTCCAGCCAGACGGCGCTGAGTTCCTTCTGGAAGGGCAAAGCCGCCGACAGCGGAGCAGCAGGTCTCGCCCCGCTCATAGCGACCTCCAAGGTCGCGGGCGAGAACATGGACCGCGCCCGTCAGTCGATGTACGACCAGAACGGCTCCTTCCACTACACCCGCGGCAACGTCCGCCCGGTGGAGAAGGAGCGCGCCGGGGACAGCGGGCCCGAGGACATCCTGTCCATCGGTGCGAGTGACGACGAGATCGCGGCCGCGAAGTTCGACGCGGACACCAAGCACAACGTCGAAATCTACGAGCCGTACTACCAGAGCACCCAGCCGCGGCAGCAGTCGCTCGCGCCGGTTTACCCGGCCGCGCACGACCCGAACGTCTCGGCAGGGCCGATCACGCCGGATCCGGTCGACCCCGGTCAGACCAAGGTCAGCGGGTTCAGTGGCGGGCATGGCGAGACCGGTGGGCGGCATGGCGGACCCGGTGGTGGGTACACCGGCGGGCCCAGTTCGTACAGTCCGCCTCCGGGGGCCGAGGGGTATCAGGCGCCGAGGCCGCCGCAGATTCCGCAGCCGCCGAGGATGCCTCAGCCTCCGCAGCCGGGCAGGCGGCCGAACGACGGGACCGATCTGTCTTCGGTGAAAACCCCGCCCGCGATGCGGCCGGGTGAGTTCCGTCCTGGCACCTTCGGGCCCGGCAGCGGCGGACCCGGGGGTGGCCCCGGTGGCGGTGGCGGTGGCGGCGGATTCGGCCCGGGCTCGGGTGGGTTCAGCGGCGGCTTCGGGCCCGGTGGCGGGTTCGGGCCGGGTGGATCGACGGGCGGACCCGGCAGCATGGGACCCGGTCGTGGCGTCGGGGCCGGAATGCCCGGTGAGGGCGCGATGCGCGGACCTGGCGGGACACCGGCCGGAGGCGCGGCGGCGGGACGGCCCGGTTCGCCGGGTATGGGTGGCGGCGGTATGGGCGCCGGTAAGGGCGGCAAGGGTGGCGAGGACGAGGAGCACCAGCGCAAGATCACGCTGCAGGAAGAGGACGGCGACTCCATCTTCGGCGGCTACGACGGTGACAAGCCGGTTCCGCCGGTGATCGGCGCATAACCGTGCTCCAGAAGCCCGTCGAGCTGACGCTCCAGACGTACGAAACCTTGCTGGACCAACACAATCTCGGCGACATCCACCCGACGCTCGTCCGCGGCGCGCAGTGGTACCTGCCCGAGGAACGCCGCGAGCTGGCCGCCACCGCACAGTCCGAATTGGACAGACAGGGACTGCTCAGACGTGGCCGGATCGAGGACGAATTCCTTGACACGCTGCGTTTCCTGCAGCGGCCGACGGTCGAGTACTACTCGTGGGTGAAGTCCGAGGGGCGCGAACGGACCGTTCGCGCCGCGGGCAGTGGCCGCGAAGCGCTCACTGTCGTCCTGGTCGACAAGGTCGTCTACCTGACGCCGACCCGGCCGGACACGCTCCCGCAGGATTTCACCGGCCTGCTCCCCGAGGCCCCCGCCGCGCGCACACCGTCCTTGAACTGCTCGGAAGCCGATCTGCACGTCCTCATGAAGGGCGAATTGCTGACCGGCGCCAGCCCGAGCATCCGCGACGCCAAGAAGCTCCTCCAGTGGATCCGGTCGCCGCACACCTTCTTCGGACGTCTGTACGTCGCCATCCGTGACGGTGGCGGCAACCGGAAACGCGTCGAGAAGCCACCCGGCTGGATGGACACCGAGCAGGGCCGCGTCGTGTTCGGCCCGGACGCCAAGGGCTGGGTGAGCCTCATGGGCGCCGGGCCGCACGAAATCGCCGCCAAGGTGGTCCAGCTCCAGGAGCAGCTCCGGGGACGCTAGTCCTGGTGGTTCGGGTTGAGGACCCGCGAAAGGAACGTCTTGGTGCGTTCCTCTTGCGGGTCACCGATGACCTGGTCCGGCGCGCCCTGTTCGACGACGACGCCGCCGTCCATGAACAGCACGATGTCGGCCACTTCACGGGCGAACTGCATCTCGTGCGTGACGACGAGCATCGTCATGCCTTCCTGCGCGAGCTGCCGCATGACCGCGAGGACGTCACCGACCAGTTCGGGGTCCAACGCCGACGTCGGTTCGTCGAACAGCATGACGTCGGGGTCCATCGAAAGCGCCCTGGCGATCGCGACGCGCTGCTGCTGTCCACCGGACAACTGTGTCGGCAGCGAAGATTCCTTCTCCGCCAGTCCGACCTTCACGAGGTTGTCCCGCGCGATGCGCTCCGCCTCGTCCTTGCCGCGTTTGAGAACCTTGCGCTGCGCGACGGTGAGGTTTTCGAGCACGCTCAGGTGCGAGAAGAGGTTGAACGACTGGAAGACCATGCCGATCTTCGTGCGGGCGCCGTCGATGTCGACGTCCGGGTCGGTGATCTCGCTGCCGTTGACCACGATCTTGCCCTGCTGCGGTTCCTCGAGGAGGTTGACACAGCGCAACAACGTCGACTTGCCCGAGCCCGACGGCCCGATGATGCAGACGACCTGACCGCGTTCGACTCGCAGGTCGATGCCCTTGAGCACTTCGAGTTCGCCGAACGCCTTGTGGAGTCCCGAAACCTCGACGATCGTCTGGGTGCTCATACCGTTCCTCCGCCGGGCACTCCGGCCCCGTATTTCTTCTCTAGCCGCTGCTGCAGGATCGACAACGGGATGGTGATGACCAGATAACAGAGACCGGCGACGACGATCGGCGTCAGGCCCTTGGCCTCCAGCAGCGCCTGACGGCTGAACTGCGCCAGTTCCTGCTGCGCCGGCGTGGTGCCGAGCAGGAACGCCAGCGAAGAGTCCTTCGTCAGCATGATCAATTCGTTGGCCAGCGGCGGCAGGATGATCCGGAACGCCTGCGGGATCACGACGGTGATCATCGTGCGGGCGGGCGACATGCCGAGAGAACGCGCGGCCTCGACCTGTCCGCGCGGCACCGCCTGGATACCGGCGCGGATGGTCTCCGCCATGTAGGCCGAGGACACGATGCCCAGCGCCAGCATGATCGCGACGTTGCGCGGCAGCTGGGTGTTGAACGCCGTGGGCACGCCGATGCCGACGGCGAGGAAGATCAGCAGCGCGGGCAGGCCGCGAAAGAACTCGATGTACCCGCGCGCGAACCAGCGGTACGGGCCGACCGAGGAAAGTCTCATCAGGGCGAGCAGAAGGCCCAGCCCCAGGCCGAGCGCGAAGCCCAGCGCGGTGAAGATGACGGTGTTCTTCAGCGCGACCGTGATCACGTCCGGGAACTGCTTGGCGGCGACGTCGAGATCGAAGAACGCCTTGCCGATCTTGCTCCAGTCGGCCAGCAGCGCGAGCACGATCACGATCACCAGCAGCAGGACGTATTGCCCGGTTCGGAACGCCGAACGTCGCTGGCGGCGGCTCAAAGCCATTTCTCTCCTCAAACAGGTGGCGACAAACCTGTGGCCGGTGCACTGGGCACCGGCCACAGGGGACGGATTATCAACCGGCGGTCGGGCTACCAGGCTGCCAGGCCGGCGCCTTGCCGAACCACTTCTGGTAGATCTGCGCGTAGGAACCGTCCGCCACGGACGCCTTGAGCACCTCGTTGATCTGGCCGAGCAGCGCGGTGCTGCCCTTCTTCACACCGATTCCGTAGAACTCGTTGGTCTTGAATTCGGTGACGACCGTCGTGTCCGTGTTCGTCTTCGCGAAGTCGTAGAGCACGCCGTTGTCGTTGACGCCCGCGTCGACAGTGCCGTTCTTGACGGCCTGCTCCAGCAGCGCGAGGTCGTCGAAGGTGACGATCTCCGCGCCGGTCGCCTTCTCCTTGGCGTAGTCGGCACCGGTGGTGGCCGACTGGACACCGATCTTCTTGCCCGCGACGTTGCTCAGGTCCTTGATCGGCGAACCGGTCTTGACCAGCAGCGCCTGGGTCGCCTCGAAGTACGGGTCGGAGAAGTCGAACTTCGCCTTGCGCTTGTCGGTGATCGTCATGCCCGCGGCGGCGAGGTCACACTGGCCGCTGTTCATCGCCTCGCCGGACTCGATGTTCTCGAAGGCGATGTCGACGATGCTCTGCTCGACACCCAGCTTCTTGCCGACCAGGTCGACCAGGTCGACGTCGAAGCCGACGATCTTGTCGCCCTGCTTGACCTGGAACGGCTGGTAGGGCAGGTGGGTGCAGGTGGTCACCTTGCCGGAAGCGACGAGCTGGACGCCGCCGGCCGCGGTTCCGCCTTCCTCACCGCACGCGGACAGCGCGCCCGCGGCTAGGGCGAGCGCCGGGATCAGGGCGAGCGCTTTGAATCGGGCCACGTCGTCACTCCTTGTAGTTCCCATGTGTCGAGAGCACGCATATTGCCACTCATCCGGCGGCAAGCACAGCACTACGACGTTACAGCGCCGTTTCGGCCGTCACGGGCATTACATGAAGTATCGCGTCGACATGGCAGGGTGAGCGAGTATGGCGACCATGAACAACAACTCGGCGCCGCGCCTTCCCCCGGCCGGCCGCCGCCCTCGTGCCACCACTTCGGCGAGGCGGGCGTCGAAACCTGGAGCGCAGTTCGACGGCTATCTTTCGCCGTCCAGGCCGCACGCGGGCGCGTACGACGAGATGTTCAACGCCGATGGCACGGTCCGCCAGCCGTACCGGGCGCTGTACGAGTCGATCTCCGCGCTGACCTCGACGGACCTTTCGTCCCGATCGGCGGCGATCGACCGGGCGATGGTGGATCAGGGCATCACCTTCTCCCTGTCCGGCCAGGAACGCCCGTTCCCGCTCGACCTCGTGCCGAGGGTGATCACTTCCACCGAATGGAGCAAACTCGAACGCGGTGTGGCGCAACGGGTCCGCGCGCTCGAAGCGTTTCTCGCCGACATCTACGGCGATCGGCAGATCCTGCGCGAAGGTGTTCTTCCGCGACGGCTGATCACCTCGTGCGAGCATTTCCAGCGCGAGGCGTTCGGGATCAACCCGCCCAACGGCGTCCGCATCCACGTGTCCGGTGTGGACTTGGTGCGCGACGAGGAGGGCACGTTCCGGGTGCTGGAGGACAACCTCCGCAACCCCTCGGGTGTGTCGTACGTGATGGAGAACCGCCGCACGATGGCGCGCGTGTTCCCGGACCTGTTCGCCCAGCACCGGGTCCGCCCGGTCGGTGACTACGCCTCGCATCTGCTGCGCGCGCTGCGGGCCGCGGCCGCGGCGAACGTCGCCGACCCGATGGTCGTCGTGCTCACGCCCGGCGTGCACAACTCCGCGTACTTCGAGCATTCGCTGCTGGCCCGGCTGATGGGGGTCGAGCTGGTCGAGGGCCGCGACATGTTCTGCCGGGACAACGTCGTCTACCTGCGCACCACCGAGGGCGAACGCCCGGTCGACGTCATCTACCGGCGGATCGACGACGAGTTCCTCGACCCGGTGCACTACCGGCCGGATTCCGTGCTCGGTGTCGCCGGGATCCTCAACGCGGCCCGCGCGGGCAACGTGGTGATCGCGAACGCCGTCGGCAACGGCGTCGGCGACGACAAGCTCGTCTACACCTACGTGCCCGAGATGGTGAAGTACTACCTCAACGAGAAGCCGCTGCTGCCCAACGTGGACACCTTCCGGTGCTGGCTGCCGGACGAGTTCGACCACGTCATGCAGCATATGGAAGAGCTGGTGGTCAAACCCGTCGAAGGCTCCGGCGGGTACGGCATCGTGTTCGGGCCCGAGGCGACGCCTGCCGAGCTGGCCGCGCTGAAACGGAAGGTCCGGGCGCACAAACGCGGCTGGATCGCCCAGCCCGTGGTCCAGCTGTCCACCGTTCCGTCCAAAGTGGATGAACGGCTGGCGCCCCGGCACGTCGACCTCCGGCCGTTCGCGGTCAACGACGGCAAGGAGATCTTCGTCCTGCCGGGCGGGCTGACCAGGGTCGCGCTCCCGGAAGGCAGTCTGGTGGTCAACTCGTCGCAGGGCGGCGGTTCGAAGGACACCTGGGTGCTGGCACCGCGATCCTCCACGGCGGAACGGGAGCTGGAGCGGCCCGCGCTCGGCGCACTGTCCCATGTGGACGGCCTGATCGCCGAACAGGGCCCCGAGCTGACCACCACCCAGCAACAGCAGCAGCAACAGGCTCAGCAGGATGGGCCCTCAGCGGTAAAGAGTGCTTCGGGCCGTAGGAGGTCACCGTGCTAGCCCGTAACGCGGAATCGCTGTACTGGATCGGCCGGTACGTCGAGCGCGCCGACGACACCTCCAGGATCCTCAACGTCTCCGTGCACCAGCTGCTCGAAGACGCGAGCGTCGACCCGGACCACGCGAGCCGCCAGCTGCTCGCCGTCCTCGGCATCTCGCCGGAGGGCATGGACTCGCTCGACGTGTGGAAGCTGACCGAGCTGGTCGCCTACGCCAAGGACAATCCGGCGTCGATCGTCGGTTCGATCAACTCCGCCCGCGAGAACACCCGCGGTGCCCGCGAGGTCGTCTCGACCGAGCTGTGGGAATGCCTGAACGCGACGTGGAACGCGGTCCCGGACAGGCAGCGGTACGCGCGCCGTGCCGGGCCGCACGCCTTCCTTTCCTTCGTCGAGGAGCGCGCGGCGATGTTCGCCGGGCTCGCCGATTCGACGATGAGCCGCGACGACGGCTGGCTGTTCATGGTGCTCGGCCGCTCGGTCGAACGCGCGGACATGGTGGTGCGGCTGCTGCTTTCGCGGGTCCAGGACAGCGCGTCCTCGCCCGGCTGGATCACCGTGCTCCGCTCGGCGGGCGCGCAGGACACCTACCTGCGGACCTATCGCGGCGCGCTTGACGCCGCCCGGGTCGTTCAGTTCCTGATGCGGGACACGCTGTTCCCTCGCTCGGTGTTCCACGCGCTGCGCCAGGCCGAGGAGTGCCTGGAGCGGCTGGATCCCGGCGTCAATTCCCGGGCCAACGAGAAGTCCGAGGCGCTGCGGCAGCTCGGCCGCGCCCGCAGTGAGCTGGAGTTCCTGCGGCAGTCGGATCTGCTGGAGGACCTGCCGAAACGGCTCGTCGCCCTGCAGACGTCGATCAAGGACATCGGCGACGCGGTATCGGTGCAGTACTTCCATTCGTCGCCGTGGGTGGCCTGGAGCGGTGCGGAGGTTTCGCTGTGACCTGGCAGCTTCGGGTGGCTCACCGGACCGGATACCGGTACGCGACGCCGGCCACGCAGTCGTACAACGAGGCTCGGCTGACACCGCGGTCCGATCGGCGGCAGACCACCGTCGTGAACCGCGTCGAGACGACCCCGGCGACCCGTGCGTACCGGTACACGGATTACTGGGGCACCGTCGTGACCTCGTTCGACCTTCACGCGCCGCACACCGAGTTCACCGTGCTCGCGACGTCGGTGGTCGAGACCGCCGACGAAGGCGAGCCGATCCGTTCGGCGTCGTGGAAGGACCTGCGCGGCGACACCGTGGTCGACCACCGCACCGAATACCTGACGCCGACGCAGTACACGCCGCGCGATCCCGAGCTGACGAAAGTCGCGCGCGAACTGCGGAAGGGGCTCGACCCGGCGGAGGCCGTGCTCGCGGTCTGCGAATGGGTCAACAACCAGCTGAAGTACCAGCCGGGGACGACCGGCGTGCACAGCACGGCGACCGACGCCTGGCGTGCGCGCGAAGGGGTTTGCCAGGACTTCGCGCATGTGACGCTGGTGATGCTTCGCGCGATCGGCGTCCCGGCGCGGTACGTCTCCGGGTACCTGCACACGAAACCGGAGGCGAAGCTCGGCGAGACGGTCGAAGGCGAGAGCCACGCCTGGGTCGACGTCTGGACCGGCGGCTGGTGGGCCTACGACCCGACGAACGCGATCCCGGTCGGGACGCGGCACGTCTGGGTCGCCTACGGCCGCGACTACGCCGACGTGCCGCCGCTCAAGGGCATCTTCACCGGTGGCGGTCAGTCCACTTTGGACGTCTCGGTGCAGCTGACCCGGCTGACGTGACCCGTCAAGCCCTGCGCCGCAGCAACAGCCAGAGCAGGTAGACGCCACCGAGGGCCGCCGCGACGACGCCCGCAGGAAGCAGCGAAGACGCCAGCAGGCGCTGGCCAAGGTAGTCGGCCGCGACGACCAAAGTCGCCCCGACGAAGGCCGACGCCATCAGGTTGGGCCCCGGCAGGCGCGTCATCCTGCGCGCCAGCTGGGGTGCTGCGAGGGCGATGAACGGGAGCGGCCCGGTCGCCGCGGTGGCGGCGGCGACCAGCGCGACGGCGACCAGCACCAGGGTCAGCCGGACGCGGGGGACGTCGACGCCGATCCCGGTCGCGGTGTCGTCGCCCATCTCCAGCATGCGCAGCGCGCGGCCGTTCGCGAACACGATCGGCGCGAACACCGCCATCGCGATCGCCGGCGGCACGAAGTAGGTCCAGTCGCGGCCGGAGAGGTCACCGACGAGCCAGCCGACAGCCTGCGCGGCGGCTTCGAGGTTCGCCTTCACCAGCAGGTACGAGTTCACGCCGGCCAGCACCGCGCTGACCGCGATCCCGAGCAGCACCAACCGCGAGCTCAGCAGACCGTGCGGCGCGCACAGCGCCATCACGAGCAGCGCGGTCAGCAGTCCGCCCACCAGCGCCCCGAGCGAGACGACGCCGGGTCCGGCGCCGAAGAACAGGAGGGTCACGATGCCGCCGGTCGCCGAACCGGTGGTGAACCCGATGATGTCCGGGCTGCCGAGCGGATTCCGGGTGATCGTCTGGAAGATCGTGCCCGCCAACGCCAGCGCGGCGCCGACGAGGATCGCGACCAGCACCCGCGGCAGTCGCCCCATGACGACCAGGTACTGCGCCTTCGTCCCCGAGCCGGCCAGCGTCGCGAGCACTTCGCCGGGGCTCATCTCGTAGTCGCCCGTGCCGACCGAAAGCACGACGAGGGCCAGCGTCACCAAGGCCAGCGCGGCGACGACGATCGTGGATCGCCGGTCCAAACCGGACTCGCGGCGGACGAACGCGGTCATCGGCGCACCGCCTTCAGGCGGCGGGCCACGATCACGAACGCGATCCCGCCGACGACGTCGGTCATCACGCCGACCTGGATCTCGCCCGGCGAGCCGAGCAGGCGGCCGAGGACGTCGCAGCCGAGCAGCAGGACCGGTCCGAGCAGGGCCGAAAGCAGCATCACCCAGCGCTCGTCCTGGCCGATCAGCGACCGGACGACGTGCGGGATCATCAGGCCGACGAAGGCGATCGGCCCGCAGGCCGCGGTCGCCGCCGCCGACAGCAGCCCGACCGCGACCATCCCGGCGACGCGGACGAGCGCCGGATTCGCGCCGAGGCCGCGGGCCGTGTCCTCGCCCAGCGCCAGCGCGTTCAGCGCGCGGGCCAGCACGACCGCGATCACCACCCCCGCGACGAAGAACGGCAGCAGCACGGACAGCTGGTCGAGGTTCCGGTTGACCAGCGAGCCGACCAGCCAGAACCGCATGGCCTGCAGGTTGTGCGTGTTGATCATCTGCATGCCCTGGTTGATCCCGACGAACACCGCCTGGATCGCGACACCCGCCAGCACCAGCCGCAGCGGGCTCGAGGCGCCCCGCGTCCCGCCGATCACCGAGACCAGCGCGGTTCCCACGAGCGCTCCGGCGAAGGCGAACCAGACGTACTCGCCGGGCGAAGTCACCGAGAACACCGCGGAGCCGAGCACGATCGCGACGGCGGCGCCGTGGTTGATGCCGAGCAGACCGGGTTCCGCGACCGGGTTGCGCGTGATCGCCTGCATCAGCGCGCCCGCCAGCCCCAGCGCCATCCCGACCAGGACGCCGAGCACCGTGCGGGGCAGGCGATCGTCGCGGACGACGACATCGTTGTAGCTGCCGTCGTAAGCGAAGAGGGCGTGCAGGACTTCGCCGAGGGAAAGCCGGTTCGACCCGAAGCCGATCGAAAGCAGGACGACCGCGACGAGCGCGACCAGCGACCCCACCAGGACCAGCGTTCGCACGGAGACGCTGGTCCTGGGTGATCTGACGCGCTCCGTGACTTGGACCATGGCCCTCACAGTAAGCGAAGGCTAGCCTAACGACGAACCCTGGTCGTATGGCGAAAGAAGATCTCGATGCACCTCTCCCGACGCGGCTTCCTCGCCGGCACCGCGGCGCTCGGCGCCACCGGCCTCCTGACCGCCTGCGGCTATCAGGACGAAGCGCCCACGCAGGGAGCGGGCGCGACCTGGTCCTTCACCGACGACCGCGGCCGGAAACTCGAAGGCGAGCGGCCCACCCGGATCGTCGCGCAGGTGGCCGCGGCGGCGGCGCTGTGGGACCTCGGCGTGAAGTCGGTCGGGATCTTCGGCCCGTCGAAGTTCGCCGACGGCAAACCGGACCCGCAGGCGGGCGGCGTCGACCTGAACACGGTGACCTCGCTCGGGAACGTGTGGAACGAGTTCAACTTCGACAAGTTCGTCTCGCTCGATCCGCAGCTGCTGATCAGCGTGATGTACCTCAAGGAACAGATGTGGTACGTCCCGGACACGCAGACGGAGAAGATCGACAAGGCCGCGCCGAGCGTCGGGGTCCGGCTGCAGGACATCTCGATGCCCGAAGGGATCGCGAAGTTCATCTCGCTCGCGAAGGCGCTCGGCGCCGACACCGAGACCCCGGCGATCAAGGCCGCGAAGGACGAGTACGAGAAGGCCGACGCCGCGCTCGGCGAAGCGGCCAAGAAGGCGGCCGGGCTGAAGATCCTGCTGGTTTCCGCGCAGAAGGACGCCGTCTACGTCTCGAACGCGCCGAAGTTCGCGACCTCGAAGCACTACCAGAGCAAGGGCCTGGACTTCGTCGAGCCGGAGGCGCCGGACGAGAGCCAGGGCGGCTACTACCAGCAGATCAGCTGGGAGAACATCGGCAAGTACCCGGCCGACGTGATCATGTACGACAACCGCGGCGGTTCGCTCTCGCTCGGCCCGGACGGGCTCGGCGGCGTGCCGACCTGGGCCCAGCTGCCCGCGGTGAAGGCCGGGAAGCTGATCCCGTGGAACAACGAGACGCCGTTCTCGTACCAGCGCTTCACTCCGCAGCTGACGGAGCTGACGGCCGCGTTGAACAAGTTCGCGTGAGTAACCCCCGCGCAATTCGTCATCTGGATGCGGTCCTTGCACACGCAAGTACCGCATCCAGAGGACGAAACGCGGTCGGTCCGGTCGTCAGCTGCGGGCGTGCGCGTCCAGGATGTGCGCGACCGCTTCGGTGACCAGCTGCACGAACTCGATGTTCAGCCACTCGTCCGGCACGTGGATGTTCGAGTCCGGCCCGCAGGCGCCGGTGACCACGAACTGCGCCTCCGGGTACTTCTCGCCGAGCAGCCCCATGAACGGGATCGACCCGCCCATGCCGAAGCTCTTGTGCGGCTCGCCGAAGACCTCGCCGCTCACGTGGTGCAGGACCTTGTCGAGCCACGGCGCGGTGTCCGGCGCGTTCCAGCCGTTCTCCGCCTGGAACCCGCCGAGCTCGACCGAAGCGTCGTAAGGCACGTCGGTGGTGAGCACGCGGCGGACCGCCTCCATCGCGGCCTGCGCGTTCGCGGTCGGCGGGAGGCGGAAGCTCAAGGTGAGCGTGGTGCTGTCGCGCAGCACGTTGCCCGCGTCGGCCGGGAGCGGGAAGCCCTCCGCGCCGATCACCGAAAGCGTGGGCCGCCACGAGTTGTTGAGCAGCAGTTCGAGGTCGTCGTCGGACACCGGCCTGCCGACCACCGGGAACATCGTCTTCGCCGCGCCGGGCGCGATCTCGACGACGCCGCGGGCCTCGTCGACGCGGTTCTCCGGGATGTCGACGCTCAGTTCGGCGAGCTTGATCTCGCCGGTCTCGACGTTCTCGATCCGGTCGATCAGCGCGCGCAGGACGCGGAACGAACTCGCCACGATGCCGCTGGCCATGCCGGAGTGCTGCGCGGATTCGAGCACCTTCACGGTGACGTTGACGTGCAGCATGCCGCGCAGGCTGGTGGTCAGCCACAGGCGCTTGTAGTCGGTGCCGCCGGCGTCGAGGCAGACGACCAGCGAGACCGCGCCGAGCTTCTCCTTCAGGTGCTCGACGTACGCGGGAAGGTCCGGGCTGCCGGACTCCTCACCGGTCTCCAGCAGCACGACCGCGCGGGAGTGCTCGCCTCCGGCGGCGCGCACGGCCTCGATCGCCGTCGTCGCCGCGTAGCCCGAGTAGCCGTCGTCGACCGCGCCGCGGCCGTACAGCCGCCCGTCGCGGATCACCGGCGTCCACGGGTCGAGCCCCTCGGACCAGCCACCGACCGGGGGCTGCTTGTCGAGGTGCCCGTACATCAGCACGGTGCCCTTTTCGGCCGCTTCGGACGTCGCCGGGATGTCGACGACCAGCAGCGGGCTGCGGCCTTCGAGCTCCACGACCTCGAGCGTCGCGCCGGGGATCTCCCGGGCGGCGATCCAGGACCGGACGTGCTCGACGGCGGCGGCGAGATGACCGCTCTTCGCCCACTCGGCGTCGAACGCCGGCGACAAGGCGGGGATCGCCACCAGGCCGGACAGGCTCGGAAGGACGTCGTTCGTCCAGTTGGAAACCACGGTTTCGCGTACGGATTTCTGCTCCACGTCCGCCATCCTGCCACGGGCGCGGGTACGTGTGATGGGTCACAACGGCGGGCACGGATCGTCATCGATCAAGCAGGCCACGGCACCCGTCCGGGGTCGGGGTCCGCTGGTCGGCACGCGAGTGAATCCCCTACTTTCGGCGGCCCCACACTCGGGCGTCCTAGCATTTTCCCTGATCAGACACCCTTTCTCAGCAACAAATCAGCATCCGCCACTGACCAAAACGACGTCCGGCATGCCAGGATGTGCGCACGAACCGTCAACGCCGATGGTGACCCAGCGCTTCAGATCCGACGCGCTGGTCCCCGCCGGCGCAGTCACTGTGGCCGCCACAAGTGGCCGCCAGAGGCGCCGACATCAAGGAGAGCAGCGCATGCCGTCCGAACACTGGACGCACCCGGAACCTGGAGATGGTCCCGCCGCCGTAGCGGCGCAACCTTCCCCTGAACAGGTGATCGCCGGTTTGCGAGCAACGAGTGAAGGTGGCGCTGAGCTGACTCAGCTGCTCACCCCCGAAGGCGAACGGGTCTCCTCGCCGCAGTTCGACCGCTATGTCGACGACATCGACGCCGAGGCCCTCAAGGGCCTGTACCGCGACATGGTCCTGGTCCGCCGTGCGGACCGCGAGGCCAACGCGATGCAGCGCCAGGGCCAGCTCGGCATCTGGGTCCCGCTGCTCGGGCAGGAGGCCGCGCAGATCGGCTCCGGCCGCGCGCTGCGGAAGGGGGACATGGCGTTCCCCAGCTACCGCGAGCACGGTGTCGCGTACGCCCGCGGGGTCGACCTCAAAGAGGTGCTCGGCATCTTCCGCTGCACCGACCACGGTGGCTGGGACTACAAGGCCCACGGCTTCCACCCCTACACCATCGTGATCGGCAACCAGGTGCTCAACGCCGCCGGTTACGCGATGGGCCAGAAGTTCGAAGGCAAGGTCGGCGACGACGACAGCGAAGCGACCATCTGTTACTTCGGTGACGGAGCGACTTCGCAGGGCGACGTGCACGAAGGCTTCGTCTGGGCCGCCGTCTACGACGCGCCGCTCGTGTTCTTCTGCCAGAACAACCAGTGGGCGATCTCGGAACCCACCGAACGCCAGTCGCGCCTGCCGCTGTACCAGCGCGCTCGCGGCTACGGCTTCCCCGGCATCCGCGTGGACGGCAACGACGTCCTCGCCTGCCTCGCGGTCTCCCGCTGGGCGCTCGAGGAATGCCGTCACGGCAACGGCCCGGTGCTGCTCGAGGCGTTCACCTACCGGATGGACGCGCACACCACCACCGACGACCCCACCCGCTACCGGCTCTCCGACGAGCTGGAGGAGTGGAAGCTGAAGGACCCGATCGAGCGCGTCCGGGCGTACCTCGCCCGCGGTGGCGGCGCCGACCAGGCGTTCTTCGACCAGGTGCAGGCCGATTCGGACGCCTTCGCGGCCGAGCTGCGCGAGTACTGCTTCAACATGCCAGAGCCGCCGCCGGAGCGAATCTTCTCCAACGTCTACGCGGAGTCCACGCCGCTGCTGGACGCGCAGCGGGAAGAGTTCCTGTCCTACATGGACGGTTTCGTCGGGGCGGGTGAACACTGAAATGGCCGACCTCCAGAAACTCACCATCGGCAAGGCGATCAACCTCGGCCTCCGGCGCGCCATGGAAGAGGACCCGAAGGTCCTGATCATGGGTGAGGACGTCGGCAAGCTCGGCGGCGTCTTCCGCATCACCGACGGCCTGCAGAAGGACTTCGGCGAGCAGCGCGTCCTGGACACGCCGCTGGCCGAATCGGGCATTATCGGCACCGCGGTCGGCCTGGCCGTCCGCGGATTCCGCCCGGTGTGCGAGATCCAGTTCGAAGGCTTCATCTTCCCGGGCTTCGACCAGATCTCCAGCCAGGTCGCGAAGCTGCACTACCGGACGCAGGGCAAGATCAAGATGCCCATCGTGATCCGGGTGCCGTTCGGCGGCGGCATCGGCGCTGTCGAGCACCACTCGGAGTCGCCGGAATCGCTGTTCGCGCACATCCCCGGCCTCAAGGTCGTATCGGTCTCGAACGCCGTCGACGCCTATTGGGGCATCCAGCAGGCGATCAAATCCGACGACCCGATCCTGTTCTTCGAGCCGAAGAAGCTGTACCACTCGGGCGCGATGAAGGCCGAGATCGACATCGACGGCACGCCGGACCAGCTGTTCAAGTCCCGCGTCGTCCGCGAAGGCACGACGGCCACCGTCGTCGCGTACGGCCCGTCGGTGAAGGTCGCGCTCGACGCGGCGACCGCCGCCGAGGACGAGGGCAAGTCACTGGAGGTCATCGACCTGCGGACGCTGTCCCCGCTCGACCTGGAGCCGGTGTTCGAGTCGGTGCGCAAGACCGGGCGGCTCATCGCGCTGAGCGAGGCGCCGTCGGAGTCTTCGCTGACCTCGGAGATCGCCGCGCGCGTGCAGCAGGAATGCTTCTACTCGCTGGAAGCCCCCGTGCTGCGGGTGACCGGATTCGACACGCCGTACCCGCCTGCCAAGCTCGAGGAGCACTACCTCCCCGACCTGGACCGGGTACTGCACACCGTCGACCGATCACTCGCCTGGTAAGGGGGAAGTTCCTGAAATGCCCGAGTACAAACACTTTCCCCTCGCCGACACGGCGGAAGGGCTGACCGAGGCCGACATCATCGCCTGGCAGGTCAAGCCGGGTGACACCGTGACGGTGAACCAGATCGTGGTCGAGGTCGAGACCGCGAAGGCCGCCGTCGAACTGCCCATCCCGTGGGCGGGCGTGGTCACCGAGCTGCTCGTCGAACCGGGTCAGACGGTGGAGGTCGGCGCGCCGATCCTCACCATCGACGTCGACCCGGGCGGCAAGGCGGCCCCGGCACCCGCTCCCGCCGCCGCTCCGGCGGCGGAGGAGCCGGCCGAAGAGGAGATGAAGCCGCTGGTCGGCTACGGCTCCAAGGCCGTCGTCACGCAGCGCCGGGCGCGGAAGGGCGCGGGTGCTCCCGTGGCCGTCGCTCCTGCTCCGGTGGCCGTGGCTCCCGCGCCTGCTCCTGTCGCCCCGGTTGCGCCTGTGCCACCTGTCGCGCCTTCGAAGCCGAAGGGCGGGTACGTGCCGCTGGCGAAGCCGCCGGTGCGGAAGCTCGCCAAGGACCTCGGCGTCGATCTGCACGCCCTCACCGGAACCGCCGACGGCGGCGTCATCACCCGTGACGACGTCCATGCCGCCGCCAACGGTTCCACCGCACCCACCACTGTTCAGTCCGTTGTGGACAGTGGTTACGACCCCGCGACGCGGGAACGCCGGGTGCCGGTCAAGGGCGTCCGCAAGGCCACCGCCGCGGCGATGGTGCAGAGCGCCTACACCGCCCCGCATGTCACGGAGTTCCTCACCATCGACGTCACGCCGATGATGGAATTCCGGGAGAAGCTGAAGAAGTCGCGCGAGTTCGCCGGGGTCAAGGTCACCCCGCTGACCTTCGCGGCGAAGGCCGTCTGCCTGGCGGCCAAGCGCACTCCGGACGTCAACGCGGTGTGGGACGAGGCCGCGCAGGAGATCGTCTACAAGGACTACGTGCACCTCGGGATCGCCGCGGCCACCCCGCGCGGGCTCGTCGTGCCCAAGGTCCGTGACGCGGATTCGATGTCCCTCAAGGAACTCGCGATCGCGCTCACCGAGCTGACCGACGTCGCCCGCCAGGGCAAGACCACCCCGGCTGCCATGCTCGGCGGCACGATCACCATCACCAACGTCGGCGTCTTCGGCGTCGACACCGGTACGCCGATCATCAACCCCGGCGAGTCCGCGATCCTGTGCCTCGGCGCGATCAAGGACACCCCGTGGGTCGTCGACGGCGAGATCAAGGTGCGCAAGGTTCTCCAGCTTTCGCTGAGCTTCGACCACCGCGTGGTCGACGGGCAGCAGGGTTCGGAGTTCCTGGCCGACGTCGGCGCTTTGCTGGCCGACCCCGCGGTCGCGATCACCTACTGACCAGAGCGGCCGAAGGACGCTTTCCCCGCATGCGATTCGGGGAAAGCGTCCTTCGCCGCGTCTGACGCGGGCATGGGCCTTTCGGCCCGGGCCCGTTGTCGATTTTCGGCCTGCTCGGCCCTGTAGCACTTTCTCTGACAACTCCGAGTTAACGGCGTCATCACGTCGCGTAACAGAGTCGTCCGAGCCCTCGACACCCACCTCAGGAAGGCGGGAAGTCGCAGGCCGGGGAGGGCTCGAAATGACCGACGACGCGTTGATCGAGAAAATCGCCAAGGCATACTCCACCGCGCTGGCGCTTCGACTGGTCCAAGGCGAAGAGGGCCCGTTCGCGCGCGTTATCGAGCATGTCGAAATCGATCACGGGGAATGCAGGCGGAAGCTCATCCTGGATTGGCATCTGCCGACGCTCGCCGAGGCCTTGCCGGGTCACCCGAAAGTCGACGATCCCGATTTCATCAAGGCTTTCAACGAAGCCAATCCGGTTCTGGTCGTGCCGATTCACGTCATGCGCCGCGGCAGACTCATGACGGACTTCACCGTGGAAGATCAAAAAAGGGAACAGCTCTACGTCTGCGGCCGTACGGAATGGGGAGACCGGACGACCTGGCTCCTCAAAGTCCTTTGGGCGCTCGTCGACATCGCCCCCAACGGCCTTGACGACCACGAGCGAAACCGTATCGAGCACGCGAAACGTCAGTACCTGTCGTTGCCGACGGCGAACAAGCGCGAAGCATCGCAGAATGCCAGGAAGTCCATCCGCAAGCTGCGGGAAGCCAGCAAATCAGGTCTTCTTCTGCACCCTGGAACGCTGGAGCGGATCGAAGTGCTCGGCCGCTATGTCGCGACCCGTCACCTGTCGTGGGTCCACCTGACGAGACATCCGGGGCAAACCGCGCGTCTGACTCTCTCCTACCGAACCCGGTTCGCCGCGGAGTACCCGCCGGCTCCATCGAAGGGAAGCCCGCTGCGCGGCCGCAGGCTCCTCCAACGCTCGGTTGAATGGGCTCGCCGTGCGGTCGGCCAGGAGCCCTTCAGGTTCTGGGTGCCGCTGTCGATGCACAGCTTTTGCCGCAGCTACCACTTCACGATGCCGTCGCCGACCGGAACCTATTTCGAAGAACAGAGGTTCGTCCTTCAGAACACCCTTCGAAAACCACAGAAGGATCAAGAAAAGGCGCTCGACAAGTTCTGCGCCGAGAACGACGCGGAGACGCTTGGCGACAAGGACGCCGGAGGACCGATCGCGCACCTCTACGGCCGCAATCTTCGAGAAGCCGCGACGAGTGATCACCTTCTCTACGCGTACGCCTACGTCCGCGAACGGCCGCCGGGCACGACGGCGGCCGCGACGTGGCTCTGCTTCTTCTCCGCGGCCTTCCTCTGGTTGTTCTGGAGCGCCTGGGACGCGCTCGTGATGACCACCACCGCGGGAACCAACATCACCGCTCTGTTCGTGGCGCTGCCCGGTTTCGCCTCGATCTGGTTTTCCAAGGCTTTCCAGCAAGAAATTCGCTCACGGATTCCCCTGGTGAACCGTGTCGGCCTGCTGCTCGTCGGCCTCTCGACCTTCTACACGCTGGTCAGCACGATGATCAACCGCGCGGTGGAGGCCGCCACCACAGGCTGGTCCGCGCTTCTCGTCGACAGTTTTTCACGAGTCGGCGTACTGATTTGCACGATCTCACTCTCCGCCATGGCCGTATACCTGTTCGGCCGAAGGGTGATGTTCCATAAGTGCTATCAACGCCTTCAGAATGCCGTGGTCAAGCGATACATGAGTTAGGCTGAGCGAAAGGGTGGCTCAATGTCTGGAGTGCTCGAGATGGACTTCATGAACCCAAGCCGCGAGGAGTTGAGGGGCCGCTCCGACGACACGGATGGAGAGTCCTTCCACAAGGAAGCCCTCAAGGTCTTGGCCAGTGACGACCAACGTGATCGCGCCATGTTCTCCGGCGTGACCAACCAGCCGGTCATCGTCGCCGCCGACATCGCGTCCAGCGCGACCCTGCCGGACCTCATCCCCGATGCCTGGCGACCGCATCTCACCAAGCTGATCCTGCACGCCGTCGAGGACGACTGACCCTCAAGCGCTTTTGGGTGGCAGGTGGCAGCCGACTACGCGCGACACCGGGCGCCGCCACGGCAGCTTCTCGCCGCCGGGGATGGAGATCGCGAAGACCGTCAGCTCCATGCGCCCGAGGAGACCGCGATCGTTAATCAGTTGACGGAGTGAGCGCTCACTCCGCACACTGGAGCGCATGACAGACACCACCGCCCGGCGGAGAGCGCCGGGGATGAGCCCCGAAGAGCGACGGAGGATGATCGTCCAGTCCGTGCTACCGCTGATGGTGGAGCACGGCGCCGGCGTCACCACCAGCCAGATCGCCCGCGCCGCCGGGATCGGCGAAGGCACGGTCTTCCGTGTCTTCAAGGACAAGGACGAACTCTTCGCCACCTGCTTCGCCGAAGCGCTGAAGCCCGACCAGGTGCTCGACGCCATCGCGGTGATCGATCTCGAACAACCCCTCGACGACAGGCTCGTCGAGGCGGCCGACGCGCTCAGCGCCCATCTCCAGCGGATGGGCGCGCTGATGGCGGTCATGCACGGCTCCGGCAAGCGGCCCGAGCACCGCCACGACCCCGGCGACGGCAGGGACCGGCGCCGGGAGTCGATGACCGTGATGCGCGACGCCATGGCCGAGCTGTTCGAACCGGAGCAGAAACGGCTTCGGCTGCCGGCGGCGCAACTGGCGGCGCTCTTCCTGTCGTTGCTGTTCAGCGGCCGGATGCGGTTCGACGCGAACGGCGACGAACCCACCACGATGGAACTCGTCGACGTCTTCCTCAACGGCGCCGTGGAGGCCGCGTGATCGGCGGCCCGCCCGGAGGAGGCGGTGGCGGCATCGAGATGCTGCTGGCACGGGGCGGCAGACGACGACGCCCGCCGTCGACGGTGCCCGACAGCGGGCTGACCGGCCCGGTCGACATCCCGGAGCCCGAACCCGAAGCCCTCCCGAAAGACCTGAAGTCCCGGCTCAGCCGCATGTGGGTCAACATCGCGGGCACGGTCCGCGGGCTGCCCAAGGTCGCGAAGCTGACCTGGCAGGCGAGCCCGTTCCTGACCATCACGATCACCGCGGTGACCCTGCTTTCCGGTCTGCTGCCCACGGCGACCGCGTATGTCGCGAAGCTGCTGATCGACTCGGTGGTCGCCGCGATCCAGGGCCACGGCACCAAGAACGCGATCGTCGGTGTCGCGCTGTTCCAGTTCGGCGTCCTCGTGCTGACCGCGCTCTCGCAGGCGCTGACCACCTACGGTCAGGCGCTGCTGCAGGAACGGATGACGCTGACCATCCGCCACCAGGTGATGGACCACGCGAGCAAGCTGCATCTGTCGTACTTCGAAGGTTCCGCGTCCTACGACATGCTGCGCCAGGCCGCACAGGAGGCGCCGACCCGGCCGCTGTCGATGATGAACTCGGCGCTGGGCCTGATCCGGACGATGATCACCTTCGGCAGCATGATCGCACTGCTCGTCTCGATCAGCCCGCTGCTCGCGCTCGTCGCGCTCGTGGCACCGATCCCCGCGTTCATCTCGCAGTCGAAGTACGGTGCCCGCGCCTTCTGGCTGACGTTGATGATGTCACCGCTGAAACGGCGGATGGACTATCTGTCCTCTTTGGTCACCACGGACACCTATGCCAAGGAGACCAAGCTTTTCGGGCTCGGCCCGTACTTCGTCGACCGGTTCCAGCGGCTCGGCCAGGTCTTCTACGACCGCCAGCGGACACTCACCCGCAAGCGCAGCATCAGTTCGACGTCGTGGGGCCTGCTGAGCACCGCCGCCGGATCCGCGATCGCGCTGTACATCGCGCTGGAGGCCGTCGGCGGCAGGCTCACACTCGGCGATCTCGCGCTGTACACGGCCGCCGCGGCGTCGGTGCAGACGTCCGTCCAAGGCCTGTTCACCGCGTTTTCCGGGATGTACGAGAACAATCTCTATCTCGACACGCTCTACCACTTCCTCGGCACGGAACCGGAGATCGTCGCGCCGCCGAAGCCGCGTCCCCTTCCGTCCACTGTGGAGGGACACATCCAGTTCGAAGAAGTGTCCTTCACCTATCCCGGGGCGGCCGAACCCGCTCTCGACGGCGTGAGCTTCGAGATCCGGCCCGGTGAGACGGTCGCCGTCGTCGGCCGCAACGGAGCCGGGAAGTCGACGCTGTTCAAACTGCTGTGCCGGCTGTACGACCCGACGGGCGGGCGGATCCTGCTCGACGAGGTCGACATCCGCGAGTACGACCCGGTGGAGCTGCGGAAGCGGATCAGCGCGATGTTCCAGGACTACGTGACGTATCAGGGCACCGCGGCCGAGAACATCGGCCTTGGCGACCTGACCCACCTCGTCGACCGCGAACGGATCGAAGCCTCGGCGAAACGAGCCGGTGCCGACGACCGGATCGAGCGCCTGCCGACGGGGTACGACAGCCCACTCGGCCGCTGGTTCGACCAGGGCGTCAGCCTTTCCGGTGGCGAATGGCAGAAGATCGCGCTGGCGAGGGCGTTCCTGCGGGAAGCGCCGATCCTGATCCTGGACGAACCGACGTCCGCGCTGGACGCCCAGGCCGAACACGACCTCTTCTCGCGCCTGCGGAAGCTTTCGGAAGGGCGCACGACGCTGTACATCTCGCATCGCTTCTCGACCGTCCGGCAGGCGGAGCGGATCCTACTGCTGGAGCACGGAAAGGTCGCCGAGTACGGGACGCACGACGAGCTGATGGCGGCGAAGGCGGGCTACGCCGACCTGTTCACCTTGCAGGCCGCGGCGTACCTCGACGAAGCCGTCGGCTGACGATGCGGCGGGTCATGGTCGTCGGCTGCAGCGGCGCCGGGAAGTCGACGTTCTCGCGACGGCTCGGCGCCGCGCTCGGCCTCCCGGTCACCCATCTCGACCGCCTCTACTGGCGGCCGGGGTGGACACCGGCGCCGGACGCCGAGTTCCACGCCGCGCAACAGGAGATCGTCGCGTCCGACTCCTGGGTGATCGACGGGAACTACGGGTCGTCGATGCATCTCCGGCTCCCGCGAGCGGACACGATCGTCTTCCTCGACTACCCGCGCCGCGTCTGTCTCCGGCGGGTGCTGGTGCGCACCCTGCGCGAATACGGCCAGGACAAGCAGGCGCCCGGCTGCCCCGAAAGACTGGATCTGGAGTTCGGCCTCTACGTCTGGCGCTGGCCGAAACACCACCGGGAGCGGACGGTGCGGCGACTCGCGGAGCAGGGGGCGCACGCACAGCGGATCGTGCTGACCAGGCCAGGCGAGGCGGAGGAGTTCCTGCGCCGATTCGGTTGACCCAGGTCACCGTATCGGGGGTTCGGGAGCAAAACGGGCAGGCCGTACGTTGTCGGAGTATGGCTGTCGCGTTCCTGCTCTATGTCGTCGCCGAGATCGCCGCCGTGTGGGCGGTGGGCTCGGCCATCGGTGTGCTCGGCACGATCGCGCTGCTCTTCGCCGGTGCGTTCATCGGGTCCTGGCTCGCGCGCCGCGAAGGCGGCCGCGCCTTCCGTGCGTTCGCCGAGTCCGCGCGCCTCGGCCGCCCCGCCGACGCGGAGAAGGAACTCACCGACGGGATGCTGATCGGCCTCGGCGGCCTGCTGATCCTGCTGCCCGGTTTCGTGAGCGACGTCATCGGCCTGCTGTTCATCCTGCCGCCGACCCGCAGCGTCGCGCGCAAGGTCTGGCAGAAGCGGATGCAGCGCCGGGCGGTCAAGTTCGCCAACAGCGCCCGCGGGCCGGTGATGGTGGTGGACAGCGAGGTCGTCATGGACACGCCGCCCGCCGAGGCCGTCAAGAAGCAGCCGCCGGTGATCGAGGGCCGCATCGTCGAGGGCTGAGCCCAGCTTGGACACTAGCTTAGACACTAAGGCTTAGTGTCTAAGCTAGTGTCCAAGCTAGTGTCTAAGCTGGGACGGCCACATGCTCTATGACGAACTCGCCGAGATCATCGCCAACCTGCGCGACCTCGGCGGCGACCATGCCTTCGTCGAAGCCAAACGAGCTGAGACCAAGCTGCCGAAGAGCGTCCGCGAAACGGTATCGGCGTTCGCCAACACCAACGGGGGTGTTCTGATCCTCGGCCTCGACGAGGCCAACGGGTTCGAGGCAACCGGTGTTCGCGACCCCGCGAAGATGGAAGCCGATCTCGCCGCGACGTGCTCGGAGAACTTGGAGCCACCGCTACGCCCGCTTATCGGGACTCACCGCTTCGAGGGCGCGGATCTGGTGGTCGCGGAGATCCCCGAACTTCCACAAAGCACGAAGCCCTCCTTCAGCCGCGGCATCGGCATGACGCAGGGAAGTTTCGTCAGGGTCGCCGACGGAGATCGCAAGCTGAGCCCATATGAAGTACAGCTGATGGTGGCGAACCGAGGTCAACCTCGGGACGACGAGCAACCCGTTTCCGGAACGACCATCGCGAACCTCGACAACCAGCTCGTCGAGACCTTCCTGAGCAGGCTACGCCGTCATCGCGGCAGAGCGTTCGCGGATTTGGACGCCACCGCCGCACTCCGACGGGCGAAGGTACTCATAGGCGATGAACTCTCTCTGGCCGGATTACTGGCGCTGGGAGAGTACCCCCAGGAGTTCTTCCCTCAGCTCATGCTGACCTTTGTCCACTATCCGACGAAATCAGGACCAGATCCACGAAATGGGACACGGTTCATCGACAATGTCGCGGCCGAGGGCCCTATTCCGATCATGGTGGACGAGGCGCTCTTGGCTCTTCGTCGCAATATGAAGCGCCGGTCCACCGTACGCGGATCCGGCCGTGCCGAGGCCTACGAATACCCCGAGGCAGCCTTGCGCGAAGCAGTCGTGAACGCGCTCGTGCACCGCGACTACTCGGGCCCCTCACTGGGAACACAGGTGCAGGTCGAGATGTACCCCGACCGTCTGGTCATCCGCAACGCGGGCGGCTTGTTCGGATCGGTCCGGGAGGAGAACCTGGGCGTCGAGGGCACCTCTTCGGCCCGCAACGCGACCTTGTTGAAGATCCTCGAAGATTCCCCCGTCCCAGGATCGGACCGGCCGATCTGCGAAAATCACGGCTCCGGAATCCCGACGATGCTGGCCGCGATGCGAGACGCCAAGCTCAGTCCGCCTCGGTTCGCCGACAATATCTCCACTTTCACCGCGACCTTCCCGAACCATACGTTGATGGGGAACGACGCGGTCCGATGGATCGGTTCACTCAACGAACACGGACTCAGCGACAGCCAATGCCACGGCCTGGCCATGCTGTTCCATGGGGAGACGCTCAACAATCAGGCATACCGGAACGCCAATGACCTCGACTCTCGAGTGGCCACCGAGGAACTCGGCGACCTTGTGGCCAGGGGCCTGTTGGTCCCGGGTGGCGGTCGGCGCTACGCGCAGTACACCCTCGCCGAGGACGCGGCCCCTCATTCGTCCGGCAGCCCGGCCCCCGTGAAGCATCGTGCGGATCGCCGCGAAGAGATCCTTGCCGCGCTGGGGGACGGTGAATCGACACGCGCCGATCTGGTCGCCGCCACCGGGCTCCATGACCGCACGGTCACGCGATGGCTGAGCACCCTGCTCCGGCAAGGGTTGATCGAAGCGACCGAACGCAAGTTCCGCAGTCCGAATGTCCGCTATCGCCGCACACCTCAGCGAACGCTCGACGAGCCAGGTGGCTAGCCCCCGCTCGGCTTCGGGATGTCGAAGTAGCCGCTGAACCGCACGGCCGGCGCGTACTCGCCCTTCACCTTCACCTTGCCGGTCACGAACATCGCCGCCACCGCCGCGTTGCCGGTGGCCATCCGGATGAAGTCGTCGACGGACAGCGTGATGGTGGTGTCCGGAGTGCGCGCGAGATCGGTGCTCGAAACGCAGACGCCGTCTTCGATGACCGTTTGAAAGCGATCGAAACCGTCTTCCCCGTCACCATCGGTGAAACGCCAAGCGACGACGAAGTCGACATGCCTCGCGCGTTCGGGAACGAAATGGTCCGACATTCTGCGGAAAATCTCGTCGAGGAACGCCGAGCGCAGTTCCGGATGGTCGGCGATCGCCTTGAGTTGCTCCCGCGACGCCCGTTGCACGACGTCGACGAGCACCTCGGTCTCCAGTGAGCTCAACTCGATGCCCGCGCCGGTTTCGCCCAGCATGTGCAGGGTTTCCAGCACTTGCGTGAACTGCTCCGGGCTCAGTTTGGCGAGTTCGAGCTTCTCCGCGAAAGCGTTGATGACGTGCTCGCCCGCGGTGCGTGTCTTGTGCAGCCGCAAGGGACGGGAAAGGCGCACCTTGTCCCGCCAGCGCCGGTTCGGAGAATTTCGGGGCACGGCACGGAAGTGTATCTGCTCGGCCGGGTTCAGGACGGCTCGTGCGTTCTCGGAAGGTCGAAGAAACCGATCAGGCCCGCCGCGAATGCCAGGTCACCTTTTACTTTGATCTTTCCCGTGACGAATAGCACAGCCGGTGTCGCCTGATGGGTGATGAGCCGGAAGAAATCGACGGGCGCGATCGTGATCGTCACCCTCGGCTTCTCCTTCATGTCCTGGCTGACCGTGCACTCACCGTGCGAGATCACCGTCTCGTAGCGGTCGTACCCGCCGTCGCCGGTGCCGCCGGAAAGCCGCCAGTGGACGACGGCGTGCAGTGTCTTCGCCCGGTCCTGCCGGATGTGGGCGCCCATGCGGTCGAAGATCTCGCGCAGGACCCGCTCGCGAAGCGGCCTTTCGGCGACGACGCTCTCGAGCTGTGTGCGCGAAGCCCGCGCGACGAGGTTCGCGAACCGGACCGGGTCGACCTTGCGGAGGTCGAACGCCGGCGCGTCCTGGGCGAGCCGTCCCAGCGCGGTCAGCAGCCGCCGGACGTCGTCCTTGCCGAGTTCCTTCGGGTCGATGGCGCCCGCGACCTCGTTGACGTCGAGAGAGTGCGCCTCGGCCGAATCCGGCTCGATCCGTTCCAGCGCGTCGACCAGCGCGCGGCCGGTCAGCCCCACGATCTCGGTCATTTTCCCTCCACCTCGCCTACCCCAGCGTAAGGCTACCCGTCAGTAGGTAGGCGGGCAAGCGTGCCGAAATCACCTTTGCCCGAAGGGGCCCGGTAGCGTCTTACGCGACTAATGGGAGGTCTTGAGTGTCCGAGGAAGTACCGCGTCCCGCCGAACGCGCCAAAAGGCTGCCGAGAGCGGTGCGGGAACGCCAGATCCTGGACGCAGCGGTCTCGGTGTTCTCGCGCTACGGCTATCACTCCGCGTCGATGGACGAGATCTCCGAGGTCGCCGGCGTGTCCAAGCCGATGATCTACACCTACCTCGGCTCCAAGGAAGACCTCTTCGGCGCGTGCATCCGCCGCGAAGCCACCCGTCTGCTGGAGGCGGTGCAGGGCGGGATCAAACCCGATCTGCCGCCCGACATGCAGCTTTGGCACGGGCTTCGCGCGTTCTACCGGTTCGTCGCCGAGTACCGCGAGTCCTGGACGGTGCTGCACCGCCAGGCCATGACCGTCGGCGGCGCCTTCGCCGCGGAGATCACCGACATGCGCACCCGCGCGATCGAGCTGGTCGCCGCGCTGGTCGTCTCCGCGGGCACCCGCAAGGGCCTCGGCGAGCAGGCCGAGTTCTCCGGCGCGGGACTGTCCGCCGCGCTGGTCGGGGCGGCCGAGTCGCTGGCCGACTGGGCGCTCGACCACCCCGATGTCTCCGACGGCGTGCTCGCCTCGTGGCTGATGAACCTGGTCTGGCTCGGGTTCAACGACCTCGTCGAGGGTGAGATCTGGAAGCCGTCAGAGAGCGACGACTGAGCCCTCCAGATGCGGCTTCGGCTTGCGCGCGTTCCACAGCTCGAACGCCCAGCCGTCGCCTTCGCTCCACGAGGTGAAAGCCACCTTGGCGGGCAGCAGGACCGGCTGCTTGAACTTGACGTCGACGGCGAAGGCCTCCGGAAGCCTGCCTTCGAACGCCGCGAGCGCGTGCGCCTTCGTCCACATGCCGTGCGCGATCGCGGCCGGGAACCCGAACGCCTTCGCGGTGATCGGGTGCAGGTGGATCGGGTTGCGGTCGCCGGAGACCTCGGCGTACCGGCGGCCGATGTCGCCGGGCACGCGCCAGAGCGCTTTGGGCGACGGCTGCGAGAGCTGACCGCGCGAGGTCTTCTCGCCGGTGCCGCCACCGCGGCGCAGGTACGTGCTGACGTCCGTCCACACCGGGCTGTCGTTGACGAGCAGCTCGCTGACGACGTCGAACTGTTTGCCCTTTTCGTGCGGGCGCAGATCCTCGGCGCGCACCCGCAGGGTGAACGACTCGTCGAGCCGCAGCGGCCGGTGCTGGGTGATCCGGTTGGCGACGTGCACCATGCCCAGCAGCGGGAACGGGAAGTCGGCCTCGGTCATCAGCGCCATCTGCAGGCCGAACGCGAGGATGTGCGGATACGTCGCCGGGAGCACGTCGTCCAGCCGGAATCCGCACACCTGGTTGTACGCGGCGAGGTGCGCCGGGTCGACGACGACGCCCTCGCGGACGAACTCGGTCGACGGCAGCGTGCTTCCGCCGCTCTTGCGCAGCGAGCCGAGCAACGCCTTGGGGTACAGCGAAGACAGGCTCGGCGACTCGTGGAGTTCCTTGACCGCCATCCTCATGCCCCCAGCAGTGCCTGGCCGCAGACGCGGACCACGTTGCCGTTGACAGCGGCCGAGGCCGGGTTCGCGTACCAGGCGATCGTCTCGGCGACGTCGACCGGGAGCCCGCCCTGGCCGAGGCTGGACAACCGTCGCCCGCCCTCGCGGATGAACAACGGGACCGCGGCCGTCATCTTGGTCTCGATGAAACCGGGCGCGACGGCGTTGATCGTGCCGCCGTACTGCGTCGACGAGCCCTCGGCGGGAGAGCGTGCCTCGTACTTGGCGAGCTTCGGCGCGCCGACGTCCACCATGCCGATGACGCCCGCCTTGCTGGTGGCGTAGTTGGTCTGGCCGACGTTGCCCGCGATGCCCGCGATCGACGAGACGCCGATGATCCGGCCGTTCTCGTGCAGCACCTTGTCCGCCAGCAGCTTCTCGTTGACCGCGAGCTGCGACGCGAGGTTGACCGCGATGACCGAGTCCCAGCCGCCTTCGGTCATGTTGCCCAGCGTCTTGTCCCGCGTGATTCCCGCGTTGTGCACGACGATGTCGACGCCGCCGTGACGCGTGGTCAGGTACTCGGCGAGCTTCTCCGGCGCGTCGGCGGCGGTGATGTCCAGCTGCAGTGCCGAGCCGCCGACCTTGTTGGCCACCTTCGACAGATCCGCGCCCTGAGCGGGGATGTCCAGCGCGACGACGTGCGCGCCGTCGCGGCCCAGCACCTCGGCGATGGCGGCGCCGATACCGCGGGAAGCGCCGGTGACCAGGGCGACCTTGCCGTCAAGCGGCTTCGCCCAGTCCGCCGGGGCGGAGGCGGTCTTGGCCTCGGTGCCGACGCGGATGACCTGGGCGTCGACGAAGGCGGACTTCGACGACAGCAGGAAGCGGAGCGTGGACTCAGTAGCCTCTTCGGCTCCTTCGGCGACGTAAACGAGCTGAGCGGTCGCGCCGCGCTTCAGTTCCTTACCGACGGAACGGACGAAGCCTTCGAGCGCGCGCTGGGCGATCCGCTCGTGCCCTTCGGTCAGCTCAGGCGGCGTACCGAGGATGACGACGCGGCCAGACGGCCCGACGCTCCGGATCACCGGGTGGAAGAAGTCGTAGACCTCGCGAAGCTGCTTCGGGTCCTTCACACCTGTCGCGTCGAAGACGAGCGCGGCGTGCTTGTCGGCCGCCGTCGAGATGACCTCGATGCCCGCGCGGTGCAGCTGAGCCTCGATCACCTTTTCGAGGCGGCCACCTGGCGCGGCGCCGAGAAGTGCGGGACCTTCGAGAGCGGGCTGGCCGGGCTTGTACCGGCGGAGCGTCGCGGGGTTCGGCAGGCCGAGCTTCGGCACCACGAATTTCCCCACGGGGGATTTCGTGAACTGCTGGTACCTGTCAGCCATCTCGTGCCTCCCGTGCAGTGAGCATCACGTCGCATTCTAACCTACTCGCTAGTAGGTTACAGTGTGAGAGAGCCTACGGAGGAGTGGAAAAAATGGCCACGAAAAGGACGGCACCCGTGCGCAAGGTAGCGATCATCGGCGGCAACCGGATCCCCTTCGCCCGTTCGAACGGTCCGTACTCGAAGGCGTCGAACCAGGACATGTTCACGGCCGCCCTCGACGGCCTGGTCAGCCGCTTCTCCCTGCAGGACGAGGTGATCGGCGAGGTCGCCGCCGGCGCGGTGCTCAAGCACGCCCGCGACTTCAACCTCGCCCGCGAATGCGTCCTCGGCAGCAGGCTGAACCCCGCCACTCCGGCGTCGGACGTGCAGATGGCCTGCGGCACCGGCCTGCAGGCGATCGTCAACGTCGCCAACAAGATCGCCCTCGGCCAGATCGACTCGGCCATCGCGGGCGGCGTCGACACCACGTCCGACGCGCCGCTGGCCGTCAACGACGACCTGCGTCAGATCCTCGTCCAGCTCAACGCCGCGAAGACGCTCCCCGAACGGCTGAAGCTCGCCGCGAAGCTGCGCCCCGGGCACATCGTTCCCGAGATCCCGCGCAACTCCGAGCCGCGCACCGGCCTGTCCATGGGCGAGCACGCCGCGCTGACCGCGAAGGTCTGGGAGATCACGCGCGAGGCGCAGGACGAACTCGCCGCGACCAGCCACCAGCGTCTCGGCGCCGCGTACGACAAGGGCTTCTTCGATGACCTGGTGACGCCGTACCTCAAGCTGGCCCGCGACCAGAACCTGCGCCCGGAGTCCAGTGTCGAGAAGCTCGCGAAGCTGAAGTCCGCCTTCGGTGGCCCCGAGGGCACGATGACCGCGGGCAACTCGACGCCGCTGTCCGACGGCGCGTCGACGGTCCTGCTCGCGACCGAGCAGTGGGCGAAGGCGCGGAAGCTGCCGGTGCTGGCGTACCTGACGTTCTCGCAGACCGCGGCCGTCGACTACGTCCACGGCGACGAGGGCTTGCTGATGGCCCCCGCGTACGCCGTCCCGCAGATGCTCACGCGCGCCGGGCTCACCTTGCAGGACTTCGACTTCTACGAGATCCACGAGGCCTTCGCTTCGCAGGTGCTCGCCACCCTCAAGGCGTGGGAGGACCCGGCGTTCGCCAAGGAGAAGCTGGGCCTCGACGAACCACTCGGCTCCATCGATCGGGCGAAACTGAACGTCAACGGTTCGTCGCTGGCGGCCGGGCACCCGTTCGCCGCGACCGGCGGCCGTATCGTCGCCACCCTCGCGAAGCTGTTGAGCGAGAAGGGATCCGGCCGCGGGCTCATCTCGATCTGCGCGGCGGGCGGCCAGGGCGTCACCGCGATCCTCGAAAAGTAGTCCGTTCGCCTGGAGCAGATCCGGGAAAAACCCCGGTGCCTTTGTCGGTGCCGGGGTCTAGTTTGTCCGCATGTTCGCAGTTCAGGCGAAAGCGCTGGTCAAGACCTACGGTTCCACCCGGGCACTCGACGGGGTCGATCTGTCGATCCCGACGGGCAAGGTGCTGGGCCTGCTGGGGCCGAACGGCGCCGGCAAGACGACGACGGTCCGCATCCTGACCACGCTGCTCCGCCCGGATTCGGGCGAAGCGGAGGTGGCCGGGCATGACGTGCTGGCCCAGCCCGACGCCGTCCGGCGGTCGATCGGGCTGTCCGGCCAGTACGCCGCCGTGGACGAGAACCTCACCGGGTTCGAGAACCTGTACATGGTCGGCAGGCTGTACGGGAGCAAGAAGGCCGCGGCGAAGTCCAGGGCGCGCGAGCTGCTTTCGCGATTCCGGCTGGAGGACGCGGCGGACCGCCCCGCCAAGACGTACTCCGGCGGTATGCGGCGGCGGCTCGACCTCGCGGGCGCGCTGGTAGCCGAGCCGACGGTGGTGATCCTCGACGAACCGACCACCGGGCTCGACCCGCGCGGCCGGATCGAGACGTGGGACGTCATCAAGGAGCTCGTCGCCGACGGCACCACCGTCCTGCTGACCACGCAGTACCTGGAGGAGGCCGATCAGCTCGCCGACTCGATCGTGGTGATCGACAAGGGGAAGGTCATCGCGCGCGGCACGGCCGACGAGCTCAAACAGGAGATCGGCGGCGAGCGGCTGGAGCTGGTCGTGGCCTCCGCCGACGACCTCGCGGCGACCACGCAGGTGCTCGCCGAGGTCGGCTCGGGGACGCCGTCGGTCGACGAACACACCCGCAAGGTCGACGTCCTGGTCGAGGGCGGGCCGAAGGCACTCATCGAGGCGCTGCGGCGGCTGGACGCGCAGGGTGTCGCCGTCCAGGACGTCGCGCTGCACCGGCCGACGCTCGACGACGTCTTCCTTTCGCTGACAGGGCACGCCACGGACGAGGGGGACAAGAAGTGAGCGCGGTCGCGAAGGCCTTTTCCGACGGTGGCGTGATCACCTGGCGGAACCTGAAGAACGTCCAGCGCAACCCGGACTGGCTGATGGCGGCGACGCTGCAGCCGATCATGTTCGTGCTGCTGTTCGCGTACGTCTTCGGCGACGCGATCGGCGGGGAGGCGGGAGGGCTCGCGTACCGCGAGTTCCTGATCGCCGGGATCTTCGCGCAGACAGTCGCGTTCAACTCGGCGTTCACCGTGATCGGGTTCGCGAACGACCTGCAGAAGGGCATCATCGACAGGTTTCGTTCGCTGCCGATCTCCCGGCTCGCGGTGATCTTCGGCCGGACGACGTCGGATCTGGTGATCAGCGTGGTCGCGCTGGTCGTCATGTCGCTGTGCGGGCTGCTCGTCGGCTGGCGGATCCGCGGCAGCTTCCTCGACGCGGTGCTCGGCTACCTGGTGATGCTGATGTTCGCGTGGGCGCTGTCCTGGGTCGGCGCGTGGATCGGGCTGGTCGCGCGCAGTGTCGAGGTCGCGCAGAGCGCCGGGCTGATGTGGATGTTCCCGCTGAGCTTCATCTCGACGGCGTTCGTCCCGGCGGACAAGCTGCCGGGTGTGCTGAAGGCGATCGCCGACTGGAACCCGTTCACCGCGGTGATCAACTCGGCCCGTGACCTGTTCGGGAACCGCTTCGGCGTGGCCCCGACGGGCTGGCCCGCCGAGCACGCCTCGCTGTACGCGATCCTGTGCTGCATCGCCATCATCGCGATCTTCGCGCCGCTCGCGACGGCCCAGTACAAGAAGGTCGCGAGCCGCTGAGAATTTTTCGGCAGAAATGTCGAAGCGCCGTCGAGCCGCTCGACGCGTCGGTGAAGGCGAGGTAGAAACAGCCTCGCCAAGACACTGAGGAGCAACGATGCGGTTTCTGATGATGCACCGGCTGGACGAGAGCGCCCCGGAAGCCTGGAACCCCAGCAAGGAGTTCATCGAGCAGATGGGCGCCTTCGTCGAGGACTCGTTCAAGAAGGGCATCCTCATCACGGCGGAGGGCGTGCACCCGTCGGAGCGGGGCGCGAAGGTCCGCAAGGTCCGGGGCGGCAAGATCACCGCCACCGACGGCCCGTTCACCGAGACCAAGGAGGTCATCGGCGGGTTCGCGCTGATCAACGCGAAGGACCTGGCGGAGGCCGTGGCTTTCGCGGAGACCTACGCGGCGCTGTTCGACGAGATCGAGGTCGAGGTCCGCACGGTCGTCGAGATGGAAGACATCGCCGCCTTGACCGAGTGAGCCCGCGGTCCCGCAAGTGTCATGAACGTCCCTTTCCTGACGTTTTTCGTCAGGAAAGGGACGTTCATGACATTGCCTTGAGCCGAGCTACTTGCTGATGGCTTTCTCGGCCTTCTTCGCCAGCTTCTCGGCGCGCTTCTCCGTCTTGGAAGCGGCCCGCTTGGCACGCCAGCCGAGCGAAGGCTTGCCGGCGGTGTCGGCGGCGGCCAGCAGCAGGCCACCGGCGAGGCCGGCGTTCTTGATGAACTGGATCTGCTGCTGCTGACGCTCGGCCGGTTCCTTGATCTCCCAGAACCGGTGCGCGGCCAGGGTCGTCGGCACGAGGCTGCCGAGCAGCAGGAGCGAGGCCAGGCGCGGCGCCTTGCCCGCGGCGAGCGCGAGCCCGGCGCCGACCTTCACGGCGGCGTCGATCCGGACGAGGGTGGCGGGATCGCGGGGCACCGCCTCGGGCACCACGCCCTCCAGCTTGTCGAAGGACTCGGTGAGGAACGGCTCCGCGGCCTTAGCGTGCCCCTGGGTGTCCTTCAGCGCGCCGATCCCGCCGGAAATGAAGATCGCGGCGAGGAGCGGACGTGCGACGCGACGGAGAATCACGGTCGTAACCTTTCTGGATCCGGACCCGGGAAACAAACCTATCCCCAGTCTTCCCGCCCGCCACTCCGCCGAACCGCGCTAACGGAGTATCCCGAAATATTTCTCTGGCACTAGACAGCGCTAGATTCCGCTAGCGGGCCGGATACGCCCTCGGCAGCTTGAAGCCGCGGTCGGTCGCGACCTCGCGCAGGCGGTCCGGGTAGTCGGTGATGAGGCCGTCGACACCGTCGTCGATGAGTTTGTGCATGGTGGCCGGGTCGTCGATCGTCCAGGGCACGACCTTGATCCCGGCGCGATGCGCCTCGGTGACCAGCGCCTTCGTCGTGAAGGGCCGGTAGTCGGGGTCGCCGACCTTGCCGCCCTGCGGGTTGCCGTGCACCGGCGAGAGCGCGCTCGCGCCGAACGACTTCACCGCGCGGACGGGGCTGCCGCCGAAGTCGTCGATGTCGAGCCCGCCGAGCCACGGCGACTTGCCGGGCTGCCCGACCTGGAGGAACTCCGGCTGGGTCAGCGCGACCGTCGGGATCCACGGCGCGACCTTCCGCAGCAGCATCAACGCACCCCAGTCGAAGCTCTGGACCGTGACGTTGTGCGCGAATCCGCCGCGCAGGATCTCGCGCACCGCCCGCTGGACGAACTGCTCGCGCGGCGCGGTCTCCTGCGGCGCGGCGGCCTCGACCTTGGTCTCGATGTTGAACTTGACGCCCCAGGCACGGTGGTCGCGCGCGAGCTGGAACAACTCGGCCAACGTCGGCATCTTGGCGCCGGGGGAGAGCGTCTGGCCGGGGTGGGCGGGCTGCCGGATCGAACCACAGTCCAGCGTCCGGACCTGCGCGAACGTCAGGTCCTTCACGTACTTGCCGACATACGGGTACGCCGGGTCTCCGGGCGTCGCGGGCGCGGTGTCACGGCACTTCGCGGCTGTCGTCTTGCGGTCGTGGGTGATCACCTCGCGACCGTCCTTGGTGATCTGGAGGTCGAGTTCGAGCGTGGTCACCCCCAGCTCCATCGCCTTGCCGAACGACGCGAGCGTGCTCTCCACCGTGAGGCCGAGCCCGCCGCGGTGGGCCTGGATGTCGAAGGCGCGACGCGGATGCGCGTCGGCGACCCCGGCCGTGCCCAGGGTCAGCGCAGCGGCCACGACCAGCGCGAATGTCTTCATCAGGGCACCATGCCACGGCCGGGTGAACTTCGATTGACTTTGACGCTACGTCAACCTCTACCTTCGTGAACATGCCGAACGAGAAGGAGTGGTCGATCCAGGACCTCGCCCGCTCGGCCGGGACCACGAGCCGCACGCTGCGCCACTACGGCGACGTCGGGCTGCTCGAACCGAGCCGGGTGGGGAACAACGGATACCGCTACTACGACCAGGACGCGCTGGTGCGGCTGCAACGGATCCTGCTGCTTCGCGAGCTCGGGCTGAGCCTGCCCGCGATCGGCGAAGTGCTCGAAGGGGAGCAGGACACCGCCACGGCCCTGTACGCGCACCTGGACTGGCTCGAGCAGGAGCGAGAGCGCCTCGGGCGGCAGATCGAGTCGGTCAAGACGACCTTGAGGAAGACGGAAGGAGGAGAGGAACTGATGGCAGAGGAAATGTTCAACGGCTTCGACCACACGAAGTACGAGAAGGAGGTCACCGAACGCTGGGGCGCCGATGCCTACAAACAGGGTGACCGCTGGTGGAAGTCGCTCAGCGACGATCAGAAGAAGGCCGTTCGCCAGGAGCAGCTCGACATCTCGGCCGTTTTCGGCCGCCTGCACGCCGAAAGCGTGCCCGTGGACAGCGACGCCACCCATGCGAACGTTCGACGGCTGCACGAGTGGCTTCAGCCGTCCGTGCGGGCCGTGTCGAAGAGCTACTTCATCGGCCTCGGGCAGCTGTACGTCGACGACCCGCGCTACGGGAAATACGACGAGCGGCACGGCGCCGGCACCGCGGAATACATCCGTGACGCGATGAAGATCTACGCGGAACGCAACCTGAGTGAGTAAAACGAGTGGACGGGGCTGCAGACCCGCCCACTCGGAGTAACCCGCCGCGACACGCCTATCCCTCTATGGCGGAATATCGGGTCCACGCTAGAAACGCCGATAGCGTGTGAGAGTGGATCCCATCCGCAACCCCTTCGCCCCGGGCGCCGGTCAACGGCCGCCCGAGCTGGCAGGCCGCGTGCGCGAACTCCAGGCCTTCGAGGTCGTCCTCGAACGGGTCGCGCGGGGGAGACCCGAGCGCAGCCTGATGCTGACCGGCCTGCGCGGCGTGGGGAAGACCGTGCTGCTGGGCGAGCTGCGTTCGAAGGCCATCAAGCACGGCTGGGGCGCAGGCAAGATCGAAGCCCGCCCCGACACCGAACTCAGGCGGCCGCTCTCGGCCGCGTTGCACCGCGCGATCCGCGACCTCGCCGTGCGCCACCGTGCGCCGGACCGGGTCGAGCAGGTGCTCGGCGTGCTCAAGGCGTTCGCGCTGCGTGCCAACAAACCGGACGCGAAGCTCCGTGACCGCTGGCAGCCGGGCATCGACGTGCCCGCCGCGCAGGGCCGCGCCGATTCGGGCGACATCGAGATCGACCTGGTCGAGCTGTTCACCGAGGTCGCGGAGCTGGCGGCCGACGTCGGCACCGGGGTCGCGCTGCTGATCGACGAGATCCAGGATCTGCTTCCCGAGGACGTCTCCGCGCTCTGCGCCGCCTGCCACGAACTCTCGCAGTCCGGGGCGCCGCTGGTCGTGGTCGGCGCGGGACTGCCGCACGTGCCCGCCGTCCTTTCGGCGTCGAAGTCCTACTCGGAACGCCTCTTCCGCTACGCACGCATCGACAGGCTCGAACGCGAAGACGCCGACCTCGCGGTGATGGCGCCCATCGAACGCGAAGACGCGGGCATCGAACCGGAGGCGCTGGACGCCCTGTTCGACGCGTCCGGCGGCTACCCGTATTTCATCCAGGCGTACGGCAAGGCCGCCTGGGACGCCGCGCCCGCCGACCCGATCACCGTGAAGGACGTCCAGGTCGCCGCCCCGGAGGCCGAATCGGAACTCGCCGTCGGCTTCTTCGGCTCCCGCTACGAGCGCGCGACGCCCGCCGAACGTGAGTACCTGCTCGCGATGGCCGAGCTGACACAGGGCCGGGACGAGCCCGCCGGTACCGCCGATGTGGCCGTCTACCTGGGGCGGAAGCCTTCATCGCTGTCGCCGGCGCGGGACAGCCTGATGAAGAAGGGCCTGGTCTACTCCGCCGAGCGCGGGCACATCGCCTTCACCGTCCCGCATTTCGGCCACTACCTGCTCGGCCGGGACTAAGCCTCTCTGGCCTTTTCTAGGGGAAAAGCTAGAAAGCCGCATAGAGGGCTACGCAGGCCACACTGGTTCGACACCGGTCGATGCCGTGGCCGCCCTCACACCTCAGCGGTATCCGACCTTCCGAAACGCCTAGATCGGCGCTTTGGCGGGCCTTCTGCGTGCCGATGAAACCTCGGCGCTCGAGTCGAAGATGCTCCACACCTTCGACAGACACCCCTGAGCTGCTCCATTCGGGCGCATGAGGCCGTATCCGAACGGCGCCAGAGTCGCTCAGCGTTATCAAGAAGTGACCGGCGACACCAAATCTCTTCGGATTTCACCTCAAGTTGCCGATGATTCATCGGCAGGTGTGCCAAGTCACCGGATAATCGTTGGCTTCCTTGTGAAAAAGAGTGCATACTAGAAGCACAGCCACCGAGACACAAGACCCTCAAGGGGATGACTTAAACCGATGAACAACATCGCCGCCAAGCTCCGAGCCCGTCGCGCCGAGGCTCGCACTCGCCGGGCCCTGAACCGGGCGATCGACACCGCGGCCACCGCGACCGTTCGTCAGGAGCTCATCGCTATCTCCCAGGCGCACCACACGCACATGCGCTGATCCGACAACAACCGTTGTAGGTGTCGCCCATTCGAGTGACCTACGACACATAGTGCGTGAGGTGTAACGCCGCGGAACGCGGCGTCGATACCCACTACGACCCCGTGATGCTGGCGGACCCCCGACCTGGCAGCATCACGGGGTTTCCATATGTCCACCCCCTGAAAGATTTCTTGCCTTCGCGGCTTCGCGGGGTAATACTTGACTTTGTCAACGAATATGTTGAGGTGGTCAAATGAATCGATCCGCGGACCGGGTGGCGACTGTCCGGGCCTTCAACCGCCTGTACACCGGCGTGATCGGCGTCCTCGACGAAGGACCAGCCGACGCCGAGTACTCCCTGAGCGAGGCCAGGGTCCTCTTCGAAATCGCGCAGCAGGACCCGACTCAGGTCACCGACCTGCGCAAACGTCTGGATCTCGATGCCGGGTACGCGAGCAGGCTGCTCGCGAAGCTCGAAGAACGCGGCCTCCTCACGCGCGAACGCAGTGACGAGGACGCCCGCCGTCAGGTCGTCAGGCTGACCGAGAACGGCCGGAAGGCCTTCGCCGACCTCGACGAACGATCGGTGGGCCGGATCGGCTCGCTGCTCGGCCGGTTCGGCGACGACGAGCAGGAGCGACTGCTCGGGGCGATGGGCACGATCACCTCGCTGGTCGGCGAACGCGCGCCGGCGCCCACACTGGTCCTGCGCCCGCCCCGGCCGGGCGACTTCGGTTGGGTGGTCCACCGCCACGGCGCCCTCTACTCCCGCGAGTACGGCTGGGACGAACGCTTCGAAGCCCTCGTCGCCCGCGTCGTCGCGGACTACGTCGACAAGCGCGGCGAGCCCCGCCAAGCGGGCTGGATCGCCGAGCTCGACGGGGAACGCGTCGGCAGCGTCTTCTGCATGCCCGGCGAAGACGGCACCACCGCGAAGCTGCGGATGCTGCTGCTCGAACCGGCCGCCCGGGGGCACGGGGTCGGGAAACGCCTGGTCACCGAATGCGTCGAGTTCGCGAGGGCGGCCGGCTACGCGGCGATCGAACTCTGGACGGTCTCACTGCTGGACGCGGCGAGGGCGGTCTACCAGAAGGCCGGCTTCCAGCTGGTGAGCGAAGAGACGATCCCGGGCTTCGGTTACGAGCTGACAGGACAGACCTGGCGGCTGGAGCTGTGACATGTTCGTCGTCTACTGCCCCACCTGCGACCGGCGGTCCGTGGTCGGAGTCGGCTCGATCGACTTCGTGGACAACCTGACGCCGGGCATGATCTCCGTTTCCGGGCGCTGCCCGGACGGCCACTACGCCGTCCTCCTGACCGGGAGGTCCTTCGCGCCTCACGAGAACCCGCCCTGCGTGCGCGAAGTCCAGCAGGTGCTGAAGCGTCGCCGCCGCCGGACCAGGCTGAGTGCCTGGTTCGCGCGGCAGTGTGAACTGCATGACCGGCTCTTTCGCCACTGACGCGGGGACTGTCGATTTGCGGAGTGCTCGTTCGTCTAGGGACCATCGAATCCCCAGGGAGGACGACATGCCCCACTACATCGGTTTCATCCGCGCCACGACGGACTCGCACGACCACCTCGGCCCCGGCGAGGCACAACGCGTGCTCGAGAACTACCTGGCTTGGGCGGACGAGCGCACGAAGGAAGGCCGTTTCGTCGGCGGCGGCGGGCTGTCGAAGAGCGGCCGGGTGCTGCGCGGTTCCGGCGGCGAGGTCGGCGCGACCGACGGGCCGCACACCGAAGCCACCGAGGTCGTCGGCGGTTATCAGGTGATCGAGGCCGCGGACCTCGACCAGGCGGAAAAGATCTTCGCGACGCATCCGCATCTGGAGTTCGGGCCGATCGAGGTACGCAAGGTCGGCGAACGCGGCTGCGAGGACTGACCGATGCCGAAGTTCGTCGGTCTGATGACCTTCCCGCAGGACGCCGAACCGGCCGAAGGTTCGGCCGAGAGCGGCATCGAGCGGTATTTCGCCTGGCAGGAGGAACTGCGGGCGTCCGGCAAGCTGATCGCGGCCGCCGGTCTGGACTCGGAATCGCGGGTGGTGCGTGCCGGGACGATCACCGACGGCCCGTTCACCGAGGCCAGCGAGATCGTCGCCGGGTATCTCGTGGTCGAAGCCGCTGATCTCGACGAAGCGGCGAAGCTGTTCGAGACGCATCCGATCGCGGTGGACGGTGCCGGGATGTTCGTGGTCAGCGAGATCGTGCTCGATCTCGACACGCCGCGCGAGGAACACCTGAGCCGCTTCGGGCTGTCGTGAGCCGCCCGGCCGGCGTGGTGGAGCACCTGTTCCGGCACAGTGCCGGGCGGATCGTCGCCACGCTGGCCAGGGCGCTCGGCCCGGAACGGCTGGACCTGGCCGAAGAGGCCGTCGCCGACGCGCTGGAGCAGGCTTTGCGCACCTGGCCACAGTCCGGGGTGCCGGACAATCCGCGGGGCTGGCTGTTCCGGGCCGCGCGGAACCGGGCGATGGACGTCGTCCGGCGCGAACGGACCCTGCGCGCACTGCTGCCGCGGCTCGTGGAGCTCGACGGTTTCGAGGTCGACCGGCGCACGGACGACGAACTCGTGCTGATGCTGCTGTGCTGTCATCCCGCGCTGCCGACGGTCTCGCAGGTGGCGTTGACGCTGAAGACCGTCGGCGGGCTCGGGGTGAACGAGATCGCCGCGGCCTTGCTGACGAAACCGGCGACGGTGGCGCAGCGGCTCGTGCGGGCGAAGAAATGGTTGAGGGAGTCCGGGAAACCGCTCACGCTTCCCGGGCCGGACGCTCTTGAGTCCAGAGTGGACAGTGTGCTTTCCGTGCTCTATCTGCTGTTCAACGAGGGCTACGACGCGACGACCGGAGAGGTCGCGGTGCGCGGCGAACTGTGCGGCGAGGCGATCCGGCTGGGACGGCTGCTGCTGGCCGAGCCGAAAACGGAGCTGCCGAGGGTGCGGGCGCTGGTCGCGCTGATGCTGCTGCAGGCGAGCAGGCTGCCCGCGCGGGTCGACCGGGACGGTGAGCTGCTGCTGCTCGACGAGCAGGACCGCGGCCGCTGGGACCACGCGATGATCGCCGAGGGGACGCGGCTGTTCGAGCGGGCGTGCGCGGGGCCGGAGATGTCGGCGTATCACGTCGAGGCGGCTATCGCGCTGTGCCACAGCACGGCTCCGCCGCCGGACTGGCACCGGATCGTCGGGCTGTACGACGACCTGCTGGCGCTGCGCCCGTCACCGGTGGCGCGGCTGAATCGCGCGATCGCCCTCGCGATGGTGGACGGCGCCGCCGCGGGGATCGCCGAACTCGAAGCCGTCGAGGCCGACCTGCCGGACTACACCCTGCTGCCCGCCGCGCTCGGCGCGCTCTGGCTGCGGGCCGGTGATCCCGCCCGCGCCGCGGGCCACTACCGGCGAGCGCTCGCGCTGCCGTGCTCGGCCCCGCAACGCCGCTTCCTCACCCGCCGCCTGGAGGCCTGCCGCTCAACCCCCTGACCAGCACTTTTCCTTCACTCCGCGCGTACCCCACCCCCCCACCCGTCCCAGGGCAATGCCACTTACTTAGCATTTTCGCAGGTAAGCGGGGGCGCTGGAGGCGGTTCCAGGCAGCTTCGGGCACGGATTGTGACGATCGGTGGTG
>NZ_JBHRWK010000046.1:0-46873 GCF_042647925.1 Amycolatopsis speibonae
CACGCGTCACGCCCACAATGGAACGCTACCTCACGCCCCGTTACAATCAGCAACAACACCACCACGGCCAGACCCGCAACCCGCTAAGTAAGTGGCATTGCCCCGGGACGGGTGGGGGGTGGGGACAGTGACTCAAGAGCGCGGCTGTTCCCAAAGCCAGAATTCGATGCCCTGGTCGTCCACGCAGTCGGCGCTCAGGCCGTAGGGCTGTTGTTCGGTTTCGCCGGTCTGGCCGCCCTGGGCGCGGACGCGGTCGAGGGCGGCGGCGAGATCGTCGACGGCGTACATGACCTTCCAGCCCACCTGCCGCCCCGGGCCACCCCAGAGCCCGCCCTGCAGGCCGGAACCTTCGACACCCCAACCGCCTTCGACCCGCCCCGGCGAGAACTGCCAGCCCAGAACGGCGCCGTAGAACGCCTTCGCGCGCGCGTCGTCCGGGACCTGGAAGGTGAAGTAGCCCGCTTCGCCGTGCCGGACAGGCGTTGCTTCCGGAACAGCAGAAGGCGCCGCCTGCGCGACAAGCCACCGCTGGCCGTAGGGGTCCTTGATCGCCCCGCTCAGCCCATATCCCGTGTCCGAGACGGGACGTTCCAGTTCCCCGCCCAGTTCCACCGCCCGCCGCGCCGACGCGTGCGCGTCCGCGACCTCGATCCGGATCAGCGGACCACCGGCCGGCGCCACGACGTTCCCGAGTTCCGGGAATTCCTCCGCGAGCATCAGCACGCTGTCCCCGATGGCCAGTTCCGCGTGTCCGACCCGGCCGTCCTCCATCACGATCGGATCGGACCGCCGCCGGGCCCCGAACACCTCGACATAGAAATCGAGCGCGGCGCGGGCATCCGTCACCACGAGATACGGCGTCAAGGAACGTACTTCGGCGTCGAGTGGCATAGCGGAAACTCCGTTCAGGACGGCGCGACGCAGGTTGTCGCGCAGTTCGGCGGCGAAGAGCAGGTCAGGCTCGACAGGCTGCGAGGGCCCGCGAAGCGCGTCGAATGGATCAGACATCGCGACCCTCCTTCTCCTGGTAAGCACGCCGGAACGCGGCACGGGCCCGCACGAGAAGCGCCTCCGTGGCGTGCACCGTGCGCTCGAGATGGGCGGCGACCTCCGGCACCGGAAGGCCATCGACGTAGCGAAGCGTCAACGCGGCTTGATGATGCGCCCCCAGCGACGCGAGCACCTCGCGGGCCAGCAGGGCGTCCAGCCGCTCGTCCCACGGATCGGTGTACTCCTCCTCGTGGACGAGCCGCAGCCCGCGTTCCTCCCGTTCCTTGCGCCGCCAGTGATCGGCGAGCTTGTGCCGGGCGACGCCGATCAGCCACCCGGTACTCACCGGAGGGGCGAACTCCTTACGGCAGGCCCTCACCGCGCCGAGGAACGTCTCCGAAGTCAGTTCCTCGGCGAGGGTGCGATCCCCGCACCGGGACAGCAGGTACCCGTAGACCTCCGGCAACGCCGTCTCGTACAGCGACAGCAGCGCGAAGGCCGGGTCCCGGTGCACCCGTGGTTCCGTCACATCCCCATCGTCGCTCGGGGCGCCACAACTCCGACGGGTGAAAACGAACTTTCTCAGACCCGCGGATCCGGCAGCCGCCGCGCCACCGTGATGACGCCGATCGTCAGCACCGCCTGGATCCCGATGACCAGCACGAACGCGCCCTTCATCCCGAGCGAACCCGCCCCGACGGAAGCGAACAAAGTCCCGAGCGTCGCCACTCCCAGCGCCATCGCGGCCTGCTGCGACGTCGTCAGCATCCCGCTGCCGACCCCGGCGATCTCCGGCGGCACCTTCGACAGCACGATCCGGAACACCGTCGTCATCGCGAGTCCCTGACCGAGACCGCACAGCAGCATCCCCGGCGCGAAGTCGAGCACCCCGATCTCCGGCCACTCCAGCAGCACGGTGCCGACCAGCACCAGCAGTCCGAGCAGCTGGATCGACAGCCCGGCGGCCACCACCCGCTGCCCGAACCGCGTCACCAGACGGCTGCTGACCAGGCACATCACGAAGAACGCGAGCGAAAGCGGCGCCGTCACCAGGCCGGAGTCCAGCGGACCGAGGTGCAGACCGTCCTGCAACGTCACCGCGAACACGAACATGAACGCGCTGAACCCGACGAAGAACGGCACCCCGACCAGCAGCCCCTGCCGCACACTCGGCATCCGCATCACCGACGGCGGCAGCAGCGGAACCCCGCCTTGGCGTTCCATCCGGCGTTCGACGTGGACGAACCCGGCGGCGGCGAACGGGAACACCACGAGCAGCGCGATCGTCCACAGTGGCCAGCCCAGCACCGGGCCCTCCGCGAGCGGGAGCAGCAGCGACACCAGGGCGATCGCCAGGAGGACCGTGCCCGGACGGTCGACGCCGATCGGGTTCCGCGAACGGCTCTCCGGGACCAGCTTCCTGGCGACAACCAGGCCCACGATCCCGACGGGAACGTTGATCAGGAAGATCGGCCGCCAGCCCGTACCCCACAGATCGGCGGCGACCAGTGCCCCGCCGAGGAATTGGCCGAGCACCATCGAGAGCCCGGCTGTCGCGCCGTAGAACCCCAGCGCCTTGGCCCTGCGTTCACCGGTCGTGGTCGCCTGGATGATCGACAGCACCTGCGGCAGCATCAGCGCGGCCGCCGCCCCCTGTGCGGCCCTCGCCAGTACCAGCGTCAACGCCGTCGGCGCGATCCCGCAGAGCAGGGAGGTGACGGTGAACGAGGCCAGCCCGATCAAGAACAGCTTGCGGCGGCCGAAGGCGTCGCCGAGCCGTCCCCCGACGACGAGCAGCACGGCGTAGGCGATCCCGTAGGCGGCGACCACCAGTTCCAAGGTGGCCGAAGAGGTCCGAAGGTCGGAACTGATCGCGGGCAAGGCGATGTTGACGATGAAGAAATCGATCAGGGGGAGTGCCGTCCCCAGCAGCACGGTGAACAGGCCCGCGGAAGTCAGGGCCGGTCCGGCGGTGACGCGGGCAGGCGTCACCGGAACTTGCGTCGAAGTCATGGATACCACGATCGACCGATTTCCACCCTGGTACCAGGAGTGTGTTTATCCTGGTACCACCAGTACCTGGTAACCGGCTTCGAGCTTTGCGAACCTGATGAGGTGACCATGACCGTCGATTCGCGAGTGGCCGACGTGCGACGGCACGAACTGGCCGTCTTCCTGCGCAGCCGCCGTGAACGCATCACCCCGGACCAGGTCGGCCTGCCGATCAGCGGCAGGCGCCGCACCCCCGGCTTGCGCCGCGAGGAGGTCGCGCAGCTGGCCGGGGTCGGGGTCACCTGGTACACGTGGCTCGAACAGGGCCGCGACATCAACGCGTCCGAGCAGGTGCTGGACGCGATCTCCCGCACGCTGCGGCTCGACCCGTACGAGCACACGCACCTGTTCACTCTCGCCGGCGCCCCCGAGCCGCCGCTGGAGAAGGACTGCAAGCTCCTCAGCGACAACGTCCACCGGATGATGGCGAAACTGGAGCCGTTCCCGGTCTGCGTGCGTAACGCGCGCTGCGACATCCTCGCCTACAACCGGGCCTACGACTGGCTGATGGGCGGCCTCGACGCGATCCCGTTCGAAGACCGCAACACCATGATCCAGTGCCTGACCAACCCCGAGTGGCGGCGAAGGCTCCCGGACTGGGAACTCAACCTGCCCCGCGTGGTCGCCGGCTTCCGCGCGGCCATGGCCGAACACCTCGCCGAACCGGCGTGGAAGAACCTGGTCAAGCGGCTGCTGCAGGAATCCGACGTCTTCGAGCGGATGTGGAAGGAACACGACGTCTCCACCGAACGGATCGTGCTCAAGCGGTACCTGCACCCGGACGTCGGCCTGCTGCGATTCGAGTTCTCGTACCTGTACCTCGGGCGGCGTTCCGAGATCTCCCTGGCGACGCTGACCCCGGCGGACGAGGAAACCGCGGCGAAACTGCCCAGCTCCTTCTGACGGGGGAGGCGGACCAGGCTCGCGAGGGAGTCTTTCCGTCGTGTGAACGCCGACGCTGGGAGCATGACCGCAGCACTTTCCACCCCCAAGATCTCCAGCTCCCGGCTGATCGTCTGCTACACCGCGATACTGGGCACGCTCCCGTACCTGACCCTCAAGGCCTCCTGGGTCACGGGTGGCGACCTCGGCCTCCGCGATCCGTCCTTTGTGGACTCCAAGCTGATGCTCTTCGCGAACCTGCTCACCGGCGGGATGGACGTCGTCGCGGTGGTGCTCGCGCTGGCGTTCACCTACTCCTGGGGCCGCCGGATCCCCGCGCCGCTCGTGCTCTTCCCGATCTGGATCGGCACCGGACTGCTCGCGCCGATCGTGCTGAACCTCCCGGTGATCGTCGCCGACCTGGCGAAACCGCAGCTGGCCGAGATGCCGCTGGAGAACTGGGTCTGGGCCGTCGTCTACGGCGGCTTCGCCTGGCAGGGTGTCCTGCTGCTGACCGCTTTCGTGCTCTACGCCCGCGACCGCTGGTGGTTCGTCGTCACCGGCACCGTGCGACCGGGGACGATCGGCCTCGCGGGCAAGCTCGGCATCGCCGCCGCGCTCGTTTCCGCGATCGGCCACTCGATCTGGGCCTTCGGTTCCGGCGGCATGTCCGCCCGCGGCCAAGACGTCGTGATCGCCCTGCTCAGCCTGCTCGCCGCGGGCGCGCTCGCCACTGTGTCACGGGGGAGGTTCTGGCCGCGGCTGGTGCTGGTGTGGACCGGCGCCGGAGCGATGGCGGGCTCGGGAGCTTGGGCCCTGTTCAGCGCGTTCACCATGGGATACGCCGATCGTGCCCCGGTGCTGGCCGTGCAGGTGATCGGTGGGGTCCTGATGATGACGTCGATCCTGCGGCGGCTACCGCACGCGGCGTAGCCGGGAAGCCGCTTTTCAACGGACGCGGGACGCCTCCACCCCGGGTAGCTTTCGTCCTGTGCTGCTGAAAGAACGGTATCCGTGGAGCCCCTGGGTGGGCCGCGTGCTGCGCGTGGTGCTGCCGCTGGGGTTCGTCCTCGGGACCACGAGCAGCGCTTCCCGCTGGCAGCCGGACGTGCCGCCGCTGACCACGTTCGGCGCCCTCTGGCTGGTCGCGACCGCGCTGCCGCTGCTGGTGGTCCACCGCTTCCCGATGCCGATCTTCCTGCTCACCTCCGTGCTGACGGTGGGCTACTACGCGTCCGGCAATCCGGCCGGGCCGGCGATCGTGCTGCCGACCATCGCGTTGTTCATGCTCACCAAGATCCGCGGGCCGATCGTCGCGAGTATCACCGGCGGAGCGCTGCTCCTGGCCGCCGGCATCGTGCTGTTCGTCCGGCACGGGTTCGGCACCTTCGACGTCCGCGCCGGGCTGGGTGTCGTCTGGGTGATCGCGGTCGTCGGGATCGGGACGGCGGTGCGCAACGGGATGGCCGCCGCGCGGGCCCGCCGCGAGCAGGCCGAAGAGCACCGGCACCGGATGGCCGAACAGGAGCGGCTCACCATCGCCCGCGAGGTCCACGACGTCGTCGCGCACAGTCTCGCGATGATCAACGTCCAGGCCGGGGTCGCCGCACACGTCGCGGACAGGCGTCCGGAGCAGGCGAAAGAGGCGTTGCTGAACATCAAGGAGGCGAGCGCTTCGGCGCTGAAGGACCTTCGCGCGACGTTGGCCGTGTTGCGCTCCGGGGAGGACAAGGCGCCCGCGCCGAGCCTCGCCCAGGCCGACGAGCTGTTCGAGCACGCGCGGGCCGCCGGGCTGGAGGTCCGCGTGGATGGCGAACCGGGGGAGCTGCCCGCCCCGGTCGACGGCGCCGCGTACCGGATCCTGCAGGAATCGCTGACGAACGTGGTCCGCCACGCGCACCAGGCACGCGGCGTCGACGTCAGGTTCGAACGGAAAACCGGTGCGCTGACCCTGCTCGTCCGCGACGATGGCCGTGGCGCCGTCGAGCCCGCGCCCGGCCACGGGCTGCGCGGGATGTCCGAACGGGCCGCCGCGCTGGGCGGCGCGCTCACGACGTCCGTGGTGGACGGCGGCTTCCAGGTCCGCGTGGACTTGCCGATCGAGGGGGAACTGTGACGATCCGGGTGGTTCTCGCCGACGACCAGGCGCTCGTGCGCGCCGGGTTCCGGGTGTTGCTGGAGACCGAGGACGGCTTCGAGGTCTGCGCCGAGGCGGGCGACGGTGACCAGGCCGTCGCGGCCGCCGCCGAGCACAAGCCGGACATCGTCGTGATGGACATCCGGATGCCCGGGGTCGACGGGCTCGAAGCGACGCGGCGGATCACCGCGAACCCGGAGCTGGCCGGGGTGAAGGTCCTCGTCCTGACCACCTTCGACGTCGACGAGTACGTCTACGAGGCGTTGAGGGCCGGCGCGAGCGGATTCCTGCTGAAGGACACCGAGCCGGTCGAGCTGCTGCGGGCGCTGAAGGTGGTCGCCGCGGGCGAGGCGCTGCTGGCGCCGACCGTGACCCGGCGGCTGATCGCGGAATTCGTCGACAGGCCGGAGAACCGTCGCATCGACGTCAGTGCCGTCCGCGAGATCACCGACCGCGAACGCGAGGTCCTCGGCCTGGTCGCCGGCGGGATGTCGAACGACGAGATCGCCGCGCATCTGGTGATCTCGACGGCCACCGCGCGCACCCACGTCAGCCGCATCATGACCAAGATCGGGGCGCGCGACCGGGCGCAGCTGGTGGTGCTGGCCTACGAATCCGGCCTGGTCAGCCCTCGCCGGGGTTGACCGGCCCCTTTACCGCGCGAATCGGCCGTGAGGTTCCCCCAAAAAGCTGAGATTTCCGAAAAAACCTTGCTGGTCACGGGGAGTCGTCAAGCCTGACACAACGTTGACGCTCCGTTAATCCAGTTAAGTGCACGTGCAGATGCACGTCCCGGGCGGGGTCGAGCGGACGGCCGACCGGACTGCCGTCGCCGTCTCATCTTCGTCTCCACCAGGACTCTGGCTGAGTGCTCGCCGGATTCCGGGAGGCGATTCGAAATCATACGCGCGTACTGCTAACTCTGATTTCCTGACGACTCCAGGAGTGTCGCATCGAATCTTGTCTCGCCTTCGTACACGGTGCGTGATTATCCGCTCGTCGACCGCGCGGAATAGTCGTCACTTTCCGTCGCGAAATGGATCCCCGGACAGGGGTGGCGAAGGCCGACTTGCTTTCTAGCAATGCCACTGAGCACTAGTCTTCGGCTGAACGGCGAGTGGTGGCGTCACCTACCTGACGTGATTCTCACCCGGCTGGGCAAGAATCGGCGCGCTTTTCTTCTCTCACTGGGAGTCACTATTGACGGCAAAGACATCTGATCCTCTTCTGGTGATCACCGCGGGCGTCGTCGTTCTCGCCTACATCGTTTTCGCCGCGATCCTCACCCGGCTCATGCTCGCCGGAAAGGTCGCCCAGCCGGCGAAGGTCATCGGGTCGGTCGCGGCGCTCGTGGCAGGGCTCCCGGCGATCCTCTACGCGTTCGCGGAGGTGGTCGGCTGATGGGCGGGGACTTCCTGGCCGCGGTCACCGAACGGCAGCGCCAGCGGCTGCTCGACCTGGGCAAACACGTGGACCACGCGGCGGGCACGACACTGCTCAACCAGGGCGATCCGTCGCCACCGGTGCTGATCCTGCGGTCCGGCTTCGTGAAAGCACAGCGCGCGGCCCAGGGCGGCACACCGCCGACGATCGTGGACCTGTTCGGCGCCGGTGACCTCCTCGGCGTCGAAGACTGCCTGGCCAGGCGGTCGAGCCACCTCTCGTACCTCGCCACGAAACCGGTTCGCGCGTTGGAGATCCCGCAGAACGCCTTCCGTGGTTTCCTCGACGAAGACAAGCAGGCGATGGCCTTGATCGCCGTGGACCTGGCCAGCCGGGTGCGGCTGCGGAACGTCGCGCTGGGTTTCGCGACGGCCAAGGTCCGGAGCAGGCTGACCGCGTACCTGACCAGGTTGCAGGCGCTCTACGGGGTTCCCGGTGACGGCGGCGTCGGCGGTGTCGTCATCGACGTGGGGCTGAACCACACGGACATCGCCTCGGCGATCGGCGCTTCGGCCGCGTCGGTCAACGCGGAGATGTCGAAACTGAAGAACGAGGGCTATTTGACCACCGGCTACAAGACGATTCACGTGAAGAAGCGTTTGCGCGAGGACGGCCCTCCGCTTTCCCCGGCCCCCGCGGCCCGGCCGCGGCGGATTCCGCAGATGCGGATCGGACGGCGTATCGCGATGGGGTGAACGGGGCTTTCCCCGCGAAATCCGCGAGGAAAGCCCCGTTCCCCTCATTCACTGCGCCGCGGGGTGCGCAAAACGGGGTCAGCCGCGCTTCAGCTGAAGGGCGAGCCGTATGACGAACACGACGGCCAGCGCGGCGACCAGGACGATTTCCCAGGCCATGCTGTTCCTCCTCGTCCGGCATCGGGACGTTCCGATGCTCTGCTCCTAAGGCGCATCACCGGGGGAGGTCGTTCACCGACACGGCCCAACTCACACTTTCGGACTAACGCCACGCCCACTCCCCATGCGATGAAAGGTCCTTTCCTTGCCAAATTTGCAAGGAAAGGACCTTTCATCGCGCTTGAGGGAGCTACAGAGCGCTGCCGACCGCCGCCCACACCCGATGCGGGTCGAGGTCCATCGGCCGCGAGTCCGGATCCGGCCGCAGCCGCCGCAGCAGCACCTGCTGCACCAGCGTCGTCGGCCGGTCCGCCGAGGCCACCCGCAGCCAGAACAGGTGATCCTCCAGGCCCTCGAACAGCACCTCGGAGTTCCACCCGCCGAACTCGTCGACCAGTGACCGCCGCACCAGATAGCCGCTGCCCAGGTACGGCAGCTTCCGCAGGCGCCGCTCCTCCGGCGGCAGCGCGCCGACCAGGCCGTCCACCGGATCCGCGACGGGGCAGTGCACGACGTCGGCGCCCTCCGCAGCGGCCAGCAGGCGCTCCAGCAGGAACTCCGAAGCGCGCATCCCGCCGTCGAGCACCAGCAGCCAGGGCGCCGTCGAGCGCTCCAGCAGCGAGTTCCGGGTGAGCCCGCGGCCGAGCGGGGTGTCGTGCAGCAGGACGTCGTACGGCCGAGGACGCGGCCACGGGTGCACGCCGTCCTCACCGACGAGCACCTTCCGCGGCGTCACACTGCCGGTGAGCAGGTCGTTCGCGAGATCGTCCGGGTCGACCTCGCCGGTCCGGCGCACGATCAGCACGTCGACGTCGGCAGAGCCCACCGGCGAAGCCGCAGCCGGTTCCCAGCGCCGCGTGGCGACCCGTCGCGCACCGGCCGCGCGCTGCGCGATCCGCGCCGACAACGCCGTCCCGCGTGCCGAAGCCGGACCGCCCGCGGACCTGTCGCCCGCGAACCGCGCGTCGAACGACGGGGTGTCGACGGCCAGCGCGTTCTCGGGGTTGCGCAGGCTCGTCGCCAGCGCCCGCGCCGGGGCGATGTCCGCCGCCGGTGCCGAACCCAGCGAAGCCGCCAGGTCGATCAGCCGCCGCGCGGACGCCGTCATGTCCAGCGACTTCACGAAACCGTAGGCGGCCGAACGCAGGTGCCGTTCGCGTTCGGGCTCGTCGGCCAGCGCGGCGACGACCGAACCCAGCGCCTCCGGCCGCGCGAGGACCAGATGCTCGCCGGGGATCAGCGGTTCGACGTCGATGGACGTCTCACTGACCACCACACAGCCGTTGGTCATCGCTTCGAGCGTGCGCACCCACTCCAGGGTCTGCTTCCGCTCGCGGTGCAGGTTCAGCAGGAACCGCGACCGCGCGAGGTGCTCGAACTTCGCCTTGCCCGGCAGGAAGTCGGCGCGGGCGGCGGTCATCGGCTCGTGCGGCGGGGTCAGCAGCCGCGTCCGCAGCCCGGCGAGGTCCCGCGCGTATGAACCGAGCAGCACCGAACGCCGCCGCTCGGCCGTGCCGAGGTAGGTGACGTCGAGGTCGCGCGGACTGTCGAGGTCGCCGCCCCACAGGTCCCACAGCGGGCTGTAGCCGAGCTGGAACTGCTCGACGGCGATCCCGCGCCGCCGCAGTTCGGCGGTCGAATCGGCGTTGAGGTCGACGGCGCCGCCCAGGATGGAAAGCAGTTCGGCGTTGCGTTCGAAGGTCGCCGTCCCGGGATGCTCCACACAGAACCCGATGGTGCGGCGGCACTGTTCGGCGGTCGGGAAGTCACCGTCCGGGGCGGTCACGAAGTATTCGTGGGGGACGACGACGTACACCGTGTCGCGTCCGGCGTCCGGGTACTTGCCGATCGCGGTCCTTGCCTTGCCGCCCGCCGTGCGCACGGCGTCGGCGACCACCTCCAGGAGCTCCTCCATGAAGGCGGAACCGCCCTCGGCGGAGACGAAGCAGAGTTCGGTCACGGCCTGTCCATCTTCTTCCGCACGACCCGCAGCGGCGCGGTGACCCGCCAGCTGACGGTGCGGCGCGTGGCGTCGAGTTCCCTGGCCATCTCGGCGGCGAGACGTTCGGCGTTGAGCAGGCGCTGCCGATCGGCCGACGGTTCGCCGCCGGGCAGGACGTCCGCGTCGACGACACCCGCCGACACCACGAGTTCGGCGTCGAGCAGCGCGAGCCGCAGCTTGTCCCGCTCCTCGCGGCAGGTCTTCAGCTCCGCGCGCAGCGAGTCACGCTGCTGGTGGGCGAGCAGGACCTCGGTCTCCAGCGCCTGCAGACGCGCCTTCGCGACATCGAGTTCTTCCTGCTGCGAAGTGAGCTTCTGGTTCACGGCGGCGGACTCGCCTTCGTTCGGCGCGGCCGCGGCGGCCTCGCGCAGTTCGTGCTCGGTGTCGGCCAGCTTGGCCTTCAGCCGGTCCTGTTCGGCGGTGAAAACCTGCCGCTCGGCCCGGAGCCGGGTCAGCTCGGCCTGGACACGGCCGGGAATGTCGGTGTCAGACATGAACGCCCCCACTCAGTTCGGTCAGGATTTCGGAGTACTCACGCGCGTAGCCCGCCGGGTCGAGCCACGGCAGCAGCTTCTCGTGCGCGGCCTTCGCCATCTCACGGCGGCGTGTGGCCGACGTGCCCAGCGCGCGCAGCAACGCCGCCGTCAGCGCGTCGACGTCGTTGGTCTCGAACAGCCAGCCCGTCTCGCCGTCGACGATCATCTCCCGCGCGCCGAACACGTCTGTCGCCGCGACAGGGACACCACAGCAGACGGCTTCGAGGATCGACCGCGGCAGCGACTCGATGTCGGAGCTGTTCACGAAGATGTCCGCGGCCTGCAGCCAGCGCAGCGGATCCGGCTGGATCGGCACCAGGCTGACCGACTCCTCCAGCCCGGCGCGCTCGACGGACTCCTCCATCGCCAGCCCGTACGGCGACGGGTGCAGGCCGACGACGGACAGTTTCGCCTCGGGGTGGATCTTGTGGATCCGCTCCATCGCCGAGATCAGCGGCGCCTGCCCCTTGCGGGCTTCCGCGATGCCGATGTTGACCAGCACGATGTCGTCCGGCGAGTAGCCGAGCATGTTCCGCGCCTGCCGCCGGGTCTCCGACCGCGTCCGGCCGCCGAACTTGTGCATCGGCGTGCCGTAGCGGACCGTCCGGCAGCGCTCCGGCTTGCTGTACGGGAGGAACATCTCGCGCGTCGCGTCCGCGACGAACAGCAGCCTGTCGACCTCGCCGAGCGTGCTCTCCCAGCGCTTCCACACCGCGGCGGGCGGTTTCACCGGGCCCCAGTTCTGGTAGGCGAACGCGGGCAGCGAGAAGCTCTCATGGATGACCCACGCCGTCGGCATCCCGGCCCGCTTCGCCGCGTCCGCGCCGACGAAGCCGCCGAGAGTGTTGACGAGCGCGACGCCCGCTCCGGAGCACTTCGCGAAGCGCGCCAGCTCGGCGACGTGGCCCTCATAAGCGGGCACTGTCTGGTTCCGGTAGTGCGTCGTGACGTGCACGGGGATGCCGAGTTCGTGGCAGTCCGCGCGCAGCGGGCCGTCGGTTTCGCTGACCAGGCTGACCTGCCAGCCGTGGTCGGTCACCATCCGGCTCAGCAGTTCCTGCAGCCACAGCTGCCCGCCGCCGACGCCGAGGCTGTGCGTGAACACCAGCACGTGCTTCGGATCGGTCGGGATGTCGACGCGCGCCATCGCGCGGGCGGTGTCACCGGCCAGTTCGTCGGCGAGTTCGGCGTCGTCCAGGTCCGCGACAGGGTTGCGAAGCGTGAAAGTGCGCTTCGCCGACACGACCTCGCCGACGCCTTCGGTGCGGTACCGGACGCGAAGCGACAGCGTCCGCTCTTCGCCGTACGGGAGGTCGACAGGCACCCAGGCCTCGAAGCCGCTCACCGCGGCGTCGTCGAATCCGGGGAATTCCTGCGGCACGTCCTTACGAGGCAAGCGGGTGCGTGCGCTGACCGTGCCGCCGCCCTCGACCATGACCTCGATCAGGCTCGGCGCGCGGCCCTGAAGCATCGCCCAACCCGTCACGTAGACGACGTGCCCTTCGGAGACCTTGCCCTGCTTCGGCGCTTCGAGTTCGCCCAGCCACAGCGGTTCTTCACCCGGAAGTGTTCCGACGTGGACGGTCGCCTGGTTCAGCACGCGCTCGTCCGGGCCGGTGACGACGATGTCCTGGACGCCCGCGGGAACCCAGGTGGCCGGGACCGCACGCCAGCCGAAAGTGCCTTCGGGAGCGCCCGGGCACGGCTCGGGGAACAGGTTCGCCTCGACGTCCGCGACGGTCACGGACATCTCGTCGATCCGGCTGATCCCGGTCGTCCAGCCCCGGAGCTCGAACAGGTGCCCGACCGGCCGGTCCGGGGTCAGGATGCCGGCGGTATGCAGGCTCGTCATCGCTTCGCTACCTCGTCTTCGTTCGCCGCCACACCGGCGCCGGCCTTCGTTGAACGGTACTCGTGGACGGTTCTCGCCAGGCGTTTTCGCCAGATTTCGGCGATCGACCCGCGTACCTCGTCCGTGCCGTGCTCGGTGCCGCACGAACCGATCGTCGAGAAGGCGACTTCACGCTCCAGTGCACCGTCCACAAAGGAAGGATGGAGGCCGATCAGCACGCCGAGCCAGCCCGCCAGGTCGCGCATCGAGCCACCGTCCGCCGCCGCGGGCCAGCCCGCGTCGGCGAGTTTGTCGGCCAGCACGAGCACCCCGCGCTCGACCACTTCGGACACTCCGGCGCCCGCGTTCCGCCACTCCAGGTCGATCGGGCGCAGCGTCGCGCCGTCGACGAGGACGTTGTGCGGCACCAGATCCCACAGCGCCTCGACCCCGCGCGCGGCCTCCTCGCGGACGAGATCCCGCCATCCGGTGAGCAGTTCCGCGACCCGCTCCGGCTCGTCGAGCAGGACTTCGACCATCGTCGGGGCGTCGTACACCTTGTCCGCGCACGGTCCGACCGAGATCCCGGCGACCGGCGGCGACGGGACCAGCGGCACGCGGCGGACCTCGGCACCCTCCCCGGTGCGGACGACGTCGGCGCGCGTACAGGCGAACGCGGCGCGCTCGGCGGTGTTGAAGTAGGTCGCGAGCCGGTACGGGGGCCAGAGCGCGGCGGCGCCGGGACCGCAGAGCAGGGCGAGGCCGTTCGCGGGACCGCCCGCGATCGCGGCGGACAGCCGGGGCAGTTCGGTGTCGATCCGCGCGCCGCGCACCGCGCGGGCGACCTCGTGACCGGGGGAACAGAGCAGCTCACGCTGCACTTCGAGACCCGCTGCGGCGAGCGTCCCGGCGACACCGCGCGAAGCCGTCAGCACCACGACGGCACCCGTCGGCGACAGCCGCTCGCGAACCCAGTCCAGTAGGTTCCGCGTCGCGTACGGCTGCTGGACGACGACGAGGTCGTAGGTCTCGACGACCAGCTTGTCGTGCACCGTCACGGTGCCGAGGCCGCGGGTGCGGAACCGCACCGCGGCGGCGCGGACCGGGTCGGCCTCGACGGCGTGCACCGTCGCCGCGACCTCGCCCAGGTACCGCGTCAGCCCACCGAAACCGGCACCGACCTCCAGGACCCGCGGCGCCTTCGGCAGCACGAGCGCCCGGAGGACGTTCGCGGCGCCGTGATCGAGCGGATCACGCTCGGTGGCGTCCCGGCCGGCGAAGTGCAGTTCGTCGGACAACGAACCGGTGTCCTCGGCCAGGGAGAGCAGGGTCGTGAGCAGCCGGGCGTTCGCGGCGGTCATCGATCAGCTGGTGACGGCGTAGTTTTCCAGCGTCTTCTTCACCGCACGCTGGTACGTGCCGCTCAACGCCTTCTCGCCGTCTTCCCCGCCGAGCGGGTTCTGCAGGATGTCGACCCGGACGATGTTGTTGCCGTTGATCCAGGTGCCGCGGTAGTAGCCCTTGTCGCCGTCGATCTTCTTCTGGAAGTTCAGCTTCGGCGGCATACCCGGCAGCGGCTCGGTGATCTGCACGAAACCGTTGCTCGTCTGGTACTGGCGCAGCTGCTTGACCAGGTCACCGGCGGCGCCGGGGCTGGTCAGCGGGATGACCATGACCGAGATCTTCGCCGGCTGCGGCCCGGTCTCGTCCGGCTGCTTCTGCGAGCCCCGGTACGCGACCTGCTTGACCCCGGCGGCGATGACCAGGTCCGCCTCGGCCTTCTCCATGCCGGTGATCGCGGCGAGCTGGGCCGCGGGGATCGCGCCGCTCTTCGAGTCCTCGTCGCCGGACTGCTCCGGGATCTTCTCGAACAGCAGCTCTTCGGGCGTCTTCGGCTTGGCCGACGACGTCGGGGGAGCCTGCGACTGGCTCGGCTGCGGCGAGGCCGTCGGGTCCGGCGGGGTGTCACCGCCGCCGGAGAAGGCGAAGTAACCGCCGACGCCGAGACCGGCGAGGACCAGGACGGCCACGATCGCGATGACGGCGATCTTGCCGCCCTTGCCCTTGGGCTTGTCTTCGAACAGCTCAGGGCCCTGCTTGACCCACTCCGTGCTGCCGACCGGCGAGATCGGCGGGAACTCCGAACCATCCCACGGCGGGCTGGCGTCGGTGTCGGTCCAGCCCTGCTGCTGCGGCTGTTGCTGCTGGTAACCCTGCTGCTGTTGCTGCTGCGGGAAGCTGCCCGCGGGCGAGGCGTGGCCCTGCTGGGGGAAGCCACCGGCCGGGGACGCCTGGCCCTGCTGCGGGAAACCGCCCGGCGGCGACGCCACCGGCGGCACGACCTGGGTCCGGTTCGGATCGGCCTGCTGTTGCTGCCAGCTCGGGACCACCTGGGTGCGCTCGCCCTCACCGTTCTGCGGCGGCTGGTTCACCGGCGCGATGATCTGGGTCGAGTCGGCGCTGTTGGGCTGGCCGGGCTGCTGCGGCGCCTGCTGTTGCGGCGCCTGCGGCGGCGGAGGGGGCTGCTGCTGGAAGGGCTGCTGCGGCTGCTGGCCGGGCTGCTGGACCTGCTGCTGGGCAGGGTCCCCGTAGGCGACCGCCGATGACAACACCTGGTCACGGCGGAGCCGGTAATCGTCCGCGGAGAGCCGCCCAGATGCGAGCTCTTCGTCCAGATTGCGCAGCTCTTCCTGCCAGGACACCACCGGCCCCCTTATCCGATTTCCGGCGGGAGAACGCTCCCTGCCGTCGCGATACCACCACTGCGGTGACCTCGCACATTCTGCACTGCCCGGACTCGACGCGCCCTCGCGGGTCGAATCGTGATCTCCCCGCGACCTGGGTCTCTCAGCTCGCCGGGAGAACAGTGTCCAAGGAGGTCAGCGTCTGCCCCAGCCGGGTGTCGAGCGCCTGCGCGTCGCCGCCGAGCGGCTGCGAGACCCAGGTCGTCACCGCCATCGTCCCGGAGACGTAACCGAAGCCACTGAGCTGGCCGTTCTGGTTCGCGCCGACGAGGGCGAGCCGGTCGCCGACGCGCTGCTCGCGCAGTCCGGCGTTGATCGAGTTCTCCCGGAAGTACTTGACGATCGCTGTCGCGTCCTTCGCGTCATTCGCCGGGATCACCAGGACGAGGTACCCGTTCGTGCCCTCGTTCGAACCCTTGTAGGTGATCGACGCGACGTTCTTCGACGCGAGGTAGTCGGCCGCGGCCTTCGAGTAGAAGTTGAGCTCGACACCCTTCGCGACCGACATCGTCGAGTTGTCCTTCGACGGTGTCCCGGGCAGCGCGGGCAGCCGATCTTCCAACGGCGTCTGGCCACTGTTGGGCTGGCCGGACGGCGCGAGACCGTCCGGCGGCAGGGCCACGCTCGGCGAGGGCGGCCGGTCCGCGACGTTCGAGGACGGCGACGAGCCCAGCCAGAGCGTCCCGCCGATGATCAGCGTCAGCACGACCAGCACACCGGCGGCGATGAACAGCCAGGTCGGCTTGCGCTCGCCGACGACCGCGTAGTCCTCGGCGGGAGCCTGGTGGCGCGGGCCGGGTTCGGGGGCCAGCGGCGGAAGCGGCCGGTTCAGCTCGCGGGTCGACGGCCTGTCCCGGACCGGCGGCGGCTCGGCACGCAGGTAGACCGTCGGATTGATGTCGGCGGGCGAGGGCGCGGTGGTCTTGTGGTCCGCGATGTGGGGGATGGCGCTTTTCTTCGCTTCGCGCGGCTTGGGCTGCTCGACGGTCGCCGGCGGGGGCGGGTAGACCGGCTGAGTTTGTTGGTACGACTGGGGTTGCCGGTACGGCTGGGTCGGCTGCTGGTAGGGCTGGGACTCCTGGACCGTGACTGCCGGCTGCTCGACCGGCCGCGCGGCGGGATTGGCGCTGTGCCACTCCCCGCCCGGGCGCCGCAGCGGTGAGGGGACCGGCGACGGCATCGTCCCGCCGGAGGCCTCCGCCAGGAGCTCGTCGCGCTTCCGGCGGTGTTCGGCGTGCCCGACGCGACCCGCGGCCAGCTCGACGTCCAGCTGTCGAAGCTCGTCTTGCCAGCTCATTTAGCCCCCTGCCGCCGGGTGTGGGCAGCCAGTGTTGCATGCACCCTTATGGGTGGTTGATGTGGTCTTTCCACATTCTTGTGTCCACTCACGACCTGGTCCAGCACTGATCTCGCCGCTTTTCGGCGGCGTCGGTGACGTCGAACTCGACCAGCTGCCCCCGGCACCGGGATTCTCGTTTGCGGGACATACGACAGATGAGCACGGCGGGGAGTGAGAACGATGGCCGAGCGGACCGACTGGAGGAAAGACGGTGCGGAAATGCGAGAGGCGCGCGGCTGGTCCCAGACGAAGCTCGCCACCGAGGCGGGGATGACGCAGTCCGCCGTCGCACGGTTCGAGGCGGGAGGGACAGTCCCGACCATTCCGGTGCTGGAGCGGCTGGCTCACGCCCTTGAAGCCGTCCTCGACGTTCGCATCACCCCGCGCCTGTCCACGGTGTGATGCTCTTTCGGCTGGTCAGGCGTGGCGGGCCGGTTCCGCCGGTACGGTGACGGACGTGGGAAGTGCCGGGTGACGGAAATCGACGCGTGTCGCGGCGCGCTGCGCGAGCTGGCCATCGGCAGGCTCGCCGGACGTGACGTCCGCACCTCCCATCTGGTCGAGGCCGGTCTGGACGCGATCGTCGCCGGACTCGACACCCCTTCCCTCGCCCTGCTCGCCGGGCTCGGGTCCGCCGCCGAAGACGCCGTCGACAAGGCGTTCGGCCAGGTCGTCGACGAGCTCGGGCTCGACCTGCCCGCCGATCCGACGGCCGCCCGCTGGCTGCTGATCCACGGCTGGCTCACCGCGATGGTCGAAGGCCGCCTCTCGCCCGCGGCCGGTGGCGCGCTGGTCAGCGAGGTCGGCGAGCTGCTCGGGTCGCCCCAGGCGTTGCGGGGGATCACGCGCTGGTCGGCGATGCTCGACAGCTGGATCCCGACCGACCTCACCCCGAGGGACGTCTGCGAGGTGCCGATCCTCGAGGAATCGGCCGAGCTGCTCGAAGGACCTTGGCCTCCTTCGCCACGTCACCCGTAAAGCCCCGTTTTCTGTCGTACATGTGTTCTAAAATAGTCGTTGTACAGCAAGAACAGCGGCGAAAGGCAGACACGGATGGCCTACATCACCCTGCCCACGTTCGTGGGGTACAGCACGAGCTCGGGTCCCTCGCGTTCCTCGTTCGTCCGGCGCTGGCGCCGCCAGTACGAGGACCCGGCCAGGGGCGGGTTCAACTTCTATCTCCGCGCCGCGAACGCGATCCGTGCCGGGCGGATCTCCGGGCGGGATCGCGAGGTACTGCGGGCGCTGGTCGAGAACGCGGACGAGCGCACGCGGCCGCACTACACCGAGATCGCCAACGGCTGGCTGCGCTACGTGGGGCGGCGTGACCTGCGGCTCGCCGAGGTCGGCCGGTCACGATGGCGGCTCGGCGCGCTCGAGGTGGGCATCAACCCGCACCTCGGCCTGCGCAAGGGCGACGGCCCGGTCTACGCGACCTGGCTCTACTTCAAGGAGGAGCCGTTGAGCCGGGACGCGGCGCAGATGGTGCTGTGGCTGCTCGAACAGACCATGGACGACCTGCGGCCGGGCGGGCGCCCGCTGGTGATCGACGTCCGCCGGTCGAAGGAGTTCGCCTTGTCGCCGCGAGACCGCGACAAGGTGAAGCCATGGGTGCGGAGTGAGGCATCGGCCTTCATGAGCCTTTGGGAGGCGGCCGCATGATCGAACGACGGCGAGCCCGCTTTCCGCGGGCTCGCCGTTCACGCACCGTCATTCTCACGGTTCCGGCGGCGGCGCAAGACACCTGATCAGGTGACAGTTTCGCGGAGTATGCCCACGAGCTGGACAAAGTCAGGCCCTGAACACGAAGCTTTCCCAGTCTTAATCGGCCGAACCACCGAGGGTCGCTCGTGAACAACGCTTGGGAAGCCATCTCCAGGGTCGCAGATGAGCCCGCTTGGTACTGGGTCTACGACAAGCTCGCGTTCTGGCCGAGCACGTATGCGCACGCCTGGCCCGGTTTTCGTGAACCCGCGCCGTCCATCGCCTGGGATCTCGCGCCCGGAGGACTCGACCGCGCGTCGGCCGAATTCCGGCTCGGCCCGTACGCCGTCGAGCAGAACGACGTCGCCCGTGTCGCGCTCTCGGCGCTGAAGGAGTGCGTCGCCGAGGACGAGTGGGTCTGGGTGCTGCACTGGCAGCACCAGTCGTATCGCTTCTACCCGCATCGGCACGCCGCGCTCGACCCGTGGCCGGTCCCGGTGTTCCCGCGCACGGACTACCACATGTTCCTGGCCAACGACTTCCGCTTCGGCACGCTCGGCCACCCCTGGGAGCGGACGTTGTGCGTCTACGGCGAGAAGCTGGCGCCGGCCTTCGAGAAGCACGGCGAACGGGTCTTCAAGAACGCGCTGCGTCGCGACGGGGCACCGGCCGCGATGGCGGGCTGACCGCCGTCCGGCGGGCGGACCTGCCTAAACTGAGGCGGGTGTTCGAATATCACGGGTGGGTGACCATCCAAGCGAGCCCTTCCGGCGACGATGACGCGGCGCTGCTCGAGCGCATCGTCGAGCGGGTGCACCGCGCCGTCCGCGACTTCGACGACGGCGATCTGGTGGACCTGCGCTGGGCCGCCGGGGCACCGGTGCTGCATCTGGGCGGCATGGACAAGCACGGCACGACGATCGCGCCCGAGCTGGTGGACCTGTTCACCCGCGTCGGCGACCTCGCGCCCGGCTCCTACGGTCTCCTGCACGTCTGGGACGACCAGGACCCCGAGCACGACAACGAGTTCAAGGTGTACCGGATGGCCCGCGGCCTGGTCACCGAACACCGCGACGAGCATCTGTCCCCGGTCGCCCCGACAGTGCTGGACGGCTACGAGATCTAGACCATCTGCCTGCTGTTTCGTGGATGATCGAATTACGCTGTTCGGCTGCTTTCCCCGCGCGTCCGAATAGGACAGAGTTCAACTGGGCGCGGGCGGCACATCCCCGCAGAACGAGGGGGAATCGCCGTGAGATCGTCGCGTCTGAGATCGCGTCTCGGTGTCGTCAGCGTCGTGTTGGCCGTGGCTTTCGGGGTACTCCCGGCCACGGCTTTCGCATCTCCAAGGGAAAGCGCTTCCCCGCCGCCGTCGGCGGTGCCGAATTCCGCCCCCGACACCGCGGCCGCGACGAAATTCGCCAAACAGGGCCAGAAGAAGGTCCGGGTCGACGACCTGACCTCCGAGCGTTCGGAAACCTTCGCGAACCCGGACGGCTCCCTGACGCTGACGCAGAACACCCGGCCGGTTCGAGTCCCTCGTGACGGCGACTGGGTTCCCGCGGACTCGACGCTGAGCCCTGGCCCGAACGGGGCACTGTCGCCGAAGGCCGCGATGGCCGATATCTCGCTTTCCGCAGGTCGCCGCGGGGATGTCCAGACCGCAGGAGCGGCGCCTCTGCTGCAGTTGAGTGCCAACGGCACCTCGGTGGGGCTCGACTGGCCTGGGGTGCTTCCCCAGCCGATCGTGTCGGGTGCCACCGCCACCTATCCCGACGTGCTTCCCGGTGTCGACCTCAAGGTCGAGGTGGACGTGGACAAGGTTCACGAGGTCGTCGTGATCAAGACGCCGGAGGCGGCGAAGAACCCGGCCATCGCGAAGATCAAGCTGGGCCTGCCGGTGAAGAACGGCAAGCTCAGCAAGGACGACGACGGCGCTCTCCGGGTCAAGGACGCCAAGGGAGCCGACGTCTTCCTGGCCAAGGCGCCCTTGATGTGGGACTCGTCGGGGGTCGAACCCGGCGCGACGGATTTCGTACGCGGTCCGGCGACAGGCGGTCGTCAGGCCAAGGTGTCGACCGAGATCTCGGGCAAGTCGCTGCTCCTCACGCCCGACGCCGACCTGCTGGCGAACGCCGCTTACCCGGTTTACGTCGACCCCACTTGGCAGACGAACTACTGCGCCAACTGCGGCCGCAACCACTATCTGGTCCAGCACGCCTGTGGCGCTTCGAAGGTGCCAGGCGACGCGGCGTGGGACTCGGGTGATCAGCTCAAGGCCGGATACATCTATGACACTGCCTCGAGTTGCGCCGGAAAGCTGGTCACCGCGCGGTCCTTCGTGGAGATGAATCTCGGGGGCCTGGCCGGGAAAGAGATCTACACCGCGCAACTGAACCTGGCGGTGACCAATTCGAAGGACTGCGGTGGCTCGAACACCGTGGTGCTGACCAATCCGATCGTCCCGGGACTGAAGTTCGGGAGCGGTCCGGTACTGGGCAACTGGCTCGGAAGTGTGGACGGCTGCCCGACCAACGTCGGCTTCGACGTCACCTGGGTCATCGAGAGCCTGGCGAAAGCCAACGCGCCGAACTTCACCTTCGGCATAGTCTCGCCCAACGAGAACGACCAGAAAACGTGGAAGCGCTACTCTCCCCAGGTCGGGTTCTCGGTCACCTACAACTCGCTTCCGAACTCGCCGGCCAATCTCGCCATCGTCAACGGGACCTCGACGTATCCCTGTGGCCCGCCCGCCCCTGGCCAGCCGTGGGTCCGTCCGGTGCTCGGTCGCACCAGCACCGGTTACGTGGTCAAGGCGAACGTCCAGGATCCGGACGGCGGCATGCTCTACACCGGTTTCCGCGTCTACAAGGGCTGGGTCAGCTCCGGAAACTACGCCTGGGACCAGCGTGAAGCAGGTGTCGACAACGTCTTGAGCGACTCGAACGTCGCCAATCGCAATGCTCAGGCGACTCTGTTCAAGGACTCGATGCCCGTGGACGGGCTCTACTCCTTCGACGCGCACGTCACCGACGGCCGGGAAACCAGTTGGGTCGGCGCTTGCGAAGTCGAAGTCCAGCTCTCCGAGCCGTCCGCTCCGTCCGTGTCGTCCCAGACGTATCCCAGCGGCACCTTCGGCGGTGGTCCCGGACGGGCGGGTGACTTCACCTTCACGGTGGCCAACACTCCGACCTCGGTCGGAAGCTACGTGTGGAAGCTCGACAACACCGCGCCGCCCACCTGCAACGGGACCGAGCCGGGAACCGTGAAACCCGCCGCGTACAGCGGGCCCGCGACTGTAGCCATCGCGCCTCAGACGAAGGGCACGCACGTCCTGAGTGCTTGGTCGTGCAACCGGGCGAAGACCCCGTCGACGAGGGTCGACTACAACTTCAGCGTCCGCGACGTCACGGCTCCTCTCGCGTCTTGGCAGTTCGAAGGTGACGGCAAGTCGCAGGCGACGGGCCTGCGTTACGTCGGTGAAGGCCGGGGAGCGTTCACCGACGGCAAGATCGGTGAAGGCGTGTCCCTGTCAGGCCAGGCAGGCGACTACTTCGCGAGCGGTGCGCGGGTGGTGGACACGACGAAGTCCTTCTCGGCTTCCGCCTGGGTGAACCCCACCGGATTGAACAGCAGGCGGGTCGTGCTGTCCCAGGACGGTAGTCAGAGCAGCGGTTTCGCCTTGCAGTATCACGAATCCGGGAAGTGGGCCTTCAGCATCGCCGACTCGGCCCAGGCCAACCCGGCGCAAAGTTCCGCCTTCTCCACCGCCGCTCCGACCGAGGGAGCGTGGACACATCTCACGGGCGTTTACGACGCCACCGCGAAAACGGCGACGCTCTATGTCAACGGACAAGCGCAGGCCACGGTCAGCGCCACCGGCTCCGGTGGCGCGGGACCGTTGGTCGTCGGCGGTGGGAAGTCCGGCGGTGTCCGGACCAACCTGTACTCCGGGAAACTCGACGAGGCCGTGATCTTCGACCGCGCTCTGACCACGGCGGAAGTCGGTTCACTGCACGGGAACAACGGTGTGCCGACCGGTTTGTCGGCCACCCGCGAGTACGCGTTCGAGAGCAGCACGGCGGACGCGACCGGAAACGACGGCGCTCTCACCTTCGCTCCAGGTTCGGGGTTCGAAACCGGCTACAGCGACTCCGCCGGACAGTCCGCCACGGAGAGCAAAGTCGGGCAGTCGTCCGGCCAGGCTTTCGTGAGCAACGGAAACGGTTACGGTCAAACGAAGACGCCGGTGATCGACACCGCGCAGAGCTTCACCGTTTCGGCTTGGGTGAAGCTGTCCGACGCCAACGGTTACTACGCTGTGGCCGGGCAGGACGGTGTCCGTTCCAGCGGATTCCAGTTGCGCTACTCCAAAGACATGAACCGCTGGATAATGGGTCTTCCGTCCGCGGACATCGATGGAGACGGGTACCGGTGGGCGACTTCCACCGGTATCCCGCAGGTGGGCGTCTGGACTCATTTGACCGGGGTTTACGACGCGTCCACCGCCAAAGTGCTGATTTACGTGAACGGCGTCCTGGAAGGGCAAACCGACATTCCCGCGGGGACCACCTGGACCGCGACAGGCGGCTTCGCGGTCGGTCAGGTGCGGTGGAACAGTCACCCGTCGACCTTCTTCAAGGGCAGTATCGACCAGGTGCAGGTCTGGGACCGTGCCCTGCCCGCCGCCGAGACCGCGGGTCTCGCCAACACCGCTGTTCTCCGGGCGAACTACCAGCTCGACGGCAATACCGCCGACGGCGTCACCGGCACCACCGGGACCGTCTCGGGCGGCGCGGCCATGGTCGACGACAACGGCGTCAACGTCGCGAAGTTCGACAAGTCCGGGACAGGGCAGATCGCGTCGCAGCGACCGGAGAATTTCCGTGGCGATCGCAGCTTCACCGTCGAGGCGTGGGTGAAGCATCGCTGGACCGCCGAGGACGTCGCCGCGGCCAAACAGGCGAACCCCGCCAACACGGCCGGCGTCGACGAGGTGGGCAGGGCCGCGGTCGGAGTGGACTCCCCGCAGTTCCCGCCTTTCATGCTCGGATATCGAGGCATCAAGGACCAGGACGGCAAGTGGCAAGGCCGGTGGAGCTGGATGATGGGTTCGTCGACCGCCACCTCGACGAATCCGTTCGCGTGGTTCGCGGTTTCCGACAGCAACGCGTCTGACGGCGTGTGGACCCATTTGACCGGCACGTACGACGCGACAACCGGTACCTCGTGCCTGTCCGCCTCCACGGACGAACTGCAGTACTCCCCGGTTTGCCTGACCAATGTGACCGGGTGGAACGGTGCCAGCCCGCTCGAAGGCCTGCTTATCGGCAGGGGTGCGTGGACCGGCTACAAATCCGATTTCTGGTACGGCGACATCCGTGGAGTTCGCGTCTACACCGGTGTGCTGGACGCGCAACGTGTCGCCGCGGACATGATCCTCGACCACCCCTGATCCTTCTTCTCCGGCTCGGCAGACGCTCCATCTGAACCTTGGGCAGGCTTCGTCATGCGTAGAGACACCCGCTGGACCCGCATCGGCCGGTTTTCCCGCGTCACCGCGTTGGCCGTGACCGCGATCATGCTCGCGTCCGGTGGCGCGGCGATCGCACTCGAAAGCAGGGGGAGTGCGCCGGGCTGGTCGCTCGGGCCGGGCCAGAAGGACAAGAGCGTCCCGGTCACGTCACTCGTCGCTCCGCCCTCGCCGCCGCCGGTGTTACCCGATGCGAAGGTGACTCCGCCGGTTTGGCCAGGAGTGGCGGAAACCGAGGTCGAAGTGCTCGCCGGAGCGCGCGATGGTCGTCAGCCGCAGGGGCTCGGCGTTCAGAACGCCGCGAACGGCACCCCGGTGAAGGTCGGCTGGGCACGGGCGAAGGACACGGCCGCCGCCAAGAAGGCGGGGCCCGCGCCGAAGGTTCGCGTTCGTGTCGCCGACCAGAAAGCCAGCGACGCGCTCGGACTCCGCGGCGTGGTGCTCGCCGTGACCGATACGGGCGCCGGTGCGGAACCGGTGAATGTCGCGGTCGACTATCGGGCGTTCGGGAGCGCCTACGGCGGTGGCTGGGCGGATCGGCTGCAACTGGTGGAATTGCCGGGCTGCGCGTTGGTGACGCCGTCGAAGGCCGAGTGCCGGACGAAAACCCCGGTTCCCGGGACGGTGAACAACGGCAAGACACGGCAAGTCTCAGCGGACGTAGCGCTCGGGAGCGCCGCGCCTCGGGTCTTCGCCGTGACGGCCGCGGCGAGCGGCTCCGCCGGAAACGTGTCCGCCCAGCCGTTGTCCGCGGCCGGATCGTGGTCCAGCGGCGGGTCTTCCGGGAGTTTCTCCTACAGCTACCCGTTCGCGGCTCCTTCCGCGCCGAGTGGAGCGACGCCGAGCCTCGCGCTTTCGTACTCCTCCAGCGGCGTCGATGGGCTGACCTCCGCGACCAACAACCAGGCGTCCTGGGTCGGCGACGGATGGGACTTCACGCCGGGCGGTTACGTGGTCCGCAACTACCTGCCGTGCAGCGAGGACCTCGGCGGCAACAACGGGCAGACCAAGACCGGTGACCAGTGCTGGGGGATCGACAACGCGACCCTCGTCCTCGGCGGCAAGTCGACGGAGCTGATCAAACTCGCCGGGACGAACCAATGGCGACCAAAGAACGACGACGGTTCCAAGATCGAACTGCTCGGCGGCGCCGCGAACAACGCCCAGGACGGGCAACACTGGAAAGTCACCACCGGCGACGGAACCCAGTATTTCCTGGGACTCAACCGCCCGCCCGGCTGGTCGTCCGGCAAAGCCGAGACCCAGTCCACCTGGACGGTCCCGGTGTTCGGCAACAACGACGGCGAAGCCTGCTACAAGCCGAACAACTTCGCAGGCTCGTCGTGCCGCCAACCCTGGCGCTGGAACCTGGACTACGTGGTGGACCCGCACGGGAACGCCAGCACGTACTACTACCAGCCGGAGATCAACTACTACGGGCTGAACCAGAACGTCACGACCGCCGGAACCGAGTACACCGCCGGTGGATATCCCCTGCGGATCGAGTACGGCCTGCGGCTGAAGGACGGCAGCGTCTACGGTTCCGCGCCCACGAACCAGGTCGTCTTCGAAACCGCGGAGCGCTGCCTCCCGTCCGGGGCGATCACCTGCGACCCCTCGCAACTGAACTCCACGACCGCCTCGTCCTGGCCGGACGTCCCGTCCGAACAGATCTGCGCGAAGGACAAACCCTGCGACTACGGTTCGCCGGCGTTCTTCACCCGCAAACGGCTGACCACGGTCCGGACGCAGTACAACAACGCGGGCACGCAGACCGATGTCGACGTCTGGAACCTGGCCCACACGTTCCCCGGCACAGGTGATGCCTCCCCGTCCGCGCTGTGGCTGTCCTCGGTCACCCACACCGGGAAGGGCGGTGGCGGGAGCATCACCCTGCCTGCCACCACGTTCGGCGGATTCATGTTCGCGAACCGGGTCGACACGGTCGGCGACAAGTACAACCCGATCACCCGCTACCGGGTCAACGAGATCAGGACCGAGACCGGCGGGCGGATCGGTGTCGCCTACTCCGGCCCTGATTGCGTGGCGGGGTCCCGCATGCCCGCGTCACCCGAGACCGACACGATGCGCTGCTACGCGTCGTTCTGGAGCCCGCCGGCGGCGAAGGACCCGGTCCTCGACTGGTTCCACAAGTACGTCGTCACGGACATTTCCGAAGAAGACCTGACCGCGGGCGGGGTCGCGGTCAAGACGCACTACGAGTACCTCGGCGACGCCGCGTGGCACTACGACGAAGGCCAGTTCACGCCGAAGGCGCGGAAGACCTGGAGCCAATGGCGTGGCTACGGCGTGGTGCGGACGTCCATCGGCCATCCGTCCGCCACCCAGACGGTGACGGAATCCGTGTACCTGCGCGGGATGGACGGCGACCACTTGCCGAACGGCGGCAAACGCCCGGCCTCCGTCGAGGACTCCGAAAAGGGAACGATCGTCGACCAGGATCCCTTGCAGGGCTTCCTCCGAGAGTCCAGGACGTACCTCCCCGGTACGACGACGGTCGACAACGCGACCATCAACGACCCCTGGCTCCGTGGTCCGACGGCGACGAGCGCGGACGGCCTGCTCAAGGCGCATTCGGTGGACATCGCCACCGTGCGGGGCCGCACCCTGCTGTCCGACGGCAAGACCTATCGCCGTAACCAGGTGAACAAGAAGTTCAACGACAACGGCCTCGTCATCGAGCAGGAAGACCTCGGCGACACCGGCGTCGCCACGGACGACACCTGCACCAAGACGACCTACGTCCCGAACACCACGGGAATGTTCGACAAGTCGAGCGAAGTCGTGATGTTCGCCGGGACTTGTTCGGGTACGGCGACGGCGTCCACGGTCATCACCAACGCTCAGGTCTCCTATGACAAGCAGGCCTTCGGTGTTCCGCCGACGACGGGCAACATCACGCGTACCGACACGCTCAGCGGTTGGGATGGCACAGGCAAGAAATTCCTGACGACCGCGACGAACGAATACGACGCCTACGGCCGTGAAGTGTTGTCGACCGATGTGGCCGGTGCGGTGACGAAGACCGGGTATGTGCACAGTGCCGGCGGACAGGTCACCGAAGTCACCGTGACGAACCCCCTCGGCTGGGTCTCGACGACCACCAAGGAACCCGCTCGGGGAAACCCGGTGTTCTCGGTCGACGTGAACAAGGTCCGCACGGACATCACTTACGACGCGCTGGGGCGTAAGACAGCGGTCTGGAATCCGGGGCGCAGCAAGCTCGACGGTGACAAGGCGACAGCGACCTTCGCCTACACCGATGCGGCGACTTCACCGACAGCCGTCCCCACGACGGTGGCGACGAAAGCGTTGCAGGACAACGGCGAGTACACGACGTCGTACGCGATCTACGACGGCCTCGGGCGGACGAGACAAGCACAGTCCGTGGCGTCCGGTGGCGGACGGATCATCAGCGACACTGTCTACGACTCTCGTGGGCTTCCGTTCAAGTCCAACAACGGTTACTTCAATGACGCTTCCGGGCCGGCCGCGAAGCTGGTGACCGTCGCGGACAACACGGTGTTCAACCAGACCGTGACGGAGTACGACAGTCGCGCCCGCGCGACAGCATCGATCTTGATGTCGAAGGGCGTCAAGCAGTGGCAGACGTCGACCATCTACGGCGGCGACCGGGTCACGACCATTCCGCCGCGGGGAGCGTCGCCGCAAACCGTGGTGACCGACGTGCACGGGCAGACCGTCCAGCGGCTGCTCTACACGGACGGGTACACGCCGGGAGCGGCCAATCCGGCCGACGTCACGAACTACACGTACAACGCCGCGGGCGCCATGACGTCGATGTCCGACGCGGCAGGCAACGTCTGGTCGACCGGCTACGACCTGCGCGGCCGCAAGATTCGGCAGACCGACCCGGACGCGGGAGAGTCGACCTTTGCCTACGACGACGGCGGGCAGGTGACGTCGTCCACCGATTCCCGCGGCAAGGCCACTTTCTATACCTACGACAAACTCGGACGGAAGACGCAGACCAACGCGGACTCGACCACTGGCACCAAGCTGGCGGGCTGGACCTACGACACCCTCCCCAACGGGATCGGCCTTCCCGCCTCGTCGACACGCTGGGTGGGCACGGACGCGTATGTCACCCGTGTCGTGGCCTACGACAAGTACGGCAGGCCGACCAAGAACGCCGTCGATGTGCCGGCCGTCGAAAAGGGCTTGGCCGGGACCTATGAGTTCGGCACCACCTACACGGCGACGGGCGCTGTCGCGTCCACGGTGAGCCCGAAGGCCGGAAACCTGCCGCTCGAACACGTACGGCACACGTACAACGAGCTCGGGCTGCCGTCTACGTCGTATGCGATCGACTCTTCGGGCACGACCACGAATCTGGTCTCGAAGACCGATTACACCTCGTTCAACGAGATGTCCCGCATGCAGTTCGACGGTGAGAAGTCCACCGTGAACGTCGGCGTGACCCAGACCTACGACGAGATCACCCGGCGTCCGCAGACGACCACCGTCAACCGCGCGACCCAGGTCGGTTCGCAGCTGACCAACCGGACCTACGGCTACGACCCGGCCGGCAACGTCACGAAGATCTCGGACACCCCGTCGGGTGCGCCGGCCGACACCCAGTGTTTCGAATACGACTACCAGCGGCGGATGACCGAAGCGTGGACTCCGTCTTCGAGTGACTGCGCGACGGCCAAGTCGGCTTCCGCACTCGGCGGGGCCGCGCCGTACTGGAAGTCGTACTCCTTCGACAAGACCGGGAACCGCACGAAGGAGGTCGACCACAAGTCGACCGGTGATGTCACGAGCACGTCGACCTACCCGGCGGCCGGGCCGACCGCCGTCAAGCCGCATGCCCTGCAGAAGGTGGACACGAGCGGCCCGAACGGGACCTCGACGAGCGGCTACACCTACGACCAAGCCGGCTCGATGCTGACGCGGAACGTCGGCGGCGACACCCAGACGTTCACCTACGACCATGAAGGAAGAACCGAAGGCGTCACATCGCCGACCGGTGAGAGCAAGTACATCTACGACGCCAGCGGCAACCGGCTCGTCACCCGCGCACCGACAGGCGCCACGCTGACGATCGGCGACCTCGAGCTGGTCATCACCACCGGCACGACCGGTGTTTCGGCGACCCGTTTCTACCAGCACGGCGGAGCCCAGGTCGCGGTCCGAGTCGGCGGATCCGGCCTCAAGTGGATGCTCGGCGATCTTCACGGCACGAACGGCCTGGCGATCTCCGCGGGGACGCTCACGCCCACCCAGCGCTACATGGATCCCTTCGGCAACCCGCGCGGCCCTGCTCCGTCCACCTGGCCGGACAAGCACGGTTTCGTCGGTGGCTACCAGGACACGACCGGCCTGACCCACCTCGGCGCACGCGAGTACGACCCTTCGCTGGGCAGGTTCACCAAGACCGACCCGGTGCTGGATCCGGGAGTCCCGCAGCTGTGGAACCCGTACTCCTACGCGAACAACTCGCCGGCGACCATGACGGATCCGTCTGGCATGTCGGCCTGCTTCCACATGGGCGAGGACGGCCTGTTCTGCCACGAAGGCACCGAACAGGCGGCCAAGTGCACGGGTAGTTGCACGGTGATGGCCAGCTCCCCGTCGTCGCCGCAGGGCAAGAAATACGCGGCCGAGCAGCGGGAGAAGGCCAAGCGGGGCTACAACGAGAAGTCCTACAAAGAAGCGCAAGCCGTCGTGAAGAAATCCAAATGGGACGTCTTCATAGACGCGGCCGGTGAGCTGATCAAGAGCCTCATCGGCTGGGACGACATCATGGGCTGCATCGAGGGCTCGGTCGGCTCGTGTATCAGCACCCTCCTCAACTTCATTCCCTGGGGCAAGATCCTGAAGGTCGGCGAGATCGTCGCCAGCTTCTGGAAGGGCGCGCGGGCACTGGCAACCTTCGGCCGTGAGGTGGAGAAGGCCCAGAAGGTCATCGCCGACACCGAGCGGATCCTGGCCGACGCCGAGATGGCGGCGAACGCGGTGCAAGTGGTGGTCGCCGTCAGCGAGGGAGAGGGCGTCGTCGGTGCGGCCGCCGCGGCCATGGGCGGTGCAGCAGCGAGCAACTCGGGCTGCAACAGCTTCGTTCCCGGTACGCAGGTCCTGATGGCGGACGGCACGACGAAGCCGATCGAGGAAGTGAAGCTTGACGATCAGGTGCAGGCCACAGACCCCGAGACCGGTGAGATCACGGCTCGGAAGGTCGTCGCCACGATCATCGGCGAAGGGCAGAAGCAGCTGGTCGAGATCGGCATCGACGGCGGGGCGCCGATCGTGGCCACTGATGGTCATCCGTTCTGGGCACCCGACCTGCGGAAGTGGGTCCCGGCCGACGCGCTGACGGTCGGAAGCTGGCTGCAGACCAGCAGTGGCACCTGGGTACAGGTAACCGCTACTCGGACCTGGGACACGTCCGCCCGCGTCCACAACCTCACCATCGACACCGACCACACGTACTCTGTGCTTGCGGGGCTCAGTCCGGTCCTCGTCCACAACTGCAACAAAAATCAAGGAATCTACGAGTTCAAGGATCAGCTCAACCCTGGGAAGACGTATGTCGGAAAGACCAAGAACTTCAACAACCGCCTGCAGGACCACATCGATAGCGGACGTTTGAAGAGTCGAGGTGACGCGACATGCACCCACGTCTGCGGCTCGGACAATGACCTCTTTGTTGCTGAGCATCTTCGGATGAAGGAATTGGGCGACAAGGGAGTTGCCTTGTCAAATAAAAACGCTTCACCGGGTAAGAAAATCTTGACGGAAGGACGTAAGTTTGAGCAACTCAAGCTCTGGTAGTGGTAAAGGTGTTGTCTGTGTCTGATTTCTGGAGCGTTATCGGATCGAATCCGGTACGCGACGCCGACGACGTTGATGCTGCCCTGGAGCGGATCTCCTCGCGACTCGATGTGATGACGCCCAACACTTTGGAGCGGTTCGCCGAGTTTCTGCACGAAGCTCTTTTTCGGATTGACCGGAGAGAGCTCGCGGAAATTCCGGTATATTTATCCGGTTTGGAATTCGAGCAGACAAGCGACCATTTCCAGTATGCGCGCTGTGCGTGCATACTGGCAGGTGAGAAGGTCTATGGCGAGGTTCTCGAGTCCGGGGTTGGATTCGGACTGTTCATCGCACCGGCTACGCAGGGGGCCGAAGGCCTGCTCTACCTTGCGTCGGAAACATATGAGAGAAAGACCGGTGAGCGCTTGAATTCTCAGAGCTTCTTCCCGGTCGATTCGATGTCGAACGTGCAAGGGTGGTCCGACTGATCGTCAGCCGGGTTGGAGACGAGGCAGGCCAGTCGTGACGATCGTGCTGGACGGACGGGCTTCGGGATCTGAATCGCAACACTTCTTGAGTAGCTGTACTCAAGACACTGCGCGGTCCTCAGCGCGACCTTGGTAAGCATGACGAAAACTTCCGCAGCGCCTCCCACCACCGTCGCGTTCTTCGTCCAGGCCGCCCTCTCGTTCGGCTTGGCGCTGATCGCGGTCGTCGTCGGCATCTGGTACCTGCCGGTCGACGGCTGGGTCCGCGGCTTCCTCGCCCTCGGCATGCTCTTCCTGACGACGTCGGCGTTCACGCTCGCCAAGTGCATCCGTGATCGGCAGGACGAGAACTCCGTCGTCAGCAGAGTCGACCAGGCCCGCGTCGACAAGCTTCTCGCCGAGCACGACCCGTACAAAGCGCCCGCGCTCTAGCCCTTCCCCGCGTCCTTGATCGTGGTGATGCGGTGGTAGACGCCGTCGCGATAGGCGAGGACGACCACGTCCTTGACCTCCGGCGCCGCGACAGCCTGCCAGCCCGAGCGGCCGGTTCCGTTCATGAACTGCGAGATGTCGTCGCGAGGAAGCCCGACCGTGCCGCCGCCGACTACCTTGCCCCCGCCGTTCGTGATGAGGATGCATTGGGCCTGCTGTCCGCCGATGAGCGCCCAGCCGTTGATCTGCTTGTCACCGGTGACGGGTGCGGTGTCGACGGCGCCGGCGGTGTCCTTGGTGCCGTAGCCGGGGCCCTTGAGTTCGACGGCCTTGGCGAGGTCGACGGTCGTTCCGAGTTCCGGCCCGCCCGCGCCGCAGCCCAGGGTGAAATCAGGCGTGAACGGGTAGATGCCCATGGCCCGTTCCTGGTCGAGGAAGTCGCTGTAGGCGAACATCTTGGCCATCACCCCGCCCGCGTTGACGTGCATCGCCACCGCGAGAACGGGCTGATACGCGTACCGGTAGCGGGTCGCGCCCGCGGCGGTGTTCCCGATCGCGTAGACGCACAGCGCCATGACCAGCGCCAGCGGGATCGCCTTGAGCCGAACCGCCCGCGGGCCGCGGGTCACCAACAGCACGAGCACCGCGCAGACACCGAGGAGCCCGATCCCGACGTAGCGGGGTGACAGGCCTTCGGTGGCGTTGTAGCCGCCTCGGCTGATACCGATCATCGCGCCGTTCAGGATCACCTGGGCGGCCAGCCCGAACCAGCCCGCGACGGCCGCGACCGGCGCCGGGCCGTCGGGGCCGCCGATGAAGTCCTCGGTCTTGGCCGTGAGCCGCTGCTTCACGGCTGTCGCGATGAAGATGCCGAAGAGACCGACGGTCAGCGCGCCCGCGAGGAACGCGAGATCGGCTGATTTGGTGGACCAGGACTGACCGATGGTGCTGGTCATCGCACCGAGGTAGGTGTCGACGCCGACGACGTTCGGCTTCTGGTAGCTCGGCGGCCACGGCGCGATGCGCCAGAGGACGAAGACGACTAGACCGAGGCCGAGCGGCAGGGCGGTCTTGATCCGGCTCTCGCCGCGAAGCCAGAGGACGAGTGCGAGGACGATCCAGACCGGGAACGCCACTCCGTGCCCCAGGCTGCCCATGAAGGCGAAGAGGAACGCGGGGACGAGCTTGCCGTGGTGCGCGAAGGCGATCGCGATGACGGCGGGGGCGAGGCCGAGGAGCCACTGGACGCCCATCATGCCGTCGCCGAAGTATTCGACCGTGCCCGCGGAGAACACCAGGCCGGAGAGCCCGGCGACGACGCCGGCGCGGCGCAGGCCGGTGAGGGTTCGGGGCAGCATGCTCCACATCGCGGCGAACATGCCCCCCGCGAGGATGACGCTGAGGAAGCCGAGCGGGGGCTGGGTGCCGGCGAACAGTTTCGCGTCGAGCCAGAAGACGAGGCCGACCAGCACGATCGGGTGTTCGTGATAGAGGTGGAACAGCTGGGCGACGTCCAGGTTGCCGTTCGTGTCGGCGGTCAGGCCGAGGACGACCCAGTAATCCGCGTGGTTGATCTTGGGGGCGCGGAGGACCTCGGTGATCGACAGAACGATCGGTACCGCTGTCAGTGCCCAGAGGGCCCAGAGGGGGAGCCTGTCGAGCAGGGCTCGCTTCGCGGGCTTGCCGGGCTCAGGTGCCTGCTCGGCTTCCATGGTCGCGACGGGTCTGCCGTCGCGCGCGCTCTCGCTCATCCGTCTTTCCCCACCTCGAAGATCCGGTCCACAAAGTACCGAACGCCCAGGTGGCGGCTGCCGCCAGCAGGGGCGACATATGCACAAATCCGAATTACTACGGTCGTGTGACTCCGCTCACCGAACCTGTAGCACGTAGTAACCATCAAGATCAGAGAACAAACCGAAAGGAGAACCAAGAAGATCGACGTGCCCTATAGCCGACTCGCCAACGCGAGCGACAAGCGACGTGGGGGTCCGGGGCTCGGGCCCCGGGAATTATGGTGAGCAAGCCATGGTCCAGGCGTTCCCTGGACATGACATGCCCACTTGCGAGCGGATGACGGGATTCGAACCCGCGACCCTCACCTTGGCAAGGTGATGCGCTACCAGCTGCGCTACATCCGCATGTGTTCCACTGCTTCAACACTCGTTTGAAGCAGTGGGGAAACCATACACCGACCGTCTGTAGCTATTTTGACCCACCCCTACAGGTGCTTCGGCGTCACAGCTGGCGTACAAGGGGTGACGACGGCTGCATACCTCCGTATGGTGTCCCCATTCGACCGAATGGTGAGTCCTTCGGGGAGGAGGTGCCTGGCCGGATGACCGAGCAGGGCACGGTGCCGCTTCAGGCGGCCTCGGAATCCGACGAGCAGGCATTGCTCCAGCGGCTCCGTCATGGGGAGGACGCCGCCTTCGGGGAGCTTTTCGAACTTCACGCCGCGGCGGTGCGGCGGCTGGCGCGCAGTCTCGCCTCCGATCGGTCGGAGGCGGAGGACATCACGGCCGAGACCTTCTTCCGGGTGCTTCAGGCGTTGCGCCGGGGTGCCGGGCCGCGGGACTACGTGCGGGCCTATCTGCTGACGGTGGCTCGCCGGGTCTCGTGGGAGTGGCACGGGGCGCGTCGTGACGTGCCGGTGAGCGACGACGAGCTGACCTTCCGGGCCGGGGCGGGGGCGGACACGCACGCCCGCACGGCCGAGCATTCGCTGATCACGACCGCCTTCACGAGTTTGCCCGAGCGCTGGCGTTCGGTGCTGTGGCAGACCGAGGTCGAGGGCGAGCAGCCCGCGATGGTCGCGCCGCATTTCGGGTTGAGCGCGAACGCGACGGCGGCGTTGGCACGACGGGCGCGGCAGGGGCTGCGGGCGGCGTATCTGCAGGCGCATCTGTCGGTGAACCGCGGGCCGGATTCGTGCCGGGCGGTGGTGGAGAAGCTGGGCGGGTTCACCGCGGGCAGTGTCACCGGGGCCGAGGCGCGCCGGATCAAGACCCACCTGATCGGGTGCCAGTCCTGCCGGGCGACGCACGACGAGCTGCGGGATGTCTGTTCCTCGCTGCGGGCGCACGCCGGTGTGGTGGCGCTGCTGGTGCCGGCGGCCGCCGGTGCCCACGCGAGCGGGGCGTTGTCGGGGCTCGCCGCGTCGGTCAAGGGACTTCTGCTCGGGTCGAAGGTGAAGGTCGGTTTGGCGGTGGCATCGACGGCCGCCGCGGGCGCTGTCGGCATCGTCGCCGGTCCGGCCGTGTTCGGTACCGACGTCACACACACCGTCGGGCTGTCCGGGGGCGGGCTGCCGGAGCTGGCACTGCTGCCGGCGCAGGTCGCCCCGCCCGCCAACGACCAGCCGGTGCAGATCCCGCCGCAGCGGATCGCCGAGGACCGGCTGCACGGCAAAGGTTCCGAGCCGGTCGTGACCGGCCGCGGGCCGAGCGCCGAGCTCGGCGTGGCCGATGTGCCGAGCCTGCCGGGGGCGGGCACGTCGCGGAAGGAGCTGGGCGGCGGTGACGTCGTGCTGCCACCGTCCGAGGGGAAGCCGTTGCAGGAGACCTCGCCACGGAACGAGGTCCCGGAGACCGGCACGAACCAGACCACCTCGAAGCGGGACGACATCCCGCCGGGGGAATCGCTCAGCCCCACCGAGGAGTCGCTGAGCCCGACCACGACGACGTCACGGGACGCGACAGAGCCTTCGGAGTCGAACACGCCGAAGTCGACGACTGACCCGGAAGGGTCTTCTTCGCCGGTGACAGGGACTCCCGAAAGCACGACCGGAACGCCGTCCGGTGAACCTTCGGAAAACGAACCGAGCCCGGTCAAGCCGACTTCTCACTATCCGGAACCAGGTGTCGACTACCCGACGTGCCCATAACGCCCGAGCGGGCATATCGCCTCCGAACTCTCGCGAATCCGGCCGCCATCACGGTACGGTGGAACTCGCTCACGACGAGCGTGCGGCCGCGCGGGAGGCGACTGAATGAACCGGCTGGTGCACGGCGAGGACGGCCGTGACTGGGTGGTCCGAGCCCAGATGGAATGGCGTGCTCCCGCGACAGCGGACGACTTCGAGCACGATGTGGCGGGCAGCTACGGCCCGGGTATCGCGATGATCGTCGTGACGGCGCTGCTCGCGATCGTGCTCATCATGTGGACACCCGCCGACGTGATGATCCCGTCCTGGGTCCCGCTGGCGCTCTTGCTGATCGCGTTGTTCTTCCCGCTGCGGTGGATCCTGCGCCGCCCGTGGACCGTGGTCGCCGAGACCGAGGGCGATCTGGCGGGGGACAGGCCGTCCGAGCGCTGGGTGGGCACCATCCGCGGCATGTTCACCGTGCGCGGCGAGGTCTCGAAGATCACCAAGACCATCCAGAAGCACTCGCTGCCGGATTTCGACGGCCCGTTGCATCCGGTGGAGTAGTCGCGGCGGCCTGAACGCGCGAGACTGGGGCCATGCCCGAGTTACCCGAGGTCGAAGCGCTCGCTCACCACCTGCGTGAACACGCGGTGGGCAAGAAGGTCTTCCGTGTCGACGTGTCGTCCCTCAGCGTGCTGAAGACGGCGACACCGGCGTGGACCGAGTTGCACGGCCGGGAGGTCACCGGGGCCGGCCGCTTCGGCAAACACCTGGATCTCGTCGCCGGGGATCTCCATCTGGTCGTCCACCTGGCGAGGGCGGGCTGGCTGCGCTGGTCCGACGCGTTGTCGCCGACGCCCCTCAAACCCGGCAAGGGCCCGATCTCGCTGCGCGTCCACCTCGACGCGGCCGCCGGGCCGGGTTTCGACCTCACCGAGGCCGGCACGAAGAAGGGGCTGGCCGTCTGGATCGTGCGTGATCCGGAGAAGGAGGTCGCCAGTATCGCGCGGCTCGGGCCGGACGCGCTTTCGCTGGACCGCGCGGGGCTCGAGAAGCTGTTCGCGGGGCGCACCGAGCGGTTGAAGACGGCGCTGACCGATCAGTCGCTGCTCGCCGGGATCGGCAACGCCTACTCCGACGAGATCATGCACAGGGCGAAGCTTTCTCCTTACGCCACAACCGGAAAGCTGTCCGAAGGAGCGCTCGACGGGCTTTCGGAGGCCATCCGCGAAGTGCTGACCAGCGCCGTGACGCGCTCTGTCGGCCAGTCCGCGGCCCGGCTCAAGGGCGAGAAGCGGTCCGGGTTGCGCGTGCACGCGCGGACCGGGCTGCCGTGTCCGGTCTGCGGCGACACGATCCGCGAGATCTCGTTCGCGGACAAGTCGTTCCAGTACTGCCCGACCTGCCAGACCGGCGGGAAGCCCCTCGCGGACCGGCGGATGTCGCGTCTGCTGAAGTGATCAGCCTGCAGTTGATCAACACAGCGCTGCGGCGACCGCCGGAAGAGGGCTGCTCGGCAGCGGAGCCTCGTGTGCCACGTCCTTGGCCAGGTCGTACACGTTCAGCGCCAGCACGATCTGCTTCGAGCCGTCCTCGGTGCTCATCGAGACGCTGTAGAACCCCGGCCCGGCCCCCGTGTTGCCCCAGACCGTCTTCGTCCCGCCAGGACAGGGCAGGTTGAGCGTTTCGACGCCGGCGCCGTACGCACCGAACTCGCCGTACGGCACCAGCTTCTCGAGTTCGGCCTGTTGCGCGGGCTTCAGCAACCGCCCCGCCAGCAGCGCGCGATGGAACGTCGCGAGATCGTCGACGGTCGAGACCATCGCGCCCGCGGTCCAGTCGTACGACGGGCTGAACACGGTCATGTCCTTCGCCGGTTCGCTCAGGTCGTATCCGCGCAGATGCGGTCCGCGCAGGAACGGCGACCGGAGCGGGAAATACGTCTGCCCGAGGCCGAGCGGGTCGAGGATCCGCCGCTGGATCTCCTCGCGGACGTCGTGGCGGGTGACCTTCTCGATCACCTTGCCCAGCAACAGATATCCCGTGTTCGAGTACTCCGTCTTCGCGCCGGGCGTGAACGTCGGCGGGTCGACGAGCGACCGCCGGATCACCTCCGACGGCGGATAGACGTGCGCCCGGTTCCCCTCGACGAGGTACGGGTCGAAGAAGTGCGGATCCAGCGGATCGTGCACGCCGCTCGTGTGGTTCAGCAGCATGCGCAAGGTGATCTTTTCCGGCTCGTAGCCCGGTCCGCGGACGACACCGGGCAGTCGCCGCTCCACCGGATCGTCGAGGGAAAGCGCGCCTTCGCCCGCCAGCCGCAGCACCACCGTGGCGACGAACGCCTTGGTGTTGCTGGCGATCCGGAAACGGTGGTGCGGCCCCGCGGGCTCCCGCGTGACCGGGTTCGCGTACCCGGCGCCGAAGCGCGAGACCGCCTCACCGTTCCGGATCCAGGCGACCGCGCCCGGGAAACCCCCTTCGGCGACCAGGTGCCCGACGGCCGCGCGCACCGGATCCCCGGTCGCGGCCGCCGTCCCCGCCGACGCGCTCGCCAGCAGGACCCCTGCCAGCACACCCGCCGCGAGTTTCCCCGATCCGCGCATTGTGTTCCTCTCCCGGAAGCGATTGCCTGCGGACAGTCTTTCCCGTGCCCCGGGGAGTGACCATGGGGGGAACACCCCCGTCTTGGGTAGGGTCGACCCCACCCTCGGTTGTCACAACTCAACGGAAAGTGGGGAGTAAGCCTTGCACCCGGTTGGTCGAGCGCAGAGCATGGACGCCGTGTCCGGGCTCGAGATCGCGCAGATCATCCCTTGGGGTGTGGCGCTGCTGCTCGCGATCCTCGTCGTCGTCCTGCTGATCAAGCTGAGGCGCCCCGCGAGCATCGTGGAGAACGCGGTGCTGCAGGCCGTCCACCGGATGTCGAAGGCGACACCGGACCTCCGCGAGGGGCTCGACGAGCAGGTCGCCGACAAGATCACCAGCCAGCTGCTGGAGATGCTCGACTGCGTCGCCGTCGGCATCACCGACAGCGAAGGCACGCTGCTGTCCTGGGACGGCGAGGCCAACGACCACTATGTCGACCTCGTCGACGCCATCGGCAACGCGATCCGCAAGCACCGCCGCGAGGTCGTCGCGCACGACAAGATGCCGTGCAACCACCGCGGCACCTGCCGGATGCGGACCGCGGTGATCGTGCCGCTGATCGTCGAGGGCGAGACCGAGGCGGCGCTGCTGGTCGTCGGGCGCACGCGCGGGCGGCTGGTGCAGATGGCCGACGCGGTCGCGCAGTTCGTCTGCACCCAGTTCGAGCTGGCGCGCCTGGACGAATCGAAGAACCAGCTCCAGCAGGCGGAGATCAAGGCGCTGCGCGCGCAGATCTCGCCGCACTTCGTCTACAACGCGCTCAACACTATCTCGTCGCTGATCCGGACGGACCCGGAGGAAGCGCGAGAGCTGCTTCAGGACTTCGCGGACTTCACGCGCTACTCATTCCGGACGTCGGGCATGTTCACCTCGCTCGCCGAGGAACTGCGCAACATCGACCGGTACCTGACCATCGAGAACGCCCGCTTCGGCGGACGCCTCGAAGTGCGGATGAAGATCGCGCCCGAGGTGCTTTCGGTGGTCGTCCCGTTCCTGATCATCCAGCCGCTGGTGGAGAACGCCGTCAAACACGGCCTCGCGTCGAAGCCCTCGGGCGGCTGCGTCACGGTGATCGCCGAGGACTACGGCGCCGAGGCGCTGATCAGCGTCGAGGACGACGGCATCGGCATGGAGCCCGCCAAGCTCGCCGACCTCCGCAGCCAGCACCGCACGGGCGCGCACGTCGGCCTCGGCAACATCAACCAGCGGATGCAGCAGGTGTTCGGCCGCGACTACGCGCTCATGGTCGAGACGGCGCCCGGCGCCGGCATGAAGGTGACCTTGCGGGTCCCGAAGTTCATGCCCGGCGTGCGGCCGAACCTGCCGGACTTCTCCGCCGACAGCGCCGCCGTCCCGCCGCAGGGTGGTCCGAACGAAGCCAGCGGGGTGACCGGTTCGCGCAGCGGCGTGCTGCCGTCCTGAACGTCGGTAACCTGGCGGTATGAGCGTTGCGGACAAGCTGGCCTCCCGTCTCCCGATGATCGGCGACCGGGGTGAGCGCAAGGACGTCGTCGCCGTGGTCAAGCTGCACGGGGTGATCACGCCGACCCCGTCACCCTTGGCCAGAGGGTCGATCAACCTGGCCGCCGTCGAGTCCGCGCTGACCCGCGCGTTCGCGCACGACCGGTTGAAGGCCGTCGCGCTGCAGATCAACTCGCCGGGCGGCGCGCCGACGCAGTCGGGCCTGGTCGCCGAACGGATCCGCCAGCTCGCCGACGAGAAGAACGTGCCCGTCCTGGCCTTCGCCGAAGACGTCGCCGCGTCCGGCGGGTATTGGCTGGCCTGCGCGGCCGACGAGATCTACGCGCACCGGACGTCGATGGTCGGGTCGATCGGCGTGATCAGCGGCGGGTTCGGGTTCACCGGCCTGCTGGAGCGGTTCGGCATCGAGCGGCGGCTGCACACCGCGGGGACGAACAAGTCCCGGCTCGACCCGTTCAGCCCGGAGAAGCCGGAAGACGTCGAGTGGCTGAAGAAGATGCACGGCCAGCTCCACGAGCTGTTCGTCGACTGGGTCACCGAGCGCCGCGGAGACCGGCTGTCCGGCTCCGACGACCTGTTCAACGGTGACGTCTGGTTGGGCGCCCGCGCGATCGAACTCGGCCTCATCGACGGCGTCGGCAGCCTCCGCCAGGTGCTCACCGAGCGCTACCCGGACGCCGAGATCGCGATCGCCGAACCGAAGAAGCCGCTGCTGGCCCGGCTCGGCATCGGAGCTCCCGCCGCGGCGAGCGCGCTGCTCGACGCCGTCCAGCACAAGGCCGCCTGGAGCCGCTTCGGCCTCTGACCCGCGTGAGATGAAAGGTCCTTTCCTTGCAAATTTCGCAAGGAAAGGACCTTTCATTGCGTCCGGGCCGAGCGCGATTCACCCGAACGGTGGTAGGCGTAAGTGGTTCAGACCAGGTCTCATATCGGACATACCGCTTTGTTGTGAACGGCAACAAACCTCGACAACGTTGACGAGGAGGCCCGATGTCCGTTATTTCTTCCCGTCGGAGTCGCTGGAAGACCGCGCTCGGTTCGGCGCTCGGCGCGGCTCTGCTGGTCGTCCCCCTGGCTTTCCCGGCGTCCGCCGCCGTCCCGCCCCCGCCGTCCGGCTGGACCACCGTGTTCGCCGACGACTTCACCGGCGCCGCGGGTTCGCTCCCGTCGAACGAGAACTGGATCGTCGACACCGGCCACGCGTATCCCGGCGGCCCGGGGGACTGGGGCACCGGCGAGATCCAGAACTACACGGCCGACCCCGCCAACCTCGCCCAGGACGGTTCCGGCAACCTGCGGATCACGCCGCTGCGTGACGGCGCGGGCAACTGGACGTCGGCGCGGATCGAGACACAGCGCACGAACTTCAAGCCGCCGCAGGGTGGCGCGCTGCGGATCGAAGGCCGCATCCAGATGCCGAACGTCACCGGCGCCGCCGCGCTCGGTTACTGGCCCGCTTTCTGGGCGCTGGGTTCGCCGTATCGCGGCAACTTCTGGAACTGGCCCGCCGTCGGCGAATTCGACATCATGGAGAACGTCAACGGGATCGACTCGGTCTGGGGCGTCCTGCACTGCGGCGTCAACCCCGGCGGCCCGTGCGACGAGACCACCGGCCTCGTCGGCAGCCGGGCCTGCCCCGGCGCGAGCTGCCAGAGCGCGTTCCACACCTACGCCTTCGAATGGGACACGAGCGTCAGCCCCAACGTGTTCCGCTGGCTGGTGGACGGTCAGCAGTTCCATTCGGTCGCGCAGAACCAGGTCGACGCGACCACCTGGGCGAACATGACCAACCACGCGGGCTACTTCGTGCTGCTCAACCTCGCGATCGGCGGCGCGTTCCCGAACAACAACTCCGGCACCACGACCCCCGGACCGGGGATCGTGCCGGGACACCCGATGCTCGTCGACTACGTCACGGTCCTGACCCGCGGCGCCTGAGCATCGACCTCCAGATGTGGCACGGCTGGGCGGTTCGTGTCACCGGAAAAAGATGACGGCACCGGCCACCCCGGGCGCGGGGGTGCCGGTGCCGTCCTTTTCGTTCGACTTTCGTGAAGCGGGCTGGACAAGGAACCCGGCAATGGGCAGGATGCGTCTCACTGTGAGTGCTCACGATGACACCCGGAAGCTCATTGTCCTGGCGGTGGACGATGAGCCCAAAGGGCTAGACGAACTTGTCCACTGTCTCCGGAACAGCCCGCACGTCGCCCTCGTCTATCCGGCGATAGACGCTTCGGAGGCGCTGCGCCTGCTGTCCGCCGACGATCCGAGGCTGGCCGACCGCAAGGCACGGGGCCTGCCCATCGTGGACGCGGTGTTCGCCGACATCGACATGCCCGGCCTGTCCGGGATGGAGATGTCGCGCGTGTTCGCCGCGCTGCGCCCGTCGCCCGCCCTGGTGTTCGTGACCGGGCACGCGGAAGAGGCGGTCAACGCCTTCGACCTCGGCGCGCTCGACTACGTGCTGAAGCCGTACCAGCAGGATCGGCTCGACCGCGCGATCACCCGCGTGATCGACAAACTCGCCGCCAACGCCGCCCCGCAGTACGGCCCGGAAGGCGGTCCGGGGCTGGTCAAGAACGACGACGAGGTCATCCCGGTCGAGCTCGCGGGCACCACCAAGCTGATCCCGCGGTCTTCGGTCCGCTGGGTCGAAGCGCAGGGTGACTACGCCCGGTTGTTCACCACCGACGGCAGCCACCTGGTCCGCATTCCGCTCGCGCAGCTCGAAGAACGCTGGGAGAAGGCGGGTTTCGTCCGGATCCACCGGTCGTTCCTGGTCTCGCTGCCGCTGATCACCGAGCTGCGCATGGGCCAGGGCGGCTACCAGGTCGTCATCGGCAACGAGGAGAAGGTGCTGCCGGTGAGCCGCCGCCACACGCGCGCGCTCAAGGACCGGCTGGTCGGCGCCAACCGGTCGACGTAGCGGCGGCACATGACCGACGACTTCTACCGCAGGGTCAACGGGGTTCGCGAACCGGACCCGACCCTCGGCAAGGGCAGGAACAGGAAACCGGCGCCGCCCGAGGGGGCCGCCGTCGAGCCGGTGCCCGGCGCGCCCGCCGGTCCGAAGCACGAGCAGGGCAAACCCGAGCACCACGCGAAACCCAAGCGGCAGCGGGTGATCCTCGCCGATCCGCGGCAGGCCACGAGCACCCTGCGGGCCCGGGTCGAACTCGAAGAACAGACCAGCTGGGGAAAACTCCTGGTCCGGGACCTGGTGAAGATCCAGCTGCGGACGGCATCCCTGCTGGCGTTGCTGGTTATGGTCACGCTGTGTTCACTTCCGGTGCTCTTCTACCTGATCCCGTCATTCGGGCGGGTGATCGTCGTGGGCATTCCGCTGCCCTGGTTGATCCTCGGCGTGGCACCTTTTCCCTTCCTGTTCGGCATCGGGCTCTGGTACAACCGGCTGGCCGAACGTCATGAACGCGACTTCGTTGACATGATCGAGAACTGATTGCGGAGCCGCACGTGCGAGGATCGCTGCTGTGCAGCTGAATCCGTGGGCCATGGCCGGCATAGTGCTGGTGGCGGTCCTGACCTTCTACCTGGGGCATCGCTCCTCGAGGTCGGCGGTCAGCACGCACGACTTCCTCGTCGCCCGGCGCACCGTGCGCTCCCGCCGCAACGCCGCCGCGATCTCCGGTGAGTACCTGTCCGCCGCGTCGTTCATGGGCGTCGCCGGCATCGTGCTCAAGGACGGCGCCGACGCGCTGTGGTTCCCGATCGGCTTCACCGCGGGCTATCTCGCGCTGATGCTCTTCGTCGCCGCGCCGCTGCGGCGGTCCGGCGCGTACACGCTGCCGGACTTCGTCGAGATGCGGCTGGGTTCGACGATGCTGCGCCGGGTTTCGACGGCGTTCGTGGTGTTCATCGGGATCCTCTACATGGTCCCGCAGCTCCAGGGCGCCGGCCTGACGCTGGCGACGATCCTGCCCGTCCCCGCCTGGGCGGGCGCGCTCCTGGTCAGCGGTGTGGTCATGTTCAACGTGATCGCGGGCGGGATGCGCGCCATCACCGTCGTCCAGGCCTTCCAGTACTGGCTGAAACTGTTCGCCATCGCGGTGCCGACGTTCATCCTGTGCATCGTGTTCCTCGGCGCCGGCCCGCCGGGCAGCGCGCGCCCTCTCGGGCAGCCCGCCCCGCCGACGTTCCCCGAGAACACCACGGTCTCGGTGCAGACCGACGTCACGCTGAAGGTCACCTCGGTGACCGTGCTCGAGGCGTACGGGCAGGTGGAAGGCGCGCGCGCCAACGGTTTCGCGGTGTGGACGCCGGAGGCCGGGCACAAGGTCGCCAAGGGCACGACGTTGAAGTTCACCGCGGGCACCCCGGTCCCGGTGGTCAGCGACGCGCCCCCGTCGAACGGCGACTGGCTGCGGCCGAGCTCGGGCAGTCTCACCGATCTGCTGCAGGTCTATTCGCTGATCCTCGCGACTTTTCTCGGCACCATGGGGCTGCCGCACGTCCGGGTCCGCTTCTACACCAACCCCGACGGCAAGGCCGCGCGCCGCACGACGGTGCACGTTCTCCTGCTGCTCGGGCTGTTCTACCTGTTCCCGACGCTGCTGGGCGCGCTGTCGCGGATGTACGTCCCGGAACTGCTGGTGACCGGGAAGACCGACGCCGCCGTCCTGCTGCTGCCGTCCGCGGTCCTGCCCGGTCTCTGGGGGCAGATCCTGGGCGCGGTGACCGCGGCCGGCGCCTTCGCGGCGTTCCTGTCGAGTTCGTCCGGGCTGCTGGTGAGCGTGGCCGGGGTCGTGTCCACCGACGTGCTGCCCGGCCGGGTCCGCGATTTCCGGGTGGCGACGGCGATCGTGGCGCTGATCCCGTTCGCGCTGGCGATCCTGCTGCCGTCGGAGGACCTCTCGCTGTCGGTCGGGATGTCGTTCGCGCTGGCCGCTTCGACGTTCAGCCCGCTGCTGCTGCTCGGGGTCTGGTGGCGCAAGCTCAGCTGGCCCGGCGCGCTGGCCGGGATGCTCGTCGGCGGCGGCCTGGTGCTGACCGCGCTGGTGGTCAACATCGTCAGCAAGTACACCGGCGGCTGGGCGCCGTGGTTCTCGAACCAGCCCGCGCTGATCACCGTGCCGGCGGCGTTCCTGACCACCTACGTGGTGAGCCGCGCGACCGGCTACGGGCGGCCGGACGACGTCCACGGCGTGATGCTGCGGCTGCACGCGCCCGATCCGCTCGGGTTCATGCGCGATCGCGCGGTCGCCCGGTTCGGGCAGGCCGAAGAGAAGACGCGGACCGCCGGCAAGGGACGCCACCGCAAGTAAACTCACTCTTTCGAGTCGTGACGCTCTACGCAGAGTCGCACCGTTCACTCAAATGGATTGCCCCTCTCGCGCCCCAAGAGGGGCATGATCTTCCGTGACATCGAAATCACCGAATGGTTGAGGTAGATGGGAGGTCCGAAGTGAGTGATACCGAGCAAGGCCTCGGGTCCGATCCGGAATCCGACTGGGAAAAGGTGCAGGCGAGCCCGGAATTCACCGAGCTGCGACGACGGCTACGGGTATTCGTTTTCCCGGTCTCGGCCCTGTTCCTGCTCTGGTATCTGCTTTACGTGCTCCTCGCCGACTACGCGACCGCGTTCATGGGCACCAAGCTCTTCGGCAACATCACCGTCGGCCTGGTCTTCGGCTTGCTGCAGTTCGTGTCCACCTTCGTCATCACCGGGCTTTATGTCCGGTACGCGAACCGGAAACTAGATCCGCTCGCCGACAAGATCCGGCACGAGGTCGAAGGGATCGAACGGTGAAAACGCTGGCAGCGGGCGTCCAGGGCAGCAATCCGGCGCTCAACATCACCATTTTCGCGGTGTTCGTGGCGATCACACTGGTGATCGTTTTCCGGGCGAGCCGGAATACGAAGACCGCGTCCGACTACTACGCCGCGGGGCGCGCTTTCACCGGTCCGCAGAACGGGATCGCGATCTCGGGCGACTACCTTTCCGCGGCGTCGTTCCTGGGTATCGCCGGGGCGATCGCGATCAACGGGTACGACGGATTCCTCTATTCGATCGGGTTCCTCGTCGCCTGGCTGGTGGCGTTGCTGCTGGTCGCGGAACTGCTGCGCAACACCGGCAAGTTCACCATGGGCGACGTCCTGGCGTTCCGGATGAAACAGCGCCCGGTGCGGGCCGCGGCCGCGATCTCCACGCTGGCCGTCTCGTTCTTCTACCTGCTCGCGCAGATGGCGGGGGCGGGCGGCCTGGTGAACCTGCTGCTCGGCATCGAGGGGAACCTCGGCCAGGACCTGGTGATCGCCGTCGTCGGCGTGATCATGATCCTGTACGTGCTGATCGGCGGGATGAAGGGCACCACCTGGGTCCAGATCATCAAGGCCGTCCTGCTCATCGCGGGCGCTTTCGCGATGACGCTGTGGGTGCTCGGGAAGTACGGCTTCAACCTCTCCAACCTGTTCCAGGCCGCCGTCGACAAGGGCGGCAAGGCCGGGGAAGCGCTGCTCGGACCGGGCAAGCAGTACGGCAAGACCGGCACGACGAAACTCGACTTCCTGTCGCTCGGCATCGCGCTGGTCCTCGGGACCGCGGGCCTGCCGCACGTGCTCATGCGCTTCTACACGGTGCCGACGGCGAAGGACGCGCGCCGTTCGGTGGTGTGGGCGATCGCGCTGATCGGCATCTTCTACCTGTTCACGCTGGTGCTCGGCTACGGCGCGGGTGCGCTCGTCGGCCCGGACGTGATCGCGAAGGCACCGGGGACGACCAACTCGGCGGCGCCACTGCTGGCACTCGAACTGGGCGGCCCGGTTCTGCTCGGCTTCATCGCGGCGGTGGCGTTCGCGACGATCCTCGCGGTGGTCGCGGGACTGACGATCACGGCGTCGGCGTCGTTCGCGCACGACGTCTACGCCAACGTGATCAAGAAGGGCAAGACCGACCCCGACAGCGAGGTCCGCGTCGCGCGGATCACCGCGCTGGTGATCGGGGCCGTCGCGATCGTCGGCGGCATCCTCGCGAAGAACCAGAACGTGGCGTTCCTGGTGGCGCTGGCGTTCGCGGTGGCGGCGTCGGCGAACCTGCCGACGATCCTGTACTCGCTGTTCTGGAAGCGGTTCAACACCCAGGGCGCGTTGTG